>NZ_JBEXDB010000037.1:0-34037 GCF_040605575.1 Streptomyces sp. NPDC005566 | reverse complement strand
CCGAATAGTCCTTCATCGCCATCGACGGTCTTCTCGCTTCCTCCGGATCAAGCAGATCCAGTATCAGCGTGTCCACGACTCAGGGGGAGGTCCCCTTGAGCGTCACGACGTTGTGCGCCGAGGCACCGGATACCTTCATCCACTGCTCGAAGCGCACGACTCGGCCGGATTCGTTGACCCACACGTCGCAAGCGAACTCCTCCAGGCCCGCGGAACGCATCCTGTCGTACAGTCGACGGTCCACCGTCCGGAGCTGGTCCTGGGTGAGCTTCCCGGAAAGCCGGTACGCAGGGGCGCCGTCCACCTCCTCTGAACCCTTCAGAGCCTTCGGCCCAAGGTCCAGGAGCAGCTGTGCATAAGCTCTGTAGTCCGCTGCGACCGCGCCTGCAGAATCCAGCCCCGCACGCTGCCACTCCCCAGCTGGTCCGTCGTCGTCAAGTGCTCGTGTTTAGGTGGCGTTCTCCAGCAGGATCGTCTCCGCAGTGACCGCTTGGTCCTCCGGAGCGCTGTCGGCAGTCGTCAAGGTCACTTTGCCCGTAGGGGCTGATCCGTTGAGGTTCATCCGGCCGGCCATCACGAGTGCCGGCGTGGAGCCCAGATAGCTTTCCGCCGTCATCTGAGCCGAGTAGGGCGCTGGATCGGCGTTCCTGAGCGCTGCCTCGACCTCGGATGCACCAGCTGCCTTCGGTGTGACCGACGCGACGCTCTTCGACTTCGGTGCGGGTGCTTGCCCAGCATTCCCTGCTCCACAGCCGGTGAGCAGGACGGTGGCCGCGATACCGGCCGCCACGGTGGCCAAGTGGCGCATGGCAGGGACCTCCTGAAACGTGACTGACAAGTCGCTGAGTCTGTCATGGGCAAAGCTTGAACACTCAACTGCCCTCAACCCACCACTCACCCCCGCTCCCGTCCCGTCCGCCTTCGACCCACACTCCGCATGGCGAGCGTGGTCAAGGGCGTCATGGCGGAGCGCGCCACTGTACGAACGATCTTGACGCCCTGGGCCACGGCTGCTCGGCTCCGCCCGGGTCGGCGATCGGGGGTCCGGCCGGATCACCGTGCGGCTCGCTCGGCACACCTGCGGCACCCTGCCGGCCTTCCTGAAGGTGCACCCCATGGTCGCCCAGGCGATCCTGCGGCACAGCCAGATCAGCATGATCATGGACGTCTACACCCATGTGGTGGGCGACGGAGAGCGGGAAGCCGTGACGATGCTCGCCGAGCTGCCGGAATTCACTGACCGGCTGATGTCACCCGCAAATGTCGAAGGCCCCCCACCGTTACCGGTGGGGGGCCTTCGTACTGGTGGGGCTAACAGGATTTGAACCTGTGGCCTCATCCTTATCAGGGATGCGCTCTAACCAACTGAGCTATAGCCCCGCCGCGCTGTGCGCTGACTTCTGAAGATTAGCGCACGTCGGGGCCAGTCCCAAAATCGATACCCGGCGACCTACTCGTCCTCGGCCAGAGTGAGCTCCACGCCACCCACGAAGCCGGCCGACAAGTTGTAGATGAAGGCGCCCAGCGTCGCCAGCGCAGTGGCCAGCACCACATCGATCACCGCGATGACCGAGGTGAAGATGAGGACGCGCGGCAGCGACAGGAACGACTGCAGATCGAAGCCGTTGCTCTCGTTCGAACCGGTGGCCTCACTGATCGTGCCGCCCACGGTGGAGAAGACGCCCATGGCGTCCATCACCATCCACAGGACCGCCGCCGCCACCACTGTGCAGATCCCCAGCGCGATGGACAGCAGGAAGCTGACCTTCATCACCGACCACGGATCGGCCTTGGCCACCCGCAGGCGCGCCTTGCGGGTACGCGGAGTGGTCCGAGCCCCGGTCCGGGGCCGACGCGTCGCCTGTACGCCGCCCACGCCCTGCGCTCCGCCCTGTGTGCCGCCACCCTGCGTACCGCCCGCGGGGGACTGGTACGCCTGCGGCGGGTGATAGGGCCCCGCCTGGCCCGGTGCGGGCTCGCGCTCACCGGGCAACGGCCCGGTCGCGTACCCCTCGTACTGGGGCTGAGGTCCCCGAGTGTCCGTCACAGTTCCCCCTTGGGAGTCCGTGGCAGGGCCACGGGCACCGCTCGCTCCAGCTCCGGAAGAGGCCGAACCGGCGCCCGTGGCTCCACTCACGCTCTACTCCTCGTGCTCCCCGGCCGAGGGCTCCGTGCCCTCGACAGTGCCCTCGACCACGCTCTCGGCATGGGCCTCGACCGTGTTGCCTTCAGCCTCATCGGTCCCGTCGACCTCTTCGGCCTCACGACCGGCCTCGGCGTTGCGCGCGATACCGACGACGGCATCGCGCTTGCCCAGATTGATCAGTTGGACGCCCATGGTGTCACGGCCCGTCTCCCTGACTTCATTGACTCGCGTACGGATCACGCCGCCGCCGAGCGTGATGGCGAGGATCTCGTCCGTCTCCTCCACCACCAGCGCCCCGACGAGCGATCCCCGGTCCTCCACGATCTTGGCGGCCTTGATACCCAGACCACCACGACCCTGGACGCGGTACTCGTCGACAGCGGTCCGCTTCGCGTAACCACCGTCGGTCGCAGTGAACACGAACGTACCGGGCCGGACAACATTCATCGAGAGCAGTTCGTCGCCTGCGCGGAAACTCATGCCCTTCACACCCGAGGTGGCACGGCCCATCGGGCGCAGTGCATCGTCCGTCGCAGTGAACCTGATCGACTGGGCCTTCCTGCTGATGAGCAGCAGATCGTCCTCGGCCGACACGAGCTCGGCGCCGATCAGCTCATCGTCCGCACCGCTCTCCGTCTCACGGAGGTTGATGGCGATGACACCACCGGAACGGGGCGAGTCGTAGTCCTTCAGCGACGTCTTCTTCACCAGGCCGCCCTTGGTGGCCAGGATCAGGTAGGGCGCCGCCTCGTAGTCACGGATCGCCAGGATCTGCGCGATCTGCTCGTCCGGCTGGAACGCCAGCAGGTTCGCCACGTGCTGACCACGCGCGTCCCGGCCGGCATCCGGCAGCTCGTACGCCTTCGCCCGGTACACCCGGCCCTTGTTCGTGAAGAACAGCAGCCAGTGGTGCGTCGTCGACACGAAGAAGTGGTCGACGATGTCGTCTTCCTTGAGCTTCGTCCCGCGCACACCCTTGCCGCCGCGCTTCTGCGAACGGTAGTCGTCCGTCTTCGTGCGCTTCACATAGCCGCCGCGGGAGATCGTGACGACGATGTCCTCCTCGGCGATCAGGTCCTCGATGGACATGTCACCGTCGAAGGGCACCAGCTTGGAACGCCGGTCGTCGCCGAACTTTTCGACGATCGCCGCCAGCTCCTCGCTGACGATCTGACGCTGCCGCTCGGGCGACACCAGGATCGCGTTGTACTCGTTGATCTTCGCCTGGAGCTCGTCGTGCTCGGCGGTGATCTTCTGGTGCTCCAGCGCGGCCAGCCGGCGCAGCTGCATCTCCAGGATCGCGTTCGCCTGGATCTCGTCGATCTCCAGCAGGCCCATCAGACCCTCGCGCGCGATCTCCACCGTGTTGCTGCGACGGATGAGTGCGATGACCTCGTCGATCGCGTCCAGCGCCTTGAGCAGACCGCGCAGGATGTGCGCCCGCTCCTCCGCCTTGCGCAGGCGGAACTTCGTACGCCGGACGATGACCTCGATCTGGTGCGTCACCCAGTGGCGGATAAACGCGTCGATCGACAGGGTGCGCGGCACCCCGTCGACGAGCGCCAGCATGTTCGCGCCGAAGTTCGTCTGCAGATCGGTGTGCTTGTACAGGTTGTTCAGCACGACCTTGGCGACCGCGTCACGCTTCAGCACGACCACCAGACGCTGGCCGGTGCGCGAGGACGTCTCGTCACGCACGTCCGCGATGCCGCCGACCTTGCCGTCCTTCACCAGGTCGGCGATCTTCTGCGCGAGGTTGTCGGGGTTGGTCTGGTACGGAAGCTCCGTGACCACCAGGCACTGACGGCCCTGGATCTCCTCGACCGCCACGACCGCACGCATCGTGATGGAGCCACGGCCCGTGCGGTACGCGTCCTCGATGCCCTTACGGCCCACGACGAGCGCGCCCGTCGGGAAGTCCGGGCCCTTGATGCGCTCGAGCAGCGCGTCCAGGAGCTCCTCGTGCGAAGCCTCCGGGTGCTCCAGGTACCACTGCGCGCCGGCCGCGACCTCGCGCAGGTTGTGCGGCGGGATGTTGGTGGCCATACCGACCGCGATGCCCGCCGAGCCGTTGATCAGCAGGTTCGGGAAGCGCGCCGGGAGAACCACCGGCTCCTGGTTGCGGCCGTCGTAGTTGTCCTTGAAGTCGACGGTCTCCTCGTCGATGTCCCGGACCATCTCCATGGACAGCGGCATCATCTTGCACTCGGTGTACCGCATCGCCGCGGCCGGGTCGTTGCCCGGAGAACCGAAGTTGCCGTTGGAGTCCACCAGCGGCATGCGCATCGACCAGTGCTGCGCCAGTCGCACGAGCGCGTCGTAGATCGAGGAGTCGCCGTGCGGGTGGTACGTACCCATGACGTCACCGACGACACGGGCGCACTTGTAGAAGCCCTTCTCGGGCCGGTAGCCGCCGTCGTACATCGCGTACAACACCCGGCGGTGAACGGGCTTCAGACCGTCCCGTACGTCGGGCAGCGCACGCGACACGATGACGGACATCGCGTAGTCGAGGTAGGAGCGCTGCATCTCCGTCTCGAGCCCCACGGGCTCGACACGCATGCCCACACCCGCGGTGGCGGGCTCCTCTTCAGGTGTCACAGGGGTGTTCTCGTCGGCCATTGCTGGTCAAAGTCCTTTCGAGCTGCGGCTTGCTTGTTCGGCCGACTCAGATGTCGAGGAAGCGGACGTCCTTGGCGTTGCGCTGGATGAACGAGCGCCGCGCCTCGACGTCCTCACCCATCAGCACCGAGAACAGATCGTCTGCCTGCGCCGCGTCGTCCAGCGTGACCTGGCCGAGCACCCGGTGGTCCTGGTCCATCGTCGTGATGCGCAGCTCCTCGGCGTTCATCTCGCCGAGGCCCTTGAAGCGCTGGATCGAGTCTTCCTTGATCCGCTTGCCGTTCTGCTTGCCGAGCTCCACCAGAGCGTCGCGCTCACGGTCGGAGTACGCGTACTCGAAGTCGTCCCGGCCCCACTTGATCTTGTAGAGCGGCGGACGGGAGAGGTACACGTGCCCGGACTCGACCAGCGGCCGCATGAACCGGAACAGGAAGGTCAGCAGCAGGGTGTTGATGTGCTGGCCGTCGACGTCGGCGTCCGCCATCAGAATGATCTTGTGATAGCGGAGCTTCTCGATGTCGAAGTCCTCGTGGACACCGGTACCGAATGCCGAAATCAGCGCCTGGACCTCGGTGTTCTGCAGGATCTTGTCGATCCTGGCCTTCTCGACGTTCAGGATCTTGCCTCGGATGGGCAGGATCGCCTGGTACATCGGATTACGGCCCGACTTCGCCGAACCGCCGGCGGAGTCACCCTCGACGATGAAGATCTCGCACTTGGTGGGGTCGTTCGACTGGCAGTCGCTCAGCTTGCCCGGCAGCGACGCGCTCTCCAGCAGACCCTTACGGCGGGTCAGGTCGCGCGCCTTGCGGGCCGCGACACGCGCCGTGGACGCCGCGATGCCCTTGCGGATGATGTCCGCGGCCTCATTGGGATTGCGGTCGAACCAGTCCGTCAGCTGCTCGTGGACGACCTTCTGCACGAAGGTCTTGGCCTCCGTGTTGCCCAGCTTCGTCTTCGTCTGGCCCTCGAACTGCGGCTCGCCCAGCTTCACCGAGATGATCGCCGTCAGGCCCTCGCGGACGTCCTCACCCGTGAGGTTGTCGTCCTTCTCGCGCAGCAGCTTCTTGTCGCGCGCGTACCGGTTGACCAGAGAGGTCAGCGCCGCACGGAAGCCCTCCTCGTGCGTACCGCCCTCGTGCGTGTGGATCGCGTTGGCGAAGGAGTAGACCCCCTCCGTGTACTGCGTGTTCCACTGCATCGCGATCTCGGCCGAGAGGAGACGCTCCTTGTCCTCGGCCTCGATGTCGATCACCGACTGGTGAATGACGTCGCCCTTACGGGAGTTCAGGTACTTCACGAAGTCGACGATGCCGTTTTCGTAGTGGTACGTGACCGTGCGGGCGGCCTCCTCCTCGGTGGGCTCGACCGCGTCCGCGCTGTCCGCGCCCGCCGTCGCCTTCGCCGACTCCCGCTCGTCGGTGAGCTTGAGGGTGAGGCCCTTGTTGAGGAACGCCATCTCCTGGAAGCGGCGCGAGAGGGTCTCGAAGCTGTACTCGGTGGTCTCGAAGATGTCCCCGTCGGCCCAGAAGGTGACCGACGTACCGGACTCCTCGGTGGCCTCGTGCTGGGCCAGCGGGGCGGTCGGGACACCGAGCTTGTAGTCCTGGGTCCAGCGGTAGCCGTCCGTCCTGACCTCCACGGCGACCCGTGTGGACAGGGCGTTGACGACGGAGACGCCTACGCCGTGCAGGCCACCGGAGACGGCGTAACCGCCGCCACCGAACTTGCCGCCCGCGTGCAGGACGGTCAGCACGACCTCGACGGCCGGCTTCCCTTCGGACGGCACGATGCCGACCGGGATGCCTCGGCCGTTGTCGATCACGCGCACCCCGCCGTCCGCGAGGATCGTGACATCGATGGTGTCCGCGTGCCCGGCCATCGCCTCGTCGACCGAGTTGTCGACGACCTCTTGCACGAGGTGGTGGAGACCGCGCTCACCGGTTGAACCGATGTACATGCCAGGTCGCTTGCGTACCGCGTCCAGGCCCTCGAGGACCGTGATCGCGCTGGCGTCGTACGAGGCGGTGACCTCGCCGTGCGCACCGGCTGTGGACGGGTTGTTCTCGTTGGGGTTGCCGGAATCGGCCACGAAGCGCCCTTTCTGGCACAGCACAGGCCGTTCTCCGGACAGGCGGGAGCGGCTGCGTCGTTCGGCTTGTATCGACGACTCCCGCACGGAAGCGGGATTGTCCATCAGTCTACCGGTAGCGCCGACATGAATGGGGGTTTGCCGGTACCTGAGTCCGCATGTGCCGCCCTGAATGAGCGCCTGCCGACTCCCCATATTCAGGAAGGGGCTCTGAGAGGCTCACGCGGGCATTGAGCGCTTCGGCCTGTCAACCTCCCACTACGGTGAGGGACGCCTCACATTCGCCGCCCGGCACGAACCACCGCACAACAGAGCATTCCGGTAGACAAGGACAAGTCGCGCAACAGCCCCGAAGAGGGCGGTCCGCCCATCGAAAAACCCTGGCGCCGGCCGTGTTCACAGGAGCCCGGAGCAGGAAATGCCTGCTCAGCCGTATGTGTCCCCCGGGCCCGTGCTCCCCGGCGCTCGCAGCGGACCGAATTTGCGCTGCGGACCACCAGGCCCCAGCACCTTGATCATTTTCACCGTGCCGTGACCCAGATCCGTGTTCAGCCTGGCCACCAGTTGCGGTGCCAGCATCCGCAGCTGCGTCGCCCACGCCGTCGAATCGCACTGGACCGTCAGCACGCGCTCGGCCGGATCCTCGTCGTACCGCAGCGGCACACAGTGATTGGCCAGATCGTCGCCCACGATCTGCGTCCACCGCCCCATCACACCGCCCACAGCCGCCGGAGTCTCCCAGCCCCGCTCAGTGATCAACCGGTTGATAGCCGACCCCAGAGCCAACGGATCACGACCGTCGGACCGCGCGCCCGACCTCAGCCCGCCACCACGCCTGGCCTGCTTCTTCTGCTGCGCGGCATCACCGCGGGCACGGGCCTGCTCCTTCGCCGCACGCAGCGCCACCCGCGCCAGATCGACACCCGACACCTCGGGCTGCTTCGCCGCACCGCTCACCGGATCCGGCAACGCCCGCCCGCCGTTCTCCGCCCGGCCGCTCACAGCCGCTCCACCTCACCCGCGGACACCGCGTACCGCGCACCCGCCAGCACGGCCGGGACGTCGTCGTCGACCGCTGCCGTGACCAGCACCTGCTCGCCCGGGGCCACCAGCTCCGCCAGCCGCTCACGACGCCGCGCGTCGAGCTCGGCGAACACGTCGTCCAGCACGAGCACCGGCTCATTGCCCTCGGTGCGCAACAGGTCGTACGAGGCGAGCCGCAGCGCCAGCGCGTACGACCAGGACTCCCCGTGGCTCGCGTACCCCTTCGCCGGCATGCCCCGCAGCCCCAGCACCAGATCGTCGCGATGCGGACCGACCAGCGTCACGCCTCGCTCGATCTCCTGCTTACGGGCCTGGACGAGCGCCGCCATCACCTGCTCGTACAGCTCCTCACGGGTGCGCGCGGGCTCCGCGTCGGAACCGACCGAGCTGCGGTACTCCAGGGTCACCGGACCACCGCCCGGCGCCACGTCCGCGTACGCCTTGTCCGCGAGCGGCTGCAGCGTCGCGATCAGGTCCAGGCGCTGGGCCAGCAGCTCAGCCCCGACCTGGGCCAGATGCTGGTCCCACACGTCCAGCGTGGACAGATCCATCGACCGGCCACCGTGGCGCCGGGCCATCGCCGCGGACTTCAACAGGGTGTTGCGCTGCTTCAGCACCCGCTCGTAATCGGACCGGACGCCCGCCATCCGCGGCGAACGCGCCGTGATCAGCTCGTCCAGGAAGCGCCGCCGCTCACCCGGGTCGCCCTTCACCAGGGCCAGATCCTCGGGAGCGAACAGCACGGTCCGTACTATCCCCAGCACGTCACGGGGCCTGACCTGGGACGACCGGTTGATACGGGCGCGATTCGCACGGCCCGGATTGAGCTCGAGCTCGATCAGCTGGGACCGCTCGCCCTGAGTGACCGCGGCCCGGACAACAGCCCGCTCCGCACCCATCCGCACCAGGGGGGCGTCGGACGACACCCGATGGCTGCCGAGCGTCGCGAGATAGCCGACGGCCTCCACCAGATTGGTCTTGCCCTGGCCGTTGGCACCCACGAACGCGGTGACGCCCGGGTCGAGAGGAACCTCGACCCGGGCGTACGAGCGGAAGTCGGCCAGCGAGAGATGCGTGACGTGCATGTTCGCCGACCCTTTCCGACTTCGTTCTGCGTCCTGCCGTGCTGCGTACTGCTACTTCTTGTTCTCGACCGCGTGACCGCCGAACTGGTTGCGCAGCGCGGCGATCATCTTCATCTGCGGGGAGTCGTCCTGCCGCGAGGCGAACCGGGCGAACAGGGACGCCGTGATCGCGGGCAGCGGCACCGCGTTGTCGATGGCGGCCTCGACCGTCCACCGGCCCTCACCGGAGTCGGCGGCGAAACCACGGAGCTTGTCGAGGTGCTCGTCGTCGTCCAGTGCGTTGACCGCCAGGTCGAGCAGCCAGGAACGGATGACCGTGCCCTCCTGCCAGGAGCGGAAGACCTCACGCACGTCCGTGACGGAGTCGACCTTCTCCAGCAGCTCCCAGCCCTCGGCGTAGGCCTGCATCATGGCGTACTCGATGCCGTTGTGAACCATCTTCGCGAAGTGGCCGGCACCGACCTTGCCCGCGTGTACGGACCCGAAGTCGCCCTCGGGCTTGAGTGCGTCGAAGACCGGCTGGACCTTCGCCACGTTGTCGGCGTCGCCGCCGTACATCAGGGCGTAGCCGTTCTCCAGGCCCCATACGCCACCGGAGACACCGCAGTCGACGAAGCCGATGCCCTTGATGCCCAGCTCCACGGCGTGCTTCTCGTCGTCGGTCCAGCGGGAGTTTCCGCCGTCCACGACGATGTCGCCCGGGGAGAGCAGCTCGGCCAACTCGTCGATGGTGGACTGGGTCGCGGCACCCGCCGGAACCATCACCCACACGACTCGCGGACCCTTGAGCTTGCCCACAAGCTCTTCGAGGCTGTGGACATCGGCGACATCCGGGTTGCGGTCGTAACCGATGACGGTGTGGCCTGCGCGGCGGATGCGCTCGCGCATGTTGCCGCCCATCTTGCCGAGGCCGACGAGACCGAGCTCCATCAGAGATTCCTTAAGCGTTGTGCCGATTCGTACCCGGGACCGAGCCTACGCCCGGCCGGGGACAGCGCGGCGGGCCTGCTCAGCGCTGAGCGTGCCCGCCGGAAGCTGCCGTGACAGGAACGATCGCCGGATCAGCCGGAGAGGCGGACCGGCATGATCAGGTACTTGTACGCGTCGTCCGCCTCGGCATCGACGGCGGGACGGCCGCTGAGCAGGGCGGGCTTGGTGGACGTCGTGAAGGAGAGCTGGGCGACCGGGGAGTCGATCGCGCTGAGCCCGTCCAGCAGGAACGTCGGGTTGAAGGCGATCGAGATGTCGTCACCCTCGAGCACGGCGTCGACGCGCTCCACAGCCTGTGCGTCGTCGCTGGAACCCGCCTCCAGGATCAGCACACCCTGCTCGAAGCTGAGCCGCACCGGAGTGTTCCGCTCGGCGACGAGGGCCACACGCTTGACGGCCTCCACGAACGGCGCGGTCTCGATGACCGCGACCGAGTTGAACTCGGTGGGGAAAAGAGTCCGGTACTTCGGCAGGTCGCCCTCGAGGAGCCGCGTCGTCGTGCGACGGCCCGCGCCCTCGAAACCGATGAGGCCCTCACCGGCACCCGAGCTCGACAGCGCCAGCGTCACCGTGTCGCCGCTGGTCAGCGCCTTGGCGGTGTCCAGGAGCGTCTTCGCGGGCACCAGGGCGACGGCAGAGGCGTCCGGGTTCTCCGGCTTCCACTGGAACTCACGGACCGCGAAGCGGTAGCGGTCGGTCGAGGCGAGGGTGACGGTCTCGCCCTCGATCTCGATCCGGACGCCTGTGAGGACGGGCAGCGTGTCGTCACGGCCGGCTGCGATGGCTACCTGGGCCGCCGCCGAGGCGAACACCTCACCGGGGACGGTGCCGGTCGCGGTCGGCATCTGCGGCAGGGCCGGGTACTCCTCCACAGGCAGGGTGTGGAGTGTGAATCGCGAGGAGCCGCACGCCACGGTGGCCCGTACACCGTCGGTGGAAATCTCCACCGGCCGGTTCGGAAGGGCGCGGCAGATGTCGGCGAGGAGCCGGCCGGAGACGAGCACCGTGCCTTCCTCCTCGATCTCGGCGTCCACCGAGACCTTGGCCGAGACCTCGTAGTCGAAGCTCGAGAAGCTGAGGGCGCCGTCACCGGCCTTCAGCAGAAGGCCCGCAAGAACGGGCGCCGGCGGACGGGCCGGGAGGCTGCGGGCCACCCAGGCCACCGCCTCCGCGAGTACATCGCGCTCCACCCGGATCTTCACCGGAACCGCCTCCTGCTGTTGCTCGCTCGCCCTGCTGGCCTTCGTCGTCTGGTTCGGGGTCTCCCTGCCGAAGGGCTGAGGGGAGGACGCCGGGGTCCAGTCTGACGTACGGCACCGACACTCGTTGCTGCTCGGGGTCAAGTCGCGACAAGCGGCCCTCGGAGCTCTCGGGCCAAGTTGTGCACAGCCCCCACTTCGAAGCGGATTCCTGGCTAACTCTGAGTGGCAGTAGTAGTAGGGCCTGTGGAAACCGTGGATAACGTTGTTTCCGCAGGTCAGTGCCCATTTTTTGTCCACCGGCCCTGTGGGCGGCACCGGTGGACAACTTGGTGTTTCTGTGGACACCCGAAAGTTCTGCACACCCGATGCACAGGTGGGGGTGACTTCTCCCCAGGGCTGTCCCCAGCTTTACCCAGGTTCCCCACAGCCCAACCGAGGTCCTCGGTGTGACGCCTTTCACTCTCGGCAGTGAAAGGCGGTGTTGAGTTGCCGAACAGTGGACAGGGGTGTGGAGAAGCTGGGGACAACACGGTCCAGCCTGTGGGCCGACGGTGGACAACATCATCGGCCCCCTGTGGACGAAAAATCTGTCCACAGGCTGTGGATCATTGTTGACCACAAATCCCCAGGCATGTGACCTGGCCTGATGGAGTATCGGCAGCGGGCCCTGTGGATGCAATCTGGACAACTTCCCAGTCCCCAGGCTGTGGACGCCCATTTACTCATCGATCTGTGGAGAAGGGCATGCTCGCGGACCGTATTCGAACAACCGGGGTGCTTCGTGAGGGTGCGGCCCGGCTCGGAGCGGGGTGCGCGCGGGTCGGGTGGACGTCCGGGAGGGCCTCCAAGGAGGCATTTCTGTCCCTTCCGACAACCTCCGGGAGGCTTTTCACAGCCTCTTGGAGCACCTCCACGGCCCGGCTCTCCGAAGCACCTGTGGGTCCGGCGCCCTCGCACGGCCACGGTCCGGAGCCCTTGCAGGGCGGCGCTCCGGCGTCCGGATATGACGAAAGGCGCCCCGCGAGGACTCTTCGTGGTCCTTGCGGGGCGCCCCGGGATCGCTGCGGCGGGCCGGCTCGTCAGCCGTTCTTGATGCGGTTGGTGAGCTCGGTGACCTGGTTGTAGATGGAACGCCGCTCCGCCATGAGGGCGCGGATCTTCCGGTCGGCGTGCATCACCGTCGTGTGGTCGCGTCCGCCGAACTGGGCACCGATCTTGGGCAGCGAGAGATCTGTCAGTTCGCGGCACAGATACATGGCGATCTGGCGCGCCGTCACCAGCACGCGGCTGCGGGAGGATCCGCAGAGGTCCTCCACGGTGAGCCCGAAGTAGTCGGCGGTGGCCGCCATGATGGCCGGCGCGGTGATCTCGGGGGCCGAGTCCTCACCGCCCGGGATGAGGTCCTTGAGGACGATCTCGGTCAGGCCGAGGTCCACCGGTTGCCGGTTGAGGCTGGCGAATGCGGTCACGCGGATCAGCGCACCCTCCAGCTCGCGAATGTTGCGCGAGATGCGGGAGGCGATGAACTCGAGCACCTCCGGGGGTGCGTTGAGCTGCTCCTGTACCGCCTTCTTGCGGAGGATCGCGATACGCGTCTCCAGCTCGGGCGGCTGCACGTCGGTGGTGAGGCCCCACTCGAACCGGCTGCGCAGCCGGTCCTCCAGGGTCACCAGTTGGCGCGGCGCCCGGTCCGAGGACAGCACGATCTGCTTGTTGGCGTTGTGGAGCGTATTGAAGGTGTGGAAGAACTCCTCCTGCGTCGACTCCTTGCTCGCCAGGAACTGGATGTCGTCGACCAGGAGGATGTCCACGTCGCGGTACCGCTTGCGGAAGGTGTCGCCCTTGCCGTCACGGATCGAGTTGATGAACTCGTTGGTGAACTCCTCGGAGCTCACGTACCGCACGCGGGTACCCGGATAGAGGCTGCGCGCGTAGTGCCCGATGGCATGGAGCAGGTGCGTCTTGCCGAGCCCCGACTCCCCGTAGATGAAGAGGGGGTTGTACGCCTTCGCCGGGGCCTCGGCCACGGCAACTGCCGCCGCGTGAGCGAAGCGGTTGGAAGCACCGATGACGAAGGTGTCGAAGAGGTACTTGGGATTCAGCCTGGCGTGCGGTTCACCGGGACCAGGTGCGGGTGCGGGCTGGGCACCCATGGGGCCGGGGCCGCCGCCGCCGGTACGACCTGGGCCGGGTCCGCCCTGACGGTGCTGGGGCTCCTGGTCCTGAAGATCATGACGGTCGCGCGCGTCCCGCTGCTGTTCGTAGCCCTGACGCTCGGGCGGCTGCGGCCGGTAGTCGTGCTGGGGCTGCTGGGGCCGGGGGCTCGCGTAGGGATCGCGGTCCTGGTACCCGCCGTGCCGGGGCTGCTGCCAGGAGAGGTCCTCCTGGGAGCGGGGCCAGGCACCGGGCTCCGGGCGCTGCTGCTGGTAGTCCGGGTAGGCGGGACGTGCTGTCGGCATGCCGTCGTCGGAGGGACGGTGGCCGTAGGTGTCGTACCCGTCGTTGTGCGAGAGGTCGTCGCGCTGTGGCCCTTGGTAGCGGTGGGACTGCTGGCCTTGGTGCGACTGGTGCATCGGGGGTGCGGGCGGGCCGGAGGGTTCGGCCGCGGAGTCGTCGACGGTGATGGCGATCCGGATCGGACGGCCGCACTCACGGGTCAGCGTCTCGCTGATGAGCGGCGCCAGCCGGCCCTCCAGGACGCGCTTGCCCCATTCGTTGGGCACCGCCAGCAGTGCGGTGTCGGCGACGAGTGCCAGCGGCTGGCAGCGCTCGATCCACTGCTTGTCCTTCGGCTCGATGCCCTGCTGGCCCTCCCCGAGGAGTTGTTCCAGCACTCGCGGCCACACTGCGGCAAGATCGGCAGGTACGTCAGCCACAAGGCACGCTCTCTCGCATGTCCCACGAATGTGTGGTTCTCGGGACGGGATGGGTCGGGTCGGGTGAGGCCCGGCAGGTGGGAAGGAAAGGAACCGGAGTTCAACCACGGTAGTCAGGGCGACCCGCACGGTTCAAGTTGTTGTCCACAGGCTGTGTATAGACAAGGGGTGCTGCGGAGCCGGTTTGACCGGATGGCGTAGCCGCGCGTACCGTGACCAGGTCGAGTTGTCGATGGCTGCTGCCGCCTGCCTCCGATGGGCAAAGATCACGATCTGTGATTGTGAAGCGGTGCACTAAGGCGTTTACGCGAGTTCCTCGTGGGCGCACGGTGACAGCCAGGCGATGTCCCGCCAACACACGAATCATTTCTGGAGCCCCCGAGTGAGCAAGCGCACCTTCCAGCCGAACAACCGTCGTCGCGCCAAGACCCACGGCTTCCGGCTTCGCATGCGTACCCGTGCCGGCCGCGCGATTCTCGCGAACCGCCGTGGCAAGGGTCGCACCAACCTGTCCGCCTGATCGCGGCCAGGTCATGACGTGCTGCCTACCGAGAATCGGCTGAGGCGGCGCGAGGACTTCGCGACCGCAGTACGCCGAGGACGTCGGGCCGGACGCCCGCTACTCGTCGTACATCTACGCAGCGGTGCCACGGACCCGCACGTGACTGGGGAGAGTGCTTCCCCTCCACGTGCGGGTTTCGTTGTCAGCAAAGCAGTAGGTGGAGCGGTTGTGCGCACCGCGGTGAAGCGGAGGCTTCGCCATCTGGTCCGCGATCGGCTGGCTCAGCTGCCCCCCGGTAGCCTTGTTGTCGTACGAGCGCTGCCCGGATCGGGCGACGCCGACCATGCACAGCTGGCCCGAGACCTGGATGCCGCTCTGGAGCGGCTGCTGGGAGGGGGCGCGCGATGAAGTACCCGCTGCTGGCTCTCATCAAGCTGTATCAGTGGACGATCAGCCCACTCCTCGGGCCTGTCTGCCGCTACTACCCGTCGTGTTCCCACTATGGATATACGGCGATCGACCGGCACGGTGCGATCAAGGGAACTGCGCTGACGGCATGGCGCATTCTCCGTTGCAATCCGTGGTCACCCGGCGGCGTGGATCACGTACCGCCACGCAAACGTCCGCGTTGGCACGAACTGCTGCGCAGCTGTGTGCGTGGTGGCAAGGGCGGGGACTCCGCCGCCGATGTGCCTTCCGGGGGGTCGGTCTCCGAACCCCTGAGCCCGGCCACAGAGACCTCGCCCAAAGCTCAAGGAGCCTGATTAGTGGACACGATTGCCAGTCTGTTCAGCTTTATCACCACACCTGTTTCGTGGGTCATCGTCCAGTTCCACAAGTTGTACGGGGCGCTCTTCGGCGACGACACGGGCTGGGCCTGGGGCCTGTCCATCGTGTCCCTGGTGGTTCTGATCCGGATCTGTCTGATCCCGCTTTTCGTTAAGCAGATCAAGTCGACCCGGAACATGCAGGTGCTCCAGCCGAAGATGAAGGCGATCCAGGAGCGCTACAAGAACGACAAGCAGCGTCAGTCCGAAGAGATGATGAAGCTGTACAAGGAGACGGGTACCAACCCGCTCTCCTCGTGCTTGCCCATCCTGGCGCAGTCGCCGTTCTTCTTCGCCCTGTACCACGTGCTGTCGTCCATCGCCTCGGGCAAGACGATCGGTGTGATCGACCAGCCGCTGCTCGACAGCGCCCGACAGGCGCACATCTTCGGTGCTCCGCTGGCCGCGAAGTTCATGGACAGCGAAGAGAAGGTCGCGGCGCTCGGCGCCACGCTGCTCGACGTACGGGTCGTCACGGCGATCATGATCGTGATGATGTCGGCGTCGCAGTTCTTCACGCAGCGCCAGCTGATGACGAAGAACGTCGACCTGACGGTGAAGACCCCGTACATGCAGCAGCAGAAGATGCTGATGTACATCTTCCCGCTGATCTTCGCCGTCATGGGCATCAACTTCCCCGTCGGTGTCCTCGTGTACTGGCTGACCACCAACGTCTGGACCATGGGTCAGCAGATGTACGTGATCAACCAGAACCCGACGCCGGGCAGCAAGGCGCAGGACCAGTACCTGGGCCGTCTGCTGAAGAGCGTGACCGCTCATGGTCAGGTGCGCGGCAGGACGAGGCGCAACACCGTGAAGCGGATCTTCGTTAAGGGTCCTGACCGCAACGACATCGAGCGCAAGTTCATCACCGGTCTGGCCAAGCTGGGTCTCGCGGCTCAGGAGGACGGGACGGTGGCGAAGAGCGAAACCGCCGTAGCCGAAGCCGAGGGCGGTGCCGCGGCGAAGCGGCAGCAGCCCAAGCGGCAGACGAAGGCGAAGCGCCATACCGCTGCCACGCATCCGGGTGCGGCCAAGGACTCCGGTTCCGCCGAGCCGGAACCCAAGACGTCGCTCGAGAAGCAGGACGACAAGCCGAAGCCCGCGGGTAAGCCCGCGTCCGGCTCCTCACGCCAAGCCAAGTCCGGACAGCGCAAGGGCCCGCAGCGGCCCAAGCACCCGTCCAAGAAGTAAGAAGGAGTCCATCCGTGACGGAAGGCACCACCACCACGGCCGCTGAGGGCAGCGACACTCTGACCCGCCTGGAGCAGGAAGGGGAGATCGCGGCCGACTATCTCGAAGGCCTGCTCGACATCGCCGACCTCGACGGCGACATCGACATGGATGTCGAGGCGGACCGGGCTGCGGTTTCGATCATCAGCGACTCGGCGCGCGAACTGCAGAAGCTTGTGGGCCGCGACGGTGAGGTGCTGGAGGCGCTTCAGGAGCTGACGCGCCTGGCTGTTCACCGGGAGACCGGTGACCGTAGCCGTCTGATGCTGGACATTGCCGGCTTCCGTGCCAAGAAGCGGGAAGTCCTTGCCGCTCTGGGTGCCAAGGCCGCAGATGAGGTCAAGAGCTCCGGTGAACCGGTGAAGCTGGACCCGATGACACCCTTCGAGCGCAAGGTCGTGCATGACGCGATCGCGGCCGCAGGTCTGCGCAGTGAGTCCGAGGGCGAGGAGCCGCAGCGCTTCGTCGTCGTACTCCCTGCCTGAGGGATCCTTGTACTGTCGGCCCCGTCTGTTCGCAGGCGGGGCCGATCTTTGTCAGCCTGATAGTCAGCCACCCACAGTGCGTTAGTGCGGTACGGAAGGACGGTCCCCGTGACGGAGGCAGCAGAGCTCCCTCAGGCGCCCATGGAGGCGCAGGCGGTATTCGGTGAGTTCCTCCCAGAGGCTGTCCGGTACGCGGAGCTGCTTGCGGACGCGGGGGTCAAGCGGGGTCTGATCGGTCCTCGCGAGGTTCCGCGTCTGTGGGAGCGCCACCTGCTGAACTGCGCGGTGCTCTCCGAAGTGGTTCCGGAGGGCGTCACGGTGTGCGACGTGGGGTCCGGGGCGGGTCTTCCCGGTATTCCGCTGGCTCTGGTGCGCCCTGACCTGAAGATCACTTTGCTCGAGCCGCTGCTCAGGCGGACCAACTTCCTTCAGGAGGTCGTCGAGCTGCTGGGCCTGAATCATGTGACGGTCGTCCGCGGCCGTGCCGAGGAAGTGCTCGGTACGCTTCAGCCCGTCCATGTGGTGACCGCCCGGGCCGTGGCTCCCCTGGACCGGCTCGCCGGCTGGGGTGTGCCCCTCCTGCGTCCCTACGGGGAGATGCTGGCGCTCAAGGGAGGCACGGCCGAGGAGGAGATCCAGGGGGCTCGTGCTGCCCTGAGCAAGCTGGGTGTGGTGGAGACCGAGGTGCTGCACGCCGGTGAAGGCATCGTGGATCCGTTGTCCACCGTGGTGCGCGTGGTCGTCGGGGAGAGTCCGGGCGGTGTGAGGTTCGCCGCAAAGCGGGCCAAGGCGGCGAGGGCGGGCAGGGTGCGTCGACGCCGCTGAGCCGCGTCGGACTCATCGCTGGAGTAGGTGGGGTAGGCCACTTTTGGCGATGTGGGCTATTTATGATTGATAGTCCGTGAAAGTAGCGATATGTGATAGCTGCGGAGTGTCGGGAGTCCGCTGCTGCGCTGCGCATGCATCGTGTTTCACGTGAAACGTCGCTCTCTGCTGCAGGGAATTATCGGCCGCGGTCGTGCGGCTGCCACACCGCGCGACCGCAAGCCCGTACGGGCTACCGAGTTGTCCACAGAAGTGGATTCATCCACAGAACAGTCGGCCTCGCTGGTTCACGACCCCGAAAGCATGGCAGGCTCTGTTCATTGCGAGCCTGAAGTCGAGGAGAGTGAATCCTTGCGGTCCGACGCCAACATCGCGGGACCGATGACCGATCCGGTCCCCGGTCCCCGAACCGAGTCCGCGGGGGACGGTGTTTCACGTGAAACACTGCCGCCCATGGACGACACACCCATCGGTCGTGCGGCCCAGCTGGCGGTCGAGGCCCTAGGCCGCGCCGGCGAGGGTCTGCCCCGCCCTGACCAGACGCGCGTCATGGTGGTTGCCAACCAGAAGGGCGGAGTGGGTAAGACGACCTCCACGGTCAACCTTGCTGCTTCGCTCGCGCTCCATGGCGCCCGTGTCCTGGTGGTGGACCTCGACCCGCAGGGCAATGCCTCCACGGCTCTGGGGATCGATCATCACGCCGAAGTTCCCTCCATCTACGACGTCCTGGTGGAGAGCATGCCGCTCTCCGAAGTGGTTCAGCCCGTCCCGGACGTCGAAGGTCTCTTCTGTGCCCCGGCCACCATCGATCTCGCCGGTGCGGAGATCGAGCTGGTGTCGCTGGTGGCACGGGAGAGTCGACTGCAGCGAGCGATCCAGGCTTACGACCAGCCGCTGGACTACATCCTCATCGATTGCCCGCCTTCGCTCGGGCTGCTGACCGTCAACGCGCTCGTTGCCGGAGCCGAGGTGCTCATTCCGATTCAGTGCGAGTACTACGCGCTGGAGGGCCTCGGGCAGTTGCTGCGAAATGTTGACCTGGTACGGGGACACCTCAACCCGGATCTTCATGTGTCGACGATCCTGCTGACCATGTACGACGGCAGGACCAGGCTTGCCTCGCAGGTGGCGGAGGAGGTCCGTACCCACTTCGGCAAGGAAGTGCTGCGGACGAGCATTCCGCGTTCGGTTCGCATCTCGGAAGCCCCGAGTTACGGGCAGACGGTGCTGACCTACGATCCGGGATCAAGCGGGTCCCTTTCCTATCTCGAGGCTGCCCGAGAGATCGCCCTGAGGGGCGTGGGGATGCACTACGAGGCCGAGCATGCCCATACGGGCAGCCAGAACAGCCAGCAGAGCAATTCGGAGGGCATGCGGTGAGTGAGCGTCGTAGAGGCTTGGGGCGTGGGCTCGGTGCTCTGATCCCCGCAGCTCCGCAGGAGAAGCAGGTGGTGTCTCCCGGGGCTGGGGCAGGTCAGGGAGGTGCGCTCCCGGTGATGACGGCCGAGCGGGGGGTGGCCGCAGCGAAGGTGACTGCGCTGCCTTCCGGCCCGCTGGTGCCGGAGCCGAGTGGTCCCGTGTCGCAAGGGGAGACCGTTCCGGGGTCGGCTGAGTCTGCCGGTGCGTACTTCGCGGAAGTTCCTCTGGACTCGATCACGCCGAACCCGAAGCAGCCTCGAGAGGTATTCGACGAGGACGCTCTGGCCGAGCTGGTGACCTCCATCAAGGAGGTCGGTCTCCTGCAGCCCGTCGTCGTTCGCGCGGTGGCAGACGGCCGATACGAGCTCATCATGGGCGAGCGTCGCTGGAGGGCCTGCGGTGAGGCGGGTCTGGAACGGATCCCGGCGATCGTCCGGGCCACGGACGACGAGAAGCTTCTCCTCGACGCGCTCCTGGAGAACCTCCACCGGGCGCAGCTGAACCCCTTGGAGGAGGCAGCGGCGTACGACCAGCTGCTCAAGGACTTCAAGTGCACGCACGACCAGCTCGCGGACCGGATCGGGCGGTCACGGCCGCAGGTGTCCAATACCCTGCGTCTGCTCCGCCTCTCGCCCCCGGTCCAGCGCCGGGTGGCCGCGGGTGTCATCTCGGCGGGTCACGCGCGGGCGCTCCTCTCGGTGGACGACTCCGATGAGCAGGACCGGTTGGCTCACCGCATCGTGGCGGAGGGGCTGTCGGTTCGTGCGGTCGAGGAGATCGTGAATCTCCTCGGTTCCGAGCCCACGAGTTCTGCCAAGCCGAAGGGTCCCCGTGCCGGAGCGCGGCTCTCGCCGGCGCTGACCGATCTGGCGTCGCGGCTCTCGGACCGTTTCGAGACGCGGGTGAAGGTCGACCTGGGCCAGAAGAAGGGGAAGATCGTCGTCGAGTTTGCCTCGATGGAGGATCTGGACCGCATTCTCGGCAGCCTCGCGCCTGGTGAGGGACGCGTGATGGATCGGAATCTCTCCGAGGAGTCAGCAGAGCACGACGAGGGCTGAGTCCTGATGAAGGCTGAGGGGCGGTCGGTTTTCCGGAAGTTGTCGGAACACAGACCGCCCCTTTGCTCGCTCTCGGTATCCGCATCACGTCTGGGTGGATACGATGCGTTCTGGTATGGCGTATCCACCGTGATCCACCTCAGAGGAGGCGGGGGCAGTGCGATCAGTGAATCGCAGCCACCTGGTGACAGTCGGGTTGGGGCTTGGTGCTGTCGGGGGGTTTGTCGGCAGCCTCTTTCAAGAACGGAGTGCGCTGGCAGCCGCACGTGATGCGGCGGGCGAAGGAAGTGAGGGACCGCCTTCATGGGGCGTCGGCTCGTACCGCTCACACTGGACAACCTTCCGGATCTCCCCAGGCGTTGCCGCTCGTGTGTCTTCTGGGAACTTGATCCGGTCAGCGGGGAAGCCGCAGTAAAAGCAGGAAGACCTGAGCTGGAGAAGGAAGCCTGGATCTCCGCCGTGCTGCTGGAGTGGGGTTCCTGCGGGCGGGTTGTCTACGTGGACGAAGTACCGGTCGGCTTCGTTCTCTATGCGCCCCCTGCGTATGTCCCGGGGGCGCTGGCGTTTCCGACCAGCCCTGTCTCCCCCGACGCGGCACAGCTCATGACCGCGTTGATCATGCCGGAATTCCAGGGCCAGGGACTGGGCCGGGTCATGGTGCAGACGGTTGCCAAGGATCTGCTGCGACGGGGCTTCAAAGCGATCGAGGCCTTTGGCGATGCCCGCTGGAAGGAGCCGGCGTGCGTGCTGCCGGCGGAACACCTGCTCGCCATCGGCTTCAAGACGGTGCGACCTCATCCGACGCATCCTCGGCTGAGGCTTGAGCTGCGCACGACGCTCTCCTGGAAGGAGGACGTCGAGTTGGCGCTGGACAGATTGTTGGGGGCGGTCCAGAAGGAGCCGGTCCTACGGCCGCTCTAACCGTGGTGGACTTCGCTCCGGTCAAAGGGCTGAGGCCCGGCGGATGACGTGGAGCGTGCAGAGCGTGTGACGTGGAGTACGCAGAACGGGCCCACCCCGAAGGGTGGGCCCGTTTCACGTGAAACACGTGCGAGTCGCTGGCACTACTCGCTGATGAAGCTTTCGAGGTCGCGGAGGATCGCGGCCTTCGGCTTGGCGCCGACGATGGTCTTGGCCACCTCGCCGCCCTGGTAGACGTTGAGCGTCGGGATGGACATCACGCCGTACTTCGCTGCGGTGGCGGGGTTCTCGTCGATGTTGAGCTTGACGATCTCGATCCGGTCGCCGTGCTCAGCCGCGATGGCCTCCAGCGAAGGGGCGATCTGGCGGCACGGGCCGCACCAGGCAGCCCAGAAGTCCACCAGCACAGGCTTGTCGTTCTTCAGGACGTCTTCATCGAAGGAGTCGTCGGTCACGTTCTTCAGGGCGCCGGCCACGGCGGCCTCCTTAACTTCGCGGGGGTGTGGGGGTGAGGTGAGGCGGCGGTCAGACCGCGGGGGTCTTCTCCGGCTCGGCGAGCTTCTCGTCGGCCAGGGCCGAGAGGAAGCGCTCGGCGTCGAGAGCGGCGGAGCAGCCGGTCCCAGCGGCAGTGATGGCCTGTCGGTAGGTGTGGTCGACGACGTCTCCCGCGCCGAATACACCGGACAGGTTGGTGCGCGTGGAGGGTGCTTCGACCTTGAGGTAACCCTCGTCATCGAGGTCGAGCTGCCCCTTGAAGAGTTCCGTGCGCGGGTCGTGGCCGACGGCGATGAACAGACCGGTCACCGGGAGCTCGGACGTCTCGCCGGTCTTGGTGTTGCGCAGGGTCAGGCCGGAGAGCTTCTGCTCGCCCTGAACCGCGGCGACTTCGCTGTCCCAGGCGAACTTGATCTTCGGGTCGGCGAAGGCGCGCTCCTGCATGGCCTTGGAGGCACGCAGGGTGTCGCGGCGGTGAACGATCGTGACGGACTTCGCGAACCGGGAGAGGAAGGTTGCCTCCTCCATCGCGGTGTCGCCGCCACCGATCACGGCGATGTCCTGGTCCTTGAAGAAGAAGCCGTCGCAGGTGGCACACCAGGAGACGCCGCGTCCGGAAAGCGCGTCCTCGTTGGGCAGACCGAGCTTGCGGTGCTGCGATCCCGTGGTGACGATGACTGCCTTGGCGCGGTGGACGGTGCCTGCAGTGTCGGTGACCGTCTTGACGTCGCCGGAGAGGTCGACGAAGATCACATCGTCAGGGATCAGCTCGGCGCCGAAGCGCTCGGCCTGGGCTCGCATGTTGTCCATGAGCTCGGGGCCCATGATGCCGTCCTGGAAGCCCGGGAAGTTCTCTACGTCGGTGGTGTTCATGAGTGCACCGCCCGCAGTGACGGCACCCTCGAACACCAGCGGCTTCAGCGAAGCGCGAGCGGTATACAGGGCGGCGGTGTAACCAGCCGGCCCAGAGCCGATGATGATCACATTACGGACGTCGCTCACGGGTTTCTTCCTCGTCTCTGCAGACTGCCACTGCCTACTGGGGTCGGTTCCACGACTCTCACCCCACCCAACGGATCCTACGGGGCATGCATTCCCGCTATGTCGGAGCAACTCCCGGCACGGCGCTCAGGGTCGCGTGTAGGAGTGGGTGAGCAGCAGCTGTCCCTTTGTCGCAGGAGCGGTCTCGACGCACGCTGCGTCGACCACATAAGCCTGCACACGGCTCGAGTCGCTCGCGTGGGGCAGGACGACGAGGAACGCCGCCGTGCCTTGGTAGCTGCCCTGCTCGACCGCCAGAGCCGGGGCGTTTCGGCCGGTGCCCCGCTGTACGCAGGGGGGCACGTCGACGACAGGCGTGCGTAGCGGATTCCTGGGCGTCGCAGAGTCGGGGGACATGTTCTGCGGGGATGACTTGGTGTCGACGGATGGCCTTGTCTCGCCCGACTCCGCGGTCTTCGACGCGTCTGCTTCGCCGAGAAGCTCATCGACCTGGCCTTCGAGCGTGTCCACGGAGAAGTCCCGCGGGCTTTTCTTTGCGGCGCTGGATGACGTGTCGGCGGAGTTCTGGGCCGGTTGGACCGACTGCAACAGGAAGACGCCCATGCCGACGACTGCGGCTCCGAAGGCAGTTCCGAGAATGACCGTGCGGCGACGGCGACGTGCCGGACGCCGACCGGGGCCGGTGGCGCCGCGGGGACGGCCCGACGGGCGGTCCCCGACAGCGGGCTCGGCAGGCTGTTCGTATGTTTCACGTGAAACAGGGCCGGAGGCTCCCGAAGACGCTTCGGCTTGCGCGAGGCCTTCGGAGGCCAACGCCGCATCGATGCGGGCAGCAATGTCCTCGGGCATCCGCTGGTCGGCGGGCAGGGTTCCGAGCAGTGAGCGGATCTCTTCCAGCGAGGCATGGATGTCGCCGCACTGCGGGCATGCGTCGATGTGACGGCGGACATCTGCCGTGCGGGAGGGAGAGAGAAGCCCCTCGGTGAGGTCGGAAATCTCTTCGATCTCCGGGTGCTGAGTGGTGTCGGCTGTGGATGTCATGCGTGCCCACCTCCGCCCTTCACAGCAGCGGCATCGCTTGATCCCGCATCTCTTGGTCCCGACGCAGGTGGGACGGATGTCCCCTGCGTCCGGTTCCTTTCCGTGACGCTGTCCCCGCCGTTGCCCCGTAGATGGGTGAGGAGAGGGAGCAGTCTTGCTCGGCCGCGCGCGCAACGGCTCTTCACCGTGCCGGTAGGAACGTCGAGGATGCGAGCGGCCTCCGCGACGGGATAAGCCTGCATATCGACGAGCACGAGCGCCGCCCGTTGTTCTGTGGGGAGGGTGGACAGTGCTGCCAGGAGTTCGCGGTGGAGGTCCTGCCTTTCGGCTGGAGCTTCGGCGGATTCGTGCGGTTCCAGCAGCTGATCGAGCCGCTCCGCGTCATCGACCGGTGCCGTTTTGCGCGAGGCGGCTTTGCGCGCACGGTCGAGGCAGGCGTTCACGGTGATCCGGTGGAGCCAGGTCGTGACGGCTGACTGACCGCGAAAGGTGTGGGCGGCCCGGAACGCGGAGATGAGGGCGTCCTGTACCGCGTCAGCAGCTTCCTCGCGGTCGCCGAGCGTACGGAGCGCCACGGCCCAGAGCCGGTCACGGTGTCGTCGCACGAGCTCACCGAAGGCGTCCGGTTCGCCTGCGACATGCTGCGCCAGGAGATCCTGGTCGCTGGTGTCGGCGAATCTGGCGTCGTCCAACGGTGAGCCCCCTCCCCTTGATGCCGTCAGCTGGTGATCTTGATGTCCGAGACCTTGCCCCTGTAGCGGCCGTCGTCACCCAGCGGCAGCTTGGTCAGCCAGACCAGAACGTACCGCGCCTGCACCGGCTTGTCGGGCTTGAGGGACACCTTTGTTCCGGATCCCTTCGCGGCCTCGGTGAAGCCACCGGGCTGTTGGGGAACGGATGAGCCGTCTGCGGTCCTCAACTCGACCGAGGTGGTCCCACCGAGGAAGGACACGTCGACGGTTCCGACCTGCTGGACCTTGCCCAGGTCGAGAACGACTCCGACACCCTCCTTCAGTTTCCCGAAGTCGGCGGTGTAGTACCCGTCCGTGGACCAGTACGAGCCGGTGTCCTTGTCGTGGACGTTCTTTATCGTCGCGGGCTTCTCGGAGCCGTCGCCGCCGAGCGGATCGTAGTCCTGGGCGCCGGCGATGGTGACCGGCTTGCTGGGCTCGACGGCGTTGTTGTCGTCGCCCTCGTTCTCGGTGGTCTGCGTCTTGGTGGGCTCGTCGGAGTCGTTGCCCCGGTCGAGGACGGTTTCGGCCAGCTGCCAGCTTCCGAGGCCCAGCGCGGCGATGAGCAGCGCGGACACGGCCCACTTGAGAGCCTTGCCGGTACGACTCTGCAGCGGGGCCGGCGGCGTAGGGATGACGGGCTGCGTGACCTGGTTCGGACGGGCTGACGGGCGCCCGTAGGTGCCCTGCTGGTAGGTGGTCCGCTGGTACTCGGGCGGCCCTGTGAATACGGGCTCCGGGGGAAGGATGCGCGGCATGGCCGCAACGGCCTTGGCCAGTTCGTCCGGTGTGGTGCACGGCTGTTCCTGCCGTGAGGCCGTGGCGCCGTCGTTGGCCAGCGCGCGCATGGCCAGCTCCGAGAGGCCGCGATGGACGCCGGCCCGTACCTGGTCCGGAGGAATCAGCCCCACGCCCTTGGGTAGCCCGGAGAGACCGTAGGCGTCGCTCTCGTAGGGCCAGCGGCGGGTCAGCGCGGCATAGAGCAGTGCGCCGATGGCCTCCGTGTCCGTACGCAGCGGGTGGTCGGCGGCGATGCCTCGCAGGGCCGCGTTCACAGCGAGGCCACGGATCCGGTACTGCCCGGTCGAGCTGCGCAGCACCGCGCCCGGGGTCAGCCGCAGATGCGCGAGTCCCTCCCGGTGAGCGGCAGCCATGGCCTGGGAGACCTGGCTCACGAGTTGGTACGCGTCGTGGGCTTCCAGTGGTCCCGCAGCGAGCAGTGCCGTGAGTTCGGTGGCGTCGGGGAGCCACTCATGGACGACGTAGACGAGGTCGTCCTCTTCCACGGCGTCCAGGACCTGTACGAAGCGCGGGTCTCCCAGCAGTGCCGAGGAGCGGGCAGCAGCCAGCACCGAGCGTGCGCGGGGATGGTCGGCGGGGAGCAGATGAACGCCCACCGCGCGGCGAAGCTTCTCGTCGACGGCACGCCAGCTGCTGAATCCGTCCAGACGGGTGACGCACTCTTCGAGCCGATAGCGCTTGGCGAGCTTGTGACCGCTGTGCAGATCGGGCGACGCCGGGACGGTATCCGCTCTCTCCTGCCCGCCGTCCGCGCTTTTCGGGCTCGCGCCCGCCGTGTCCTCGGCTTGTTCCGTCCCGTCGGTCGTGGCCTCGTCCGCCTTGGCGGCCAGCGGCTCGTCGCCGCCGTTGTCGGCCACGTCGACGGCAGCCGTGCTACGTTCCGCCACCGTCGTTCCTGCCTCCCCATCCGTTGCGCGATGCCAGCCAGCACTGCACAGTCCCGCCAATTGTGCCCACACTCCGGCGCTATGCACGACACGCGGTGTCGGGCGATGGTTGTGCGGATCAGAGCGCTCTTCAGCGCCCGAGCCGTCCCCGGACCATGCCGACCATGCCGTTGAGCTCTTCAATGCGCATCTTCTTCGCAGCAACGAAGAAGATGCCAAGCAAGACGATGCTGCCGCAGACCAGGGCCACCACGGAGCCACCGGCTCCGTCCCCGAGAGCCCCCAGAAGAGCGAAGCCCACTCCGCCGCCCACGATGGCCGCAGGGATCGCGGCCAGGCACAGACGGGCGTAGGTGCGCACGATGCGGGCGCCGTCGAGGTCTCCTCCGAGCCGGTTGCGCAGCCGTCGCCAGGCGATACCGACGCCGACGGCGTAGGCCAGGCCGTAGGAGGCGGCCATGCCGACGACTGCCCATTGGGCAGGAAGGACTACGTAGCACAGGGCGGAAGCCGCGGCGTTGACCGCTGCGACGATGACCGTGTTGTAGAACGGCGTGCGGGTGTCCTCGTACGCGTAGAAGCCGCGTAGTACGACGTACTGCACGGAGTACGGGATGAGGCCGAGGGCGAACGCCATCAGGATGAAGCCCATGGACCGTGCGGCCTCGGTCCCGCTGGATGCGTACAGCAGGGTGCACATCGGCAGACCGAGCGCGAGGAACGTGAAGGCGACGGGCACGATCGCCACGGCCGAGTTGCGCAGTCCCTGGGAGATGTCGTCGCGGACGGCCCCAGGATCGTTGTCATGGGCGGCGCGGGAGATGCGTGGCAGCAGAGCGGCCATGACCGAGACGGTGATGATCGCCTGAGGCATGCCCCAGATCAGCTGGGCATTGGAGTAGGCGAGGAAGCCCGTGCCGTCCTTGTCGGCGAGGTTGCCTGCCGCGGTGGCCAGCTGGGTGACGACCAGAACGCCGGCCTGATTGGCGAGGACGAACAGGACCGTCCATTTGGCGAGCTTGATCGTTTTTCCGAGCCCGTGCCCCTTCCAGTCGAAGCGGGGACGGAAGCGGAAGCCTGCCTCGCGGAGGTACGGAATCATGGCCAGGGCCTGGACGGTGAGCCCGAGCAGCGTTCCGATGCCCAGCAGCCGGACGCCGTCCGGCGGGATCGTTTCAACGCCCATCAGGGATTCGCCGGAAGTGCCGTAGACCCAGATGAAGAGGCCGAAGGTGAAGATCATGACGATGTTGTTGAGGACCGGGGTCCACATCATCGCGCCGAACTTGCCCCGGGCGTTGAGGATCTGGCCCATGACCACATGGACGCCCATGAAGAAGATGGTCGGCAGGCAGTA
This sequence comes from Streptomyces sp. NPDC005566, assembly GCF_040605575.1. Classification (NCBI taxonomy): domain Bacteria; kingdom Bacillati; phylum Actinomycetota; class Actinomycetes; order Kitasatosporales; family Streptomycetaceae; genus Streptomyces; species Streptomyces sp. NPDC005566. The sequence goes on along the minus strand of NZ_JBEXDB010000037.1, from coordinate 6,396 downwards.
GCGGGCGAAGGTGACGGCAACGTTGTTCGCCGCCGGTTCGTTCGCGATGGTGCTCGACATCAGATGGATCAGCTGGGGAGCGGCGAAGACCGCCACCAGGACGATCAGGCCCAGCGCCACCATGACGAGTGTCAGCAAGCGGTTGGCATAAGCCTCGCCGCCGTCCTCGTCGTCCTTCATGGACCGGACGAGCTGGGGTACGAAGACCGAGTTGAGGCCCCCACCGACGGTGAGGATGTAGATCATCGTCGGCAGGGTGTACGCGATGGTGAAGCTGTCGCCGAGCATTGCCGCGCCGAGCGCAGCGGTGATCACCAGGCTGCGTACGAAGCCGGTGAGCCTGGAGACCAGGGTGCCGGCCGCCATCAGAGCGCTGGACTTCAGTATCCCGGAGGCACGGCCGCCGGATTTCGGCGGGACGGGAGTCGGAGCGGGCTCCGGCTCGGCCGCGGGGCCCTGGGGCCGTCCGGATCCTTCCTGGTCGCGGAAGAGATGCGCGAAGGCGTCCGGCTCCTCACTGCCGTCGGATGCCTGTGTCACCAGGTCGTCCACTCCTACGTACTGGGTGGTCGCCGCGTTGTCTCCGTACGGCAGGTGCCGCGAAGGGCCTGCAGGCTCCGGTGGCGGCGTCTGGGCCCAGATGCGGGGGTCGGGGGCGTATGGGGCCGAGGGAGGCTGCTGGTAGAGCGCCTGCGGCTCCTGGTAGGTGCCAGGGGGCGGCGGAGGGTGGGCAGCGCGGTCGTAGAGGGCCTCGGCCACCGGATCCTGGGCGGCGAGGTCCTGAGCCCGATACGGATCGTGGTCGTAGGCATGCTGCAGATAGGGGTCCGGTGTCCCCCCGTCCTGGCCTGCGTCCGACGGCACCGGCGGCCCGCCGGATGATCCAGCTCCGCCCGCGCCCTGGGCGCGGTCACCGTCGTACGGCGCGTTCATCGAAACCCCACCTCATCGTCCCCGGCCGACCGGCCCCGACAGACATCGCTCAACGGTCCACTTTCTCACCCGTTCCCGACGGGTCCTCGCTTTCCGGACCGGTGTCCGGGGTCGGGTCACTCGGCTGCTCGGGTTCGCCGCCGCCGTTCCCCGCTGCGCCGTTCGCGACGGCGCGCTTGCGGTGCGTGTACATCCTGATGCCTGCCAGGACGAGCAGGAGCAGTCCGCCGGCGATCACGAGGAGCACCGTGGGTGTGACTTCGGAGACCTTCACGGTGAAGGTCATCTTCTCGCCGTACGGTGTTCCGTCCTCGGTGAAGAGCCGTGCGGTGACTTGCGCCTGTCCGTTGGCATTGGCCGACGCGTCGAACTTTACGGACTGACTGTGCCCGCCCGCGATCTTGATCGGCTTCTCGGCCACGGCTTCGCCGTCATTGAGCTTGAGCCGCGTGGAGTTGCCCGACGTCAGACGGAGCACCAGGTGATCCACACCCTGCACCAACTTGTTCTGCACGGTGACAGGGATCGTCGCGCTGCGGCCCGACAGGGTGAGGTCGGACTTCGCGATGAGCTGCACCTCGTTGGTGAGGCTCTGCAGGTAGGTGCGTACCGCGTCGCGGTACTGCTGCGCTTCCAGAGGCCTGCCGCGCCACGACGTCGAGACGGAGCGGTTGATCGCGTTGCCGAAGGGTGTCACCACCCGGTCGGGCTGCGTGAGGATGACGTGGAAGCTGTTCAGCGAGTCCTGCGTCGTCCTGATGTCCTGGAACGCCTGGGTGGGCAGCTCCTGGCTGCGGAGCTTCTTCGGGTACTGGGAGGCCCTCGGTACCTTCGTGGTGGCCTGGGCGTCGGGCTTCTTCTCGGCCGCCGCCACCAGGTCGACGGGCTGCGTCCAGTGCTCGTCGCTGAGGGCGCGCAGGGCAGCGGCCATGGCTTGTGCCTGCGTCGCCGTTGGCGTCCGCTGCGGTGCGACGACGATGCTGCGCGGCTTGTTCGGGGCCTGCTCGGTCAGCGCGAGCGTGTGGGCCAGGAACTTCTGCACAGCGAGCGTCGAGTCACCGGCTCCGGCCATGTCGCCCTTGAAAGCGGTGGACAGCCGGTAGTCGGCAACGACCGCGGTGGTGCCGCCCCCGATCGGCCGGGCGGCTGTCGGTGTGTACGGCAGACCGCCGTCTTCTTCGAGGCTGTCGCTGCGGGCGATCACCTTGTGGGCACCGGCCGAGGTGGCGACGTCGACGATCGAGGGATCGATCGCACCCTCCACCGGCCAGGCGAAGTCGATGGAGGGCTTCACGTGGAGGATGGTCTCGACCGTGGGTCCCGCCACCTCGGTTGCCGTCTGCAGGTGGCTGAGCGTGCCCGAGACGTTCTTGCCACGGTGGGCGATGGAGGCGAGGTCGGGGTCCGCGAACGGGAGGGCCACCACCTTGCCTTCCTTGACTGCCGCTTGCAGTGCGGTGAGCCACTGCTTGGCGATGGCCTGATTCGTCCCCGCGACGGTGGTGTCTCCGACCGTGACGCGGTAGTTCCTCGTCATCGCGTCGACGGAGGCCAGCAGGTCCGGGTCGATCACCCAGGTCACCGGAAGCTGACTGCCCAGCGACACCAGCTGCTCCAGCCGGCCACCGGGAGCGAGCTCCTGGGCGAGCTTGTCGTTGGCGAAGACAGGGGTCTGCTGCTCGTCGGAGCCCGTCTCGGCGGTGATGTGTGCAGAGGCGATCAGCGGCCAGAGGAAGGTCAGGTCGGTCTTGCTGTCGGCGTCCTCGGGCTGCCAGGGCAGGAAGGTCCGCTGAATGCCGAGCACCTGGTCGTAGCCCGCACCGGCAGTCCGGCCCGTGACGGAGACGCCGAGCTGATAGACGCCCTCCGCGTCGAGGCCCAGCTTGTCGACGGGAACAGCGAGGGTGAAGTCCTGACTGACGCCGGACGCAAGCTTCGGAATCTTCAGCTTGTACTTGCCGCCGAGCCTGGCCGGGTCGCTTCCCGGCAGGTAGCCCGTGCGTTTGGCGGCGTCGTCGATTGCGGACCGCCCCGAGAGAGTCGGCCCGACGCGGAGGTCGACCTCGGCTTCGGTGACGGCCTTCTTGCCCTTGTTGGTCAGCGTGCCGGAAACCGTGAGGGTGTCCCCCTCGACCGGTGCGCTGGGGCTGAGCGTGTCCAGAGACACATCGACGGTGCGTGAGCCTGTCGGGGCCTTGGCGATCCCGTCTGCCTGCGCTGCGGGCGCTGCCGGACCGGCCAGGAGCCCGGCAAGCAAGGGCGCCCCGACGATCAAGGAGGCTGTGCGCCGGAGCCACCGGCGGGCAGGGGAAGGACTCGTCCCCTGGATGTCTGCCGCCTCGGCCACGCGTACCCGTCCCTCTTAGTCGTCAGTCGGTGTCGGTCTTGCCGGTCTCTGCGTCCCCGCATGGTAACGATGCGCCCGATGGCTGAGTGCCGGGGACTGCGCCACATGATCGGGAGAGTCTCGCAGGGCCGCTACAAACGATGACGCCGGGGCCGGTCGGTGCACGTACCCTTTTCTGTTGTGCCGAACGCCAACGAAGACAGCCCCAGTGCACTGAGCCAGGTGCAGCACCGCGCAGTGAGTGAACTGCTGCGGGTGTCCCCGGTCGCCGACGACCTCGCCCGCCGATTCCAGGAGGCCGGATTCGGCCTCGCCCTGGTCGGAGGGTCGGTCCGCGATGCGTTGCTCGGCCGGCTCGGGAACGATCTGGACTTCACGACCGATGCCCGGCCGGAGGACGTACTCAAGATCGTCCGTCCGTGGGCAGACTCCGTGTGGGAGGTCGGAATCGCGTTCGGCACAGTCGGATCGCAGAAGGACGGCTACCAGATCGAGGTCACGACCTATCGGTCGGAGGCGTACGACAGGACGTCCCGTAAGCCCGAGGTCTCCTACGGCGACTCCATCGAGGAAGACCTCGTTCGCCGTGACTTCACGGTCAACGCCATGGCTGTCGCCCTGCCGCAGAAGGAGTTCATCGACCCCCACGGCGGTCTCGATGATCTGGCCGAGCGTGTGTTGCGCACCCCAGGCACCCCTGAGGCCTCTTTCTCCGACGATCCGCTGCGGATGCTTCGTGCCGCTCGCTTTGCCGCGCAGCTGGACTTCGAGGTCGCTCCTGAGGTCGTTACGGCGATGACCGACATGGCGGGACGTATCGAGATCGTCTCGGCCGAGCGGGTCCGTGAGGAGCTCAACAAGTTGCTGCTGTCCGGGCACCCCCGCAAAGGGCTGGGGCTGCTGGTGGATACCGGTCTGGCGGACCGAGTGCTGCCCGAGCTTCCCGCCCTGCGACTGGAAAGTGATGAGCATCACCGCCACAAGGACGTCTACGAGCACTCCCTGACCGTCCTGGAACAGGCCATCGATCTGGAGGAGGACGGGCCGGACCTCGTGCTCCGGCTCGCCGCCCTGCTCCACGACGTCGGTAAGCCGAGGACGCGGCGCTTCGAGAAGGACGGCCGTGTCTCCTTCCACCACCACGAGGTGGTGGGCGCCAAGATGGCGAAGAAGCGGATGACCGAGCTGAAGTACTCCAACGACATGGTCAAGGACGTGTCGAAGCTCGTGGAGCTGCATCTGCGCTTCCACGGCTACGGCGACGGCGAGTGGACCGATTCCGCCGTGCGCAGGTACGTGCGGGATGCGGGACCGCTCCTGGACCGGTTGCACAAGCTGACCCGCTCGGACTGCACGACGCGCAACAAACGCAAAGCCAATGCCCTGTCGCGAACCTATGACGGGCTCGAGGCGCGCATTGAGGAGCTGCAGAGTCAGGAAGAGCTGGACGCGATCCGGCCCGACCTGGACGGCAACGAGATCATGCAGATCCTCGGGGTCGCGCCCGGGCCGGTGATCGGCCAGGCCTATGCCTTCCTGCTTGAGCTGCGGCTGGAGAACGGGCCGATGGAACACGACGCTGCCGTCGCGGCCCTCAAGGAGTGGTGGGCCGCTCAGGACTGACTGGGGCGGGCGTCATGTTTCACGTGAAACATGACGTGCGATTCAGGAGCGGGATCAATCGGGGGCGGTGTTTCACGTGGTTTCACGTGAAACACCGCCCTCACTCCTTGAGGCGGGCGCGCTGGAGCGCCAGGCTGATGTGCCGTCGGCGGAACATGGCTACCGAGACCGAGGCGTAGAGCACGGCCACGACGATCACCACGACAACGGACCGGCCATCAGCGGGAAGTGCGAGGGCGGACAGCGCCGCGGCGGCTACGAAGGCAACGTTGAACAGCACGTCGTAGAGCGAGAAGATCCTGCCGCGGAATGAATCGTCGACCGATGTCTGCACTTCGGTGTCCGTCGCGATCTTTGTTCCCTGTGTCACGAGCCCGAGGACGAAGGCTGCCGCCAGCATGGGAGCGGGGGCGAACGGCAACCCCAGTGCGGGCTCCAGGAGGGCCGCCGTGCCCGCGCACACCGCCATCCAGCCGTACCGGCCGAGTCGCCCCACGGCCCAGGGAGTGACCACCGCGGCCACGAAGTACCCCGCGGCGGAGGCGCCCAGCGCGAAGCCGAGCAGTGCCAGTCCGTCGGACTCGCTGTCGGACCAGGCGTAGCGGCACAGCATCAGCACCATCACGGTCAGTGCCCCGTAGCAGAAGCGGATCACCGTTATGGCGGCCAGGGCGCGTGCGGCGTCCTTCCGTTCGGCCAGATGGCGCAACCCGGCGACGAGGCCACGTGCGGTCGTGGTGAGCGCTTCTCGCAGCCGTACGTGGTGCAGGTCCTCATCCGGCCCCAGGAGGCTGCGGGGCAGGGTCAGGGAGGTCAAGGCCGAGAGGAGATAGAGGATCGCCCCGAGCATGACCACGGCGGCGTCGGACCCGTCAGTCAGGACCTGCATGGCCAGGGCGAGCCCTCCGCCGGCTGTTGCGGCCAGTGTTCCGGCCGTCGGGGAGAGGGAGTTGGCGACGACGAGTCGGTCGGTGTCGACCACGCGGGGGAGAGCCGCTGACAGCCCGGCCAGGACGAAGCGGTTGACCGCCGTGACGCAGAGAGCGGAAGCGTAGAAGGCCCACGCGGGTACGGAACTCAGGAGCAGCAGGGCTGTGCAGCAGGCCAGGGCGGCCCGTAGCAGATTTCCGTACAGGAACACCTGTCGGCGCGGCCAGCGGTCCAGCAGGACGCCGGCGAACGGGCCGATCAAGGAGTACGGAAGCAGCAGCACGGCCATGGCGGACGCGATGGCGCCCGGCGTTGTCTGCCCCTCCGGGGAGAAGACGACGTACGTGGCGAGCGCGACCTGGTAGACGCCGTCAGCCGACTGTGAGAGAAGCCGCACGGCGAGAAGGCGACGGAAGTTCCGAAAGCGCAGGAGTACGCGTAGATCACGCACGACAGGCATGTGGGCAAGGGTCACACATGTGGGGGGTCCCCGGGCGGATTGCCCGGGCACGATGGCGCCGCAGACCATCGACATGCAGTCGACGTCCGGTGAGTACTTCAAG
>NZ_JBEXDB010000036.1:0-35286 GCF_040605575.1 Streptomyces sp. NPDC005566 | reverse complement strand
AGGTGGCCTCACTGCCCGGCGATCTCCCGGTCCAGCGGCCCGGCACAACGGCACACCAAAGAGCGTTCAGCCTGTCCGCCGCGCACACCCGGGCGATGGAAGAACTGGCCGGCCGGCACCGTTCCCCGCTCACCTCCGCGATCGGCGCCGCCTTCCAGTCATGGCTCGTCCGGCACACCGGCCAGTGCGACATCGCCGTGGGCCTGGCGCTCAACGCCCGGCGCGGGCGGCAGGACGACGGCGTCGTGGGCTTCTTCGTCAAGAACCTCATCCTGCGCGGTGTCCTGGAGCCCGGCACCACCTTCGTGGACCTGATGCGGCAGTTCACGGGGAGGCTGCGGACCTCCCGCAAGCAGCACCTGCCGTACGAGCGGATCCTCGCCGAGGCGGGCGCGGCCACCGGCCGTGGCACGGAGCCGGTGAACGCCTTCCTGATCCACCACGGCACAGAGCCTTCCGCCACCGCACTCGCCGCCGACGGCGGTGAGGACGTCACCCGGCTGCGGCTGCCCAACGAGGCGGCACGCTTCGACATCGAGCTCAACACCGTCGTCACCGAGGGGCAGCTGAGCGGCAGCCTGCGCTTCCGCAGCGGCCTGTTCAGTCAGAGCTTCATCGAGGAGGCCACGGCGCGCTTCGTCCGTCTTCTGGAGAGCGTCACCGCCGAACCGGACACGCCGCTCAGCCGCATCGGTCTGCTGTCCCCACGTGAACTGCGGGACTCCGCCGCCATCGGCCGGAGCCGGCGCGCCCCGGCCGAACTTCCGCTGGTATCCGAGCTGCTGCGCCGGCAGATCCTGAGTGCCCCGGAACGGACCGCTCTGGTCCACGGCGACACCCGTCTCTCCTTCGCGGAACTCGGCATACGCACGGGGCACCTCGCCCGGATGCTCAAGGCCCGCGGCGTCGGCCCCGAAAGCAGGGTCGCGGTCCTGGTGCCGCGCTCGGACACCCAGGTGGTGGCGCTGCTCGCGGTCCTCGTGGCCGGAGGTGTGTGCGTCCCGCTCGACCCGGAGCAGCCGCGGGCGCGTACGCACAGCATGCTGCGGGACGCGGACGTGACGCTGCTGCTGGACACGGCGGAGACCGCGGCCCTGGTCGGAGATCTCGCCGGCCCGACCCGGACGGCGCGCCTGACTCTGGACGACTCCACCCTGCGGGACACCGCGTCGGAGGAGTTCGGCGGCGACCGCCCGCAGGAGCAGCCACCCACCGAGGTCCACCCGGAACACGCCGCGTACGTGATTCATACGTCGGGCTCGACCGGGCGCCCCAAGGGCGTCGTCGTGGAACACCGCCAGCTCGCCCACCTCCACGCGGAGCTGGTCCGACAGGTCCTCGCCCCCGGCACCCGACGCCTCGGGCGCGACCGGCTGCGCGTCGCCCTGACCGCGGCGCTCACCTTCGACGCGTCCTGGCAGGGTCTGCTGGCCATGGTGGACGGACACGAACTCCACCTGGTGCCCGACCGGATACGCCGGGACGCCGAGTCCCACGCCCGCTACCTGCACGACCATGCGGTCGACGTGGTGGACGCGACCCCCACGCACGCCGAGCAGCTCGTCGAGGCCGGCCTCCTGGACCGTCCCGGCCACCCCGGCATCCTCCTGCTGGGCGGCGAGCCGGTGCCCCCGGCGCTCTGGAACCGGCTCAAGCACGTCCGGGACCTGGAGGTCCGCAACTACTACGGGCCGACCGAGTTCACCGTCAACGCCACGACGTGCCTGCTCGGCGACCTTCCCGCCCCGCGGATCGGGCGCCCGCTCGACGGGCTCTCCGTCTACGTGCTCGACGGGGCCCTGCGGCCGGTGCCTCCCGGGGTGCGAGGCGAGATCTACCTGCACGGCCCGCAGCTCGCCCGGTGCTACAGCGGGCAGCCAGGACTCACCGCGTGCCGCTTCGTCGCCGACCCCTACGGCCCGCCGGGACAGCGCATGTACCGGACCGGCGACGTGGGGCGCTGGGACGCGGACGGTCAGCTGGTCTTCGACGGGCGAGCCGACGATCAGCTCAAGGTGCGCGGCTTCCGCATCGAACCCGGCGAGATCGAATCGGTGCTGATCTCGCACCCCGCAGTGCGCCAGGCCGCCGTGGTGGCACGCCGTGAAGCCGACGGCCTCACCCGGCTCATCGCCTATGCCGTGCCCTGTGACGGCGGCACGGCACGGCCCGACGAGCTACGCGCGCATCTCGCCGTGCGCCTGCCGCGCGCCATGGTGCCCGACAGCGTCGTGCCGATCGACGCGCTGCCCCTCACCCCGAGCGGCAAGCTGGACCGGCGGGCGCTGCCGGACCCCGTGCCCGCGGCGCACGACGACATGCCAGGCACGGTGGAAGCTCCGCGATCGCCGCGTGAGGACGTCCTGTCCCGCCTGTTCGCGCAGACGCTCAACGCCGAACGCGTCGGCCGTGACGACGACTTCTTCGCGCTCGGCGGGCACTCGCTGCTCGTGACCCGGCTGCTCGCACGAATCCGGTCGGTGCTCGGAGCCGACCTCAGGATCCGTGACGTCTTCGACCATCCCACCCCGGCCGCTCTCGCACCGCTGCTCGACCGGGGCGGCTTCCGGCCGCCGCTGACGGCACGGGCCCACCAGGGCGACGTACCGCTGTCGGCGGCGCAGGAACGGCTGTGGTTCATCGCCCGTGCGGAAGGCGCCTCCGACACCTACAACATCCCCATGGCGCTGCGGATGTCCGGCCCGCTCGACGCCGACGTCCTGGAGCGTGCACTCCAGGACGTCGTGGAACGGCACGAGCCGCTGCGCACCGTCTTTCCCGAGCGCGGCGGTGTGCCACGACAGCATCTGCTGCCCCACTACCCGGGCTCTCCGCTCAGCCGGGCCGACACCTCCGAGGACGGCCTGCGGGCAGCCCTGGACAGCGCCCTGCGCCATCCCTTCGACCTGACCCGGGAACCGCCCTTCCGGTGCGTGCTCCTCCGGATCGCACCGCAGCAGCACGTGCTGCTGCTCCTGCTGCACCACATCGCCGGCGACGCCAGGTCGAGCGAGGTGCTCCGGCAGGACCTCGTCGTCGCCTACGAGGCAGGACTGCGTGACGAGACGCCGTCGTACCCGTCGCTGCCGGTGAGCTACGCCGACTACGCAGTGTGGCACCGAGAGGCGCTGGGCGCCGAGGACGACCCGGCGAGCCTGGTGAGCCGCCAGTCCGACCACTGGCGCGAGACGCTCGCGGACCTGCCGGTCGAGATCAACCTCCCGGCCGACCGCGCGCGCCCCGCCGTGTCCGAACCCGGTGCCCACGTACAGGACTTCGTGCTCGACCGGGAGACCCACCGGGCGCTGGCGAGGCTCGCTCGCGAGGAGAACGTCACCCTCACGATGGCATTCCAGGCAGCCGTGGCGATGTTGCTGCACCGGATCGGCGCCGGCTCCGACATACCGCTCGGCGGGGTCGTCTCCACCCGTGCGGACGAGCAACTCGGCGACCTGGTCGGCTTCTTCGTCAACACCCAGGTACTGCGGGTCGACCTCGCCCACGGACCGGACTTCCGGACGCTGCTGCGCCGCGTCCGGGAGACCGCTCTCGCCGCCTACGACCACCACGACCTGCCCTTCGAACGCGTCGTGGAGATCGTCAACCCGCCCCGTTCGCTGTCGCGTCACCCTCTCTTCCAGGTCATGGTCGTCGTGCAGGAGCGCAGCGCCACGGCGGGTTTCGTCATGGCGGACGTGATCTGCCGATCTGAGCCGACCGCACTCGCCGTGGCCAAGTTCGACCTGTGCCTCACCTTCGCCGAGCGGACCGCGAAGGACGGCGCCCCCGCCGGCGCCGGCGTACGCATCGAGGCCCGCGCGGACATGTACGAGCGGGACACCGTCGAACGGCTGTCCACCTGGTTGCAGGGGCTGACAGCCGCTGCCTGCGCCCGTCCCGACACGGCCGTCGCGCGGCTGGACATGGGCCAGGAGGCGGAGCGCGAACACCTCGCACACGTCGGCACCGGCGCCGTCGTTCCTGTGCCGCAGGGGACGGTGCCGGAGCTGTTCCGGGTTCATGCCGCGCGCCGTCCGGACGCGACGGCCGTCACCTGGGACGCGGGGCGGCTCAGCTACGCGGAGCTGGACGACTGGACCGACCGGATCGCCGGAGAACTGCGTGGCCGAGGACTGAGCCGCGAGGACCGGGTGGCCCTGTTGCTCGACCGCTCGGCCGCCGCCGTGGCCGCTCCGCTCGCGGTGCTGAAGGCCGGTGCCTGCTACGTCCCGCTTCATGCCGGCGACCCGGAGCAGCGGCAGCGCCACGTTCTTGCAGAGGCCGGCGTCCAACTGCTGATCACCGACGGCACGCACGCTGAGCGGGCGAAGGGCCTGGGGGTGCCCCTGCTCGTCCTCGCCGGGACCGGGACCCCGCGACCTGTGACGGACGGCGCCGGTTCCGCCGTGCCGCCGGACCTGCTCCCCGACCATCTCGCCTACGTGATCCACACGTCCGGCTCCACCGGAGTTCCCAAGGGCGTCGCCGTCAGCCACCGCAGCATCGTGGAACTCGCAGCGGACGGGCGCTGGCACGGGGGCGGCCACGAGCGGGTCCTGATGCACTCGCCCCTCGCCTTCGACGCCTCCACCTACGAGCTGTGGGTGCCCCTGCTGTCCGGGGGCGAGGTGGTCGTCGCCCCCGCCGGTGCCCTCGACCTGAACACCCTCGGACGCCTGCTGCACGAGCACCGGGTCACCGGCCTCTGGCTGACCTCAGGGCTCTTCCAGGTCGTGGCGGACCTGGCTCCCGAGACGCTGCGCGGGCTGCGGGAGGTCTGGGCGGGCGGCGACGTGGTGCCGCCCGCCTCCGCCGCGCGCGTCGCCGAACACTGCCCGGACACCGCGGTCGTCAACGGATACGGCCCGACCGAGACCACGACCTTCGCGGTGTCGTACCGGCTGGACCCCGCAGCGGTCCCGGAGCATGCCCTGCCGATCGGCATGCCGCTCGACAACATGCGCCTCCACGTGCTCAACGAGGCGTTGACGCCGGTGCCAGCCGGCGTCCCGGGCGAACTGTACATAGCCGGGGCCGGTCTCGCCCGGGGCTACCTCGGACGGCCGGCACTGACGGCGGAACGCTTCGTCGCCTGCCCGTTCGGACCTCCCGGCAGTCGCATGTACCGTACGGGCGACACCGTCCGCTGGGACGGCCACGCGCTCGCCTTCCTGGGACGCGACGACCAGCAGATCAAGCTGCGCGGCTTCCGTATCGAGCCGTCGGAGGTGGAGGCCGCGCTCACCCGCCACCCGGCGGTGCGCCGGGCCACGGTCGTCGTCCGGCATGACGGGACCGGCGACGGACGCCTGACCGGCTACGTGACCGCAGAGCATCCCGCACCGGACGCCGCCGAGCTCCAGACGTTCCTGCGCGCGCATGTACCGCCGTACATGGTCCCCTCGGACATCGTGCGGCTGGCCGGACTTCCCCTGACCGCCAACGGCAAGATCGATCGCACAGCGCTCCCCGCCCCCTCCCCGCGCGGTACCGGCGCTGCCACCAGAACGCCGGGCGACCCCGTGACCGAGGCGCTGTGCCTGATCTTCGCCGAAGTGCTCGGGAGCGACGAAGCGGTCCCCGGGGATCAGGACTTCTTCGCAGCAGGCGGCAGCTCACTGTCCGTCATCCGGCTGATCAGCCGCGCCCGGAGCGTGCTGTCCGCCGAACTGACCGTCCGCGACGTCTTCGAGGAGCCGACCCCGGCCGGGCTCGCCGCCAGGCTGGCCGCGCCCGGAGACCGCGCGGCGTCCCGGTCCGCACTGACCCCCGGGGCCGCCACCGGGGAACCGGTCCTCGCCCCCGCGCAGCGCGGTCTGTGGTTCCTGCAGCAGCTCCACGGGTATCGCACGGCGTACAACGTGCCTTTCGCCTTCCGGCTGACCGGCCCGCTCGACGTGGAGGCGCTCCGCCATGCCCTTCGCGACCTCACAGAACGCCACGACGCGCTGCGCACGCGCATCCCGGACCGGGACGGCGTGCCCACCCCGCAGCCGGTCGCCCCGGGTGAGCTTTCGGACCTGCTGCCCGAGGAGAACGCCACCGCGGCGGAGCTGCCCGGGCGGCTGCTCGCGGAAGGAGACCACGCCTTCGATCTGGCACGCGAACTGCCCCTGCGCGCCGTGCTTCTCACGATCGGACCGGACGAGCACGTCCTCTCCCTCGTCCTCCACCACATCGCCGTCGACGGCTGGTCGCTCCTGCCGCTCCGGCGTGACCTGAGCCAGGCGTACCGGAGCAGGGCTACGGGCCACGCGCCGGACTGGGACCCGCTGCCGGTCACCTACGCCGACTACGCCGCCTGGCAGCAGCAGCTCCTGGGGGACGGCGAGCAGCCCACCGGATTCGCCCTGCGGCAGCTGGACTTCTGGCGGAGCACACTGGCCGACCTGCCCGAGGAGCTGCCACTGCCCTACGACCACCCCCGGCCGGACGAAGCCCGGCTCACCGCCGGCCGGCTGACCGTCCACTGGGAGTCCGCCGTGCACCGGCGGCTCTCCGCCCTGGCCCAGGAGTCGGGAACCTCTCTGCTGGTCGTCGCCCATGCCGCGGTCGCCGCGCTGCTGACCCGGATCGGAGCCGGCCCCGACGTCCCGTTGGGGACGCCGGTCGCAGGGCGCACGGACGAGGCGCTCAACGACATGGTGGGCTACTTCGTCAACACGGTGGTGCTGCGCATCGACGCCGCCGGGAACCCTGACTTCCGTGGCCTCGTGCGGCGTGCGCGGGACAGCGCGCTGGCGGCCTTCGCGCAGCAGGACATCCCGTTCGACCGCCTGGTCGAGGAACTCCGCCCGCCTCGCGCGGCGTGGCGGAACCCACTGTTCCAGACCATGGTCACCTGTCTGGAGGCGGACGCCGGGGCATGGGACCTGGGGGACGTGACGGGAACCGTCGAGGAGACCCGGCTGGACTCCGTGAAGTTCGATCTCGCTTTCGAATTCCAGGAGCGGCCCCACGGAGCAGGTCTGGACTGCAGGCTGATCTACTGCGCCGAGCTCTTCGAACCCGGGACGGCCCACTGGCTCGCCGGTGAACTCCGCACGCTCGTCGAGGCCCTGTCCGAGCGCCCGGACCTCCCGGTGACCACCGTGGGACGCCCGGCCGTCGTCCCGGGAAGCGCACCGGCGCCCCTGCGCTCCGAGCCCGCCCCGCTGGTCCCGGAGGTGCTGCGGCAACGCATCGCGGAGGTCCCGGACGTGCCGGCCCTGGTCGCCGACGACGGGGTGCTCACCTTCCGGGAGCTCGGGGAACGCATCGGCCGCCTCGCTCACCTGCTGCGCGCCAGGGGCGTCGTACCGGAGCAGCGCGTGGCGGTACTGTTGCCCCGCTCGGGTCGCCAGATCACGGCGATGTTCGCGGTGCTCGCGGCGGGCGCCGTCGCCGTACCGCTCGACGTGTCCCATCCGGCGCGACGCAACGCGGGCATCCTCCGGGACACCCACGTCTCCCTGCTCCTCGCCGAGGGAGAGCCTGCCTCGCGGCTCGCGGAAGAAGCGGGGGTGCCCTGCCTGGACCTCGCTTCCCCCCGCACACCCGCCGAACCGGCCGCCCTTACCGAGGACGGACGGCGTCGCCCGCCCACGCGCCCGGAGCACGCCGCCTATGTGATCCACACCTCCGGATCGACAGGGCGCCCCAAGGGCGTGCTGGTGGAACACCGCCAACTGGCCCATCTGCTCGCCGGGATGTCCGACGGGATCTTCGCGCGCGCCGAGAAGGACCTGGACCGTGAACGGCTGCGGGTGAGCCTCACGGCGTCCGTCACCTTCGACGCGTCCTGGCAGGGCCTCCTGGCACTCGTCGCCGGACACGAGCTGCACATCGTCCCGGAGATCGTGCGCCGGGATCCCCAGGAGTACGTGCGGTACCTCCGTGACCGGCGCATCGACGTGGTGGACGCCACGCCGACGCATCTCACCCAGCTCCTCGAAGCGGGGCTGCTGGACGATTCCGCCTGCGCCCCCGGCGTGCTGCTGATGGGCGGTGAGCAGGTGGACCGGACCCTTTGGACGCGGCTGCGTGCGGCCGGCGGAACCAGGACCTACAACCTGTACGGGCCCACGGAGTTCACGGTCGACGCCACCGTCTGCCCGCTCGACGAACATCCGGCACCCCGAATCGGCCGACCGCTGGGCGGTACCACCGCTCACGTCCTCGACGACGCCCTCCGCCCCGTACCGCCCATGGTGCGCGGCGAGCTCTACCTGGCCGGTGCGCAGCTCTCCCGCGGCTACGCGGAACAGCCGGGGAAGACGGCGGAACGCTTCGTCGCCAACCCGTACGGTCCGCCCGGCACCCGCATGTACCGGACCGGAGATCTCGTGCACCGGGACGCCGCAGGGCGCCTGGTCTTCGACGGAAGAACCGATGACCAGGTGAAACTCCGGGGCTTCCGGGTCGAGCCGGGAGAGATCGAGGCCGCGCTCGTCCGGCACCCGGACGTCGGGCAGGCGGCGGTGCTGGTGCGGGAGGACGAGCCGGGCAACGCCCGGCTGGTCGCCTACCTGGTCCCGAAGAGCGAGGGGTGCGAGGCGCGCGCCGTGCGCGCCCACCTTGCCGAGCGGCTTCCGGCGCACCTTGTCCCCTCCGCGTTCGTCCGCGTCGGCGCTCTGCCCCTGACCACGAGCGGCAAGCTCGACAGGCGCGCCCTGCCGGCTCCGCTGCCCGAGGACGCCGCGACGGTCCCGGGGGGAGCACCCCGGGGACCGGAGGAGGAGCTGCTCTGCCAGGTGTTCTCCGAGGTGCTCGGAGTCACTCGTATCGGACCGGACGACGACTTCTTCGAGGCCGGCGGGCACTCACTGCTCGCTGTCCGGCTGGTCAGCCGGGTGCGTAGCCTGCTGGGCCTGGAGCCGACGATCCAGGATCTGATGAGAGGGCGTTCGGTCGCCGGGCTGCTCCGGGTGCTGCACGGCGGCTCCGGACAGGATCCGATGGCGCCGGTCCTGCCTCTGCGCAGGGGGGCGAGCACACCGCTCCACTGCGTCCATCCGGTGACCGGGCTCAGCTGGTGCTACGCCGGCCTGGTCCGTCATCTTCCGGCGCGCGTTCCGGTGCTCGGTCTCCAGTCCCCCGGCCTGACGGAGGGCGGCCCGCACCCCGCGAGTGTGCGGGAACTCGCCGAGGAGTACGTGCGGTTGATACGTGAGGCCCAGCCGCACGGCCCTTACCAGATCCTGGGGTGGTCCTTCGGGGGGAACGTCGCCCATGCCGTGGCGTGCCTGCTGCAGGAAGCCGGGGAGGAGGTGGCGCTGCTGGCGCTGCTCGACAGCTATCCCCTCGACGAGGTCGCCGCGCGCGGCGCCGAGCGGCAGCCGGATGCCGCGGGCGTGGTCGGCGAACACCTCACGGACGAGGTGCTGCGCGGACTCTCGCCGGAGCAGATCGGCCGCCTGGTGAAGGTGACCGGCCACCACATGCGCCTCGGCCCCCGGCACACCCCCGAGGTCTTCCGCGGCGACGCGCTCCTGGTGACGGCTGAGGAGACCGGCCGCCCCGACTGGCTCGGCGCAGGGCTGTGGGAGCCCTACGTGAAAGGGAAGCTGGACGTGGTGAGCGTCCCCTACACGCACTTCGAGCTGATGAGCCCCGGCGCCCAGGAACGGATCGCGGGCATTCTCGCTCCCGGCCTCCGCTAGGCCGGACCAACCCCGATCGACAGGAGTAGGTGGATGACCAACCCGTTCGACGACGCCGAAGGGCGCTTCCTGGTCCTCGTCAATGACGAGAACCAGCATTCCCTGTGGCCGGCACCGCTGCAAGAACCCCCCGGCTGGAGGCAGGTCTACGGTCCTGGCGAGCGCCAGGACTGCCTGGACGTGATCGAGAGGAGATGGACGGACATGCGGCCGTCCTCCCTGATCAGGGCCGGGGCGGGCGGAGGCGAGCGGTGACGACGGCCATCGACATACGAGGGCTCACCAGGACGTACGCGGTGAAGGGGAAGCCCGACTTCGTGGCGCTGAAGGGGATCGACCTCACCATCGCTCAGGGAGAGGTGCACGCGCTGCTGGGCCCGAACGGCGCCGGCAAGACGACGCTGTGCCGCATCCTCTCCACGGTCCTGCTCCCCTCGTCGGGCACGGCCACCGTGCTCGGACACGAGGTGGTCAAGGAAGCGGAGAAGGTCAAGCAATGCCTCGGGGTGGTCTTCGGCGGGGACCGAGGGCTCTACAACCGCCTCACAGCGCGGCAGAACCTGAACTTCTGGGCTTCTCTCTACGGCCTGCGCCGCGGTGAGCGGGGGCGGGTGGATGCGCTCCTCGACCGCGTGGGCCTGGCGCACCGCGCCGACGAACGGGTGCAGGGCTTCTCCCGCGGTATGAAACAGCGACTCCATCTGGCCCGGGGCCTGGTCTCGGACCCGGGGGTGCTGATCCTCGACGAGCCCACCGTCGGCATGGACCCGTTGGCCGCCAGGGACTTCCGGGAACTCGTCCGGGAACTCCGGGCCGACGGCCGCACCATCCTCATGACTACCCATGACATGGCCGAGGCCGCGGAACTCAGCGACCGGGTGTCGTTCATCGACGACGGCACCCTGACCCTGACGGAAAGCCCGGACACGGTCGGGCACGTCGTCTCGTCGCGGGAACGCGTCGACGCCCGGGGCGTACCGGAGGAGGTGTACGACCGCCTCACCGGCCTCGCGGGAGTGGCGGTCGTGTCGAGGACGGAGGCCGGCGTCGTCCGGATCGAGACCGAGCATCCCGAGGCCATGCGAGAGGTGCTGATGACGATCGTGGCAGCCGGGGTGACCGACATTTCTCGCAGCCGGCCCTCCCTGGAAGAGGTGTACCTGCATCTCATGGGCCGTCGCGGAATGGCTGTGGGCGGATGACGGTCACCGAACAGCGCCGGCGACGGCGCGTGGCGCCGGGCATGGGCGCAGGCTTCGCCTTCCAGATGGTCGCCATGCGGGGTCAGGCGGACACGTACTTCTCGCTGATCACAGCGCCCTTCTTCGCCACGGTCTTCATGGCGATCATGGAGTACACGGGGCGCTCGGACCTCTACTCGCATGCCGTCGTCGCCCCCATGCTCATCACCCTGTGGACGGCCGCCCTGTCCTTCTCCGGGGAGATGATCAGCGACGACCGGGAGAACGGGCGACTGGAGTCGCTGGTCGCCGCGCCCATGTCCTTCGCCATGCTGGTCTTCGGGAGGCTCTGCGGGTGCATGCTGCTCGCGCTGCCGTCGTTCCTGATGGCCTACCTGGCGGCGGGTTCGATTTTCGGCTACTGGATGTCCTTCGAGCGGCCGCTGCTCTTCGCCTCCGCGCTGGTCCTGACGGCCGTGGCCACGGCGGCGACGGCGACCGCGCTGTCCGCGGTCTTCGTGATCGCGCCGGGCGCCCGGATCGTGCAGAACACCCTGTCGTTCCCCGTCTACCTGCTGGGAGGCGTGGTGGTGCCCGTCTCCCAGTTCCCGGACTGGCTCCAGGTCCTGGCGCGGGTGGTGTACCTGTCCTGGGCAGCCGACCTGCTGCGGGCCGCGACGACTCCTGGAGCGGTCCTCGAGAACGCCGGCCTGCACCTGGTGATGCTCTGTCTGCTCGGGACCGGAGCCTTCGTCTTCGGCAGGCTGTTCATCGCCCGCTTCCTGCAACGCGCCAGGGCGCTCGGGGCGCTCGCCAAGGAATGAGAGTGAAGCACGTGAGAGACCGGCTCGTGGACATCCTGGCGGCGGTGCGGCAGGGCTTCGTGGTGGCGCGCGCCGACTTCGCCGCCTTCTACACCTGGAAGACCTGGCTGGCCGGCTGGCTCGTCCGAGTGCTGTGCCAGGTGGCCTTCTACAGCACGATCGGCGTGATGGCCGGAGACTCCGACTATGTGACCTACGTGGTGCTCGGTGCCGCGATGATGATCTGCGTCGCCGAGTCGCTGATGACCGTCGCGTCCACCACCTGGGACCTGAACCTCGGCACGTTCCCGCTGCTGGTGGCCTCCCCGGTCGTTCCGGGCGCCTACTACTTCGGCAGGAGTGTGATGTGGCCGCTGTCCGCCACCGTCACCACCTCCGTCTCGGTCTTCGTGATGTCGTTCTTCTTCGAGCTCGGCTGGGCCCTGGAACGTGTGCCGCTCGTCGTCCTGTTGGCGCTGGTCACGAGCTTCGCCATGTACTGCATGGCTCTGGTGATCGGCGCGGTGGCCGTATTGGCCCCGGGCGCGCGCAATGTCATGAGTGCCGTCGTCACCATGACCATCACGGCCTTCTGCGGCGCGGTCGTCCCGGTCGGCTTCTGGCCGGCCGCCGTGCGCGGGGGCGCCCAGGCGGTGCCGGTGACCCACGGCCTCGACGCGATCCGGGCCCTCGAGTCCGGTGAGGGCCTCGGCACCGTCGCGGAGGCGGCAGGCCTGGTGGTCCTCGTGGGCCTTCTCTGGCTGGCCTTGGCGGTGATCGTGTTCCGCCGGCTCTTCGCCCACTCCCGGAAGGGCAACAGTGGGGTTGCCTTCGTCTGAGGGGACGCGCACGAGGTCGGTCACGAGGTGCGGTGTGGTCGCCACCATCAGCGCAGGACGACCGGTGCGGCAGCGCGTGCACCGTCGCCCGAGGTGCTGCTGCCCCTCACGTCCGGCTGACGGATCCGCGGACCCGTCACGGTCGGCCAAGTAGGCATTGCAGACTCCCAGTTGGCGTAGTCTGAGGAGGATACGCATCAGGGTGCGGCCCTCGTGTGAGCCGCCGCGTAGGCGGTCCTGTCGATCTGTGCGGCGTCACCGCTGACCGGCCCTCGCAGGACCCGTTACCCGTGGGTGCGATCGACAGTTGTCCGGTTACCGGTCAATCGGACCAATCCGTAGGGCCTTTGGGTCCGAACGGGTAAGGGGTGGGTCCGCCGCCGTTGCCGGACCGGCGTGCGCTCGGCGTGGACCCCGGCAACGGACGACCCCTGCCGACGAGCGATCCGGCAGGCCGACACAGGTGGAGAATGCACGTGGGCATACGCAGCGCGACAGTGGACGACGCACGGAGCGTACGGGGTGACCGAACCCCGGGCGACGAAAGGGACAGCCGTCAGTGCGAGAGCCCTCGATGCGACGGCGACGCGAAAAAGGTCCGGGACCCGGCCGTGGACAGCATGGCATCCGTTGCCGCCGCAGACCTTGACGGCTCGGACTCCCGCGCCGTTGTGCCGCCCACCCGGCCGGTCTTCGTCGACTCCACCGGGAAACGCAGCCGCACGTTACGTCGTGCAGGGACCATGACCGCGCTCTGCTGTGCCTGCTTTGCCACGACCGTGGTCGCCGCCCTGGTCGGAGGCGACTCCAGCGCGCCCTTCTTCCAACTGCCCCGGGCGATGGGCCTGGAGCGTGAGGTGGGGGAGCGGCCGGCTGAGACCCAGGACGAGGACCATGCCGCCTCGGCCACCGAACCCGCGCTCGGCACGCCCGGTCCGGTGACACCCGATCAGGAACGCCTGTCGGCGGCCGCGCGCCCCACCGTTCAGCGGCCGCTCGAAGCGTCCTCCGGCCCCGCGGACATCCCCGCCGTCGACGCGACGCCGGCCGCACCCACGACCGGACCGTCCGACGGGACCGCGCAGACCGGTGGGGGCGGCGAGGACTCACCGAGTGTGCCCTCGAATCCGACGCCCGCTCCGGAGACGGGAAGCGGCGGTGGTGACGACACTGGCCCGGAGGCGGAGGACCCGCCGGGCGGGCCGCTCGGCGACCTGCTGGGAGGACTGCTCGGCGGGCTGCTGGGAGGCGCCTGACCGATCACGAACGCCGTGACGCGGGATGCCGGGCGTGGCCGGGCCCGGCTCAGCGGTCCGCCGACCGCACGATCGTGAACACCGCACCCTCCGGATCCGCGACCGTGGCGAGACGGCCGCTCGATCCCTCCCGCGGTGGCTGCAGAACGTGTCCGCCGAGCTCCACCACACGCGCGGCGGCGTCGTCCGCGTCGTCCACCTCGAAATAGGTCATCCAGTGCGGTCCCCGGTCGCGCGGCAGCGCATGGCCCACGCCGTGGAGGGCCGCCACGGGGCGGCCTTCCAGATGCAGTGTCTGGTAGTCGAAGTCGGCCGAGACGACGGCCTCCAACTCGAACCCGAACACGGCCTGGTAGAACTTGGCGACCGAGGACGTCTCGCGTGTCACCAGCTCGTTCCAGACGGGGGTTCCCGGTTCGCCCGCCAGGGCCGTACCGACATGCGCGGAGGCCTGCCAGATTCCGAAGACCGCTCCGCTCGGGTCGGAGGCGATGGCGAGACGGCCCGCACTTCCGGCGACGATCGGTCCGACGGCGACCGTTCCACCGCAGGCCCGAATCACCTCCGCGGTGAGATCGGCGTCCTCGGTGGCGAGATAGGTGGTCCAGGCGATCGGCAGGTGGCGGTCGGGAGGGAGCTGGCCGATGCCTGCGACTTCCTTCCCGTCAAGCAGCGCGCGGACATACGGCCCGAGCTCTTCGGGTCCCGGCCGGAATTCCCAGCCGAACAGATTGCCGTAGAACTCCTGGGTCGCGCTCAGGCCGTGCACGATCAGACTCACCCAGCAAGGTGCTCCGGGCGTGCGCCGGGCGGCAGCCTCGGTCATCTTCTTATCTCTCCTCGGACCATCGTCGTGGCCGTACGGGGGGAACGGGGCCGGTACGCCGTCCAGCGGTACGGATACGGGTGTGTACGCTCCGTGCAGATGCTCGCACCACCGAGCTCCGCAGGCACCCCGGCCGCGCCGCATTTTCCGGGTTCTGCATGCGCGAAGACCGATATGATGCGATACATCCATTTTGGCGTCACCCTGCGCAAGACGCCGCCTGCGCGAAGATGGCACCTATGAAGCCCATCATCACCGCATCCGAATACGTGAGCGAGTCGGCAGGGCCATGTCCGCCGGTGCTCCTGGACGTCCGCTGGCAGCTGGGCGGTCCGCACGGCCGTCCCGATTACGAAGCCGGGCACATCCCCGGCGCGGTGTTCATCGACCTCGAAGCGGAGCTCGCCGGGCCGGCGGGCGGCGGCGGGCGCCACCCGCTTCCCCGACCGGAAACCTTCGGCGCGGTCATGCGGCGCGCCGGGGTCTCCCACGGCACGCCGGTGGTGGTCTACGACGGCGGCCTGAGCTGGGCGGCCGCCCGCGCCTGGTGGCTGCTGCGCTGGTCGGGCCACCCCGACGTCCGGGTTCTGGACGGCGGTCTCGCGGCATGGACCGGAGAGCTCTCGACGAAGGTTCCGACGCCCCCCGAGGGCGACTTCCGGCCCGAACCGGGCGCGCTCCCGCTCCTGGACGCGGACGCCGCCGCGGCACTCGCCCGCTCCGGGCTGCTGCTCGATGCGCGGGCCGCGGAGCGCTACCGGGGCGATGTGGAGCCGATCGACCGGGTCGGCGGTCATATCCCCGGCGCGGTTTCGGCGCCGACCGTGCAGAACGTGGCCGAGGACGGGCGCTTCCTCCCTGCCGAGTCGCTGGCCTCCCGCTTCGCCGCCCTGGGGGCCGACGGGGACACCGAGATCGGCGTCTACTGCGGCTCGGGCGTCTCGGGCGCTCATGAGGTGCTGGCACTGGAGCTCGCCGGACACCGGGCGGCCCTGTACGCGGGTTCCTGGTCCGAGTGGTCCTCGGACGGGTCCCGCCCCGTCGCGACCGGGCCGGACCCCAGCTGACGCGACCGGCGTCCTGACAGAGCGAGGGCCCGTACGCAGCGGCGTACGGGCCCTCGTCATGCTACGGACATCCAGATGGACCTCAGTCCTGCTTCTTCCGGCGCGTGCCGAAAACGATCTCGTCCCAGCTGGGCACCGCTGCCCGGCGGCCCGGACGGACTCCGTCCGCCTCGGCCTGCCGGTCCGTCGTCCCGGTCAGCCGGTCGCGGTGGCCGGCCACCGCACGCGGCATCAGCACGTCAGCGTAAGCGGAACCCGCACCCGCGGACGCAGCGGCCGCCGGCGGTTCGTCGGCCTCCGGCTTCTGGGCGGCCGGTTCGATCGCCGGCGGTTCGGGCTGCTGGGGGCGCTCCGGGACGACCATGTCTCCACGGAAGCTGGGCACCGCCTCCAGCAGGCTGGTCAGCGAGTCGCGCTCGCCGGCCGACACGCCACCGATGCGCTCCTCCGGCTCCGGTGCCGGGGGAGTGGGGCGCTCGATCTGACGGTCGAGCGCACGGTCCAGCGGCCGGTCGCGCGGCAGCCGTGCGATCCGCGGCACGAACGGGAAGCTGGGCTCCGGCGCGGCGACGTCGTCCGTCTCGCCGATCAGTGAGCGCGCTTCGTCGTCCACCGCCTGGACCAGCCGGCGCGGCGGGTCGTACGTCCAGCTCGCCGAGTGCGGTTCGCCCGCGACCCGGTACACCAGGAGGACCTCCCAGGTGCCGTCGTCCCGGCGCCAGGAGTCCCACTGGACGGTCTCCTTGTCGGCGCCGCGCAGCAGGAGGCGCTCCTGCACCGCCTCGCCGAGCTGGGGGCCGGTGTTCTCACCGGGGCGGCGCACGGGAGTCTTCCGGGCCCGCTCGGCCATGAACGCGCGCTCGGCGAGGACAGGGCCCTCGAAGCGGCGCACACGGTCGACGGGGATTCCGGCGAACTGTGCGACTTCTTCCGCGGAGGCACCGGCTCGTATCCGTGCCTGGATGTCGCGGGGGCGGAGGTGGCTCTCCACCTCGATCTCGATCTGGCCGAGCCTGGCGCGGTCATTGCGCACGGCGGCACGCAGCCGCTCATCGATCGGAAGCGTGTACTCCGTGCTGTCCGCAGCCTTGAGCACCAGTCGTGTGCCGTCGTTTGAGACGGCCACGACACGCAGTTCGGGCATGGGAACCTCCCGGGTGGTGCCTGCCGACGTCACGTGCGTCGCTGCTTCCGCTAGTCGAGTGTGGCCTGCCCGGGTGCAGCCTGCCACAACCTTGCCAAGTTACCCGGCGTGTCGGGCGTTGGCCCTGGATCGCCACCATGGCACGGTTACCTGTTTTACGACACATAGTGACCCGTTGTCGCTCTGTGTTGCAGGCGCCCGTGCGATGCCGCGGCGCCGCCGGTTCGAGTGCCGTCTTCGGCCCCCTCCCGCAGGTCCCGGATACCCATGTGGGAGTCCGGCCCCAGGGCTCGCCACAGTACTCCATTCGGGCCACGGGGGTGGACCGGCGCGCCGCCGAAGTTCTCGCCGGGCACGGGAGTTGGGGTACCCACTTGTCGGCACTATGCCCTCAATGCGTGTGCTGCTTCACACAATCTCCAGAATCGGAACTATTCCCTTCGCTCATATGTCCCTTCTTGGTGCAGGGTGGGGTAGTTGTCGAGCAAGGGCTGGTAATGGATCAGAAGCCGCAAAGGGATGCGGAACCCGGGCAGAAGCGCATGGACCTGAGCCTGCCGCAGGTGGCGGGCAGCGCCGTCGCAGCGGTCGCCGCAGCGGTCATGGCTTCGCAGCTGGGTGTGTACGGGACGATCGCGGGCGCGGGCGTGATGAGCGTCGTCGCCACCTGCGGGGGGTCGGTCTTCCAGCACTTCTTCCGTCGCACGGGTGAGCAGATCCGCGAAGTCACGGTCCAGGTGAAGCATCCGGCCGGCCGTCAGGTGGCCGTACTCACGCGGTCGACGGCCCGGGAGCCGCAACTGCTTCCGGGTGACGACGCGACGACGGTCCTGCTCCCGGGTGACGACGTGACGACGGTCCTACGGCCGGTGGGGTCCGACCCGGAGCGTACGCAGCTGCTGCGAGCCGACGCGGATGCCACGCAGCTGCTCGGTCAGGTCAGGCCCGACGGGTACTCGGACGCCCGTACCCACGGCACCCGTATCCGGGGCGCACGGCGCTCGGCGCTCGCGGCGGTTGCCGTCTTCGCCCTTTCGATGGCCGGTATCACCGCCTACGAACTGGCCTCCGGCAACGACCTCAGCGGCGGTGGGGGAACGACCGTCGGATCCGTCGTACACGGCGAACGCAACACCGGAACGACCGCTCCGGAGCCCACGGGCAGCACCGGTGAGGAGCAGGACGGTGACCACGACAGCGATCCGGGCAGCGGGGGCGGCACCACACCCGGCACGGACGCGGACGACGGGCAGAGCACGGCCCCGGTTCCGGACCGGAGCGGCTCGTCGGCCGACCCGGGTGCCACACCCTCCGTCCCCGGCGGAGACCCGACCCCGGATCCCACCGCCACTCCGACGGCGCCCGGCGACGGAGTTCCGGCGGCACCGGACCCGAGCGGAACCGGCGAGGCCCCGGAGCAGGACGACGGGGCAACGGCGGGGACAGACACCGGCCGGTGACCTCCAGGCGAACGGCCCGCCACCGACCGGCCGGTCACTGCAGGGGCGACGGTCACCGCACCGGCGGTGCGACAACCGCAGGCCCCGCACCGCACGTCCGGCCCCGCCGGATTCAGTCGCCCAGAACGCGCCGCAGATAGTCGTTGGCGAACAGCCGCCCCGGGTCGAGCCGGTCGCGTACCGCGGTGAACTCGCCGAACTTCGGGTACGCCCCGGCCAGATACTCGGCGTCCCGGGTGTGGATCTTCCCCCAGTGCGGGCGGCCGGCATAGCCCGTCATGATCCGTTCGACGGCCGTGAAGTACGCCTGGTGCGGGGTGCCGCGGTACAGGTGCACTGCGATGTACGCGCTCTCGCGGCCCTGGGCCGTGGAGAGCGTTATGTCGTCCGCGGGCGCCGTCCGGACCTCCACCGGGAAGCCGACCTTCAACGGTGAGCGCTCGACCATGGCCTTGACCTCACGCAGCGCCTCGACCGCGGCCTCGCGCGGCAGCGCGTACTCCATCTCGACGAAGCGCACCCGCCGGGGACTGGTGAACACCTTGTAGGGAACGTCGGTGTAGGTACGGGCCGACAGGGCACGGCTGGAGAGCTTGGCGAGGGACGGGATGGTCCCCGGGAGGGCCCGGCCGACCGAACAGGCGATCTGGAAGATCCCGTTGGAGAGGAGCTCGTCCTCGATCCAGCCGCTGATCCTTCCGGGCGGATCCGTGGGGCCCGAGCTGCGGTTGTTGCGCTTGGTGTTGCAGTTGCCGGTGTGAGGGAACCAGTAGAACTCGAAGTGCTCGTTCTCGGCGACCAGCTGATCGAAGTCGGCGGTGACCCTGTCGAAGGTCATCGGTTCCTCGCGCGCCCTGAGCAGGAAGACCGGCTCCACCGCGAAGGTGACCGCGGTGACCACACCGAGTGCGCCGAGCCCGATCCGGGCGGCCGCGAAGACATCGGAGTTCTCGCTCTTCGAGCAGCGCAGCACCGTGCCGTCCGCGGTGACCAGTTCCAGCGCGCGTATCTGCGCGGAAATGGAAGCCGAGTCGCGGCCGGTGCCGTGGGTACCCGTGGAGGTGGCCCCGGCGACCGTCTGCTCCATGATGTCGCCCATGTTGGTGAGCGAGAGGCCCTCGCGGGCGAGCACCGTGTTGAGACGCTTCAGCGGGGTGCCCGCCTCGACGGTCACCGTCATCGCCGTACGGTCGATCTCCCGGATCCCGGTGAGCAGGCCGGGCCGGATCAGCACACCGTCGGTCGCCGCAGCCGCGGTGAACGAATGACCGGTGCCGACCGGCTTCACCGTCAGGCCGTCCTCGGTCGCCCTGCGGAGGACCTCGGCGAGCTCGTCGACGGAGGCGGGGGACACGGTCCGTACCGGCCGGGCGGTGACGTTTCCCGCCCAGTTACGCCACGTGCTCGTCGTCGTCCGTGCGTAGGTGTCGGTCATCTTCCCCGCGCCCTCCCGTAGGAACCGGCTCGGTGAGCCGGCGATACCCCAGGAACGCCACCGCGGCCGCGAGCGCTCCCGCCACGGCGGGCACCGCGTACCCCGCCTCGGCCCCGGAGGCGTCGACCACCCAGCCGGCGGCGGAGGAGCCGAGCGCCACTCCGACGGCGAGCCCGGTACTGGTCCAGGTCATGCCCTCGGTCAGCTGGGTGCGCGGTACGTGCTGTTCGACGAGGGCCATGGTGGTGACCATCGTCGGTGCGATGGCGAGACCCGCGACAAAGAGCGCCACGGCCAGGAACGGCAGGCTCCCGGCCAATTGGAGGGGGATCATACTCACGGCCATCGCGCAGACCCCCACCAGCCACCTCGTGGACGACTTCCCCCTGAGGTGCAGCAGGCCGAAGACGGCTCCGGCGAGACACGACCCCAGGGCGTAGACCGCCAGTACGAGACTGGCCGCAGCCTTGTGGCCGCGCTCCTCCGCGAAGGCCACCGTCACCACGTCGACCGCTCCGAAGATCGCGCCCGTGGCGACGAAGGTGACCACCAGGACCTGCAGGCCGGCCGAGCGGAGCGCCGAACCGCCCGAGTGGTTCTCCTTGGGATGCGGTCTCGGTTCGGTGGCGCGCTGTGCCGTCAGCCAGAAGACGCCGATCACCAGGAACCCGGCCGCGAGCAGCGGCCCGGCCTCCGGGAACCACGCGGTGGACAGGCCGATGGAGATGATCGGCCCGAAGATGAAGCACACCTCGTCGACGATCGACTCCCAGGCGTACGCGGTGTGCAGCTGACGGCCGGAGCCCCGGTAGATCTCGGCCCAGCGCGCCCTGACCATCGAACCCACGCTCGGGACGCAGCCGGCGCCCGCGGCGAAGACGAAGAGGGTCCAGTCCGGCAGCCGCTGCTGGGCGCAGATCAGCAGCCCCGCGACCGCCGCGACGGAAGCCAGGGTGACCGGGCGCAGGACCCGGCGCTGCCCGTACCGGTCGACCAGCCGGGAGATCTGCGGCCCCACGACGGCCGCGGCCATGGCGAGCGTCGCCGAGAGCGCACCGGCGAGCCCGTAGCGGCCGGTGATCTGGGACACCATCGTCACCACGCCGATCCCCATCATGGAGAGCGGCATCCGGCCGAAGAATCCCGCCGCCGAGAATCCCCTGGTGCCGGGGGCGGCGAAGATGGCGCGGTAAGGGCTGGGCAAGGGGAACTCCGGGAAGCCTGTCAGGCGTATAGATGGCTGATACAGCTTACGGGCGGTCGCGAGCCCCGGGGATCGGGGCCGATGTCGGCTGTCGCACGGGCGGCGACGGGTGGCAGGATCGGGTGCATGTCCGATCTGCGCGATCCCGCTCTCTACGACGCCCTGCTGCTGCTCTCCTTCGGCGGCCCCGAAGGCCCGGACGACGTGGTCCCGTTCCTGGCGAACGTGACCCGCGGCAGGGGTATCCCCGAAGAACGGCTCAAGGAAGTCGGCAAGCACTACTTCCTGTTCGGCGGCGTCAGCCCGATCAACGCGCAGAACCGGTCGCTCCTCGACGCGCTGCGCAAGGACTTCGCCGAGCACGGCCTCGACCTGCCGGTGTACTGGGGCAACCGCAACTGGGCGCCGTACCTCACCGACACCCTCCGGGACATGGTGGCGGACGGCCACCGCCGCATCGCCGTCCTCGCCACCAGCGCCTACGCCTCGTACTCGGGCTGCCGCCAGTACCGCGAGAACCTCGCCGAGTCGCTGGCCGTCCTGGAGGCCGAGGGACTGCCGGTGCCGCGGGTGGACAAGCTCCGGCACTACTTCAACCACCCCGGCTTCGTGCGGCCCATGGCGGACGGTGTGCTGGCCTCGCTGGCGGACCTCCCCGACGAGGTCAGGGCGGGCGCGCACCTCGCCTTCACCACCCACTCCATCCCGACGTCCGCCGCCGACGCCTCGGGTCCCGTGGAGACGCACGGGGACGGCGGCTCGTACGTGGCGGAGCACCTCGACGTCGCCCGGGTGATCGTCGACGCGGTGCGCGAGGAGACCGGGATCGACCACCCGTGGCAGCTCGTCTACCAGTCGCGCAGCGGTGCCCCGCACATCCCGTGGCTGGAGCCCGACATCTGCGACCACCTGGAGTCGCTCCACGGCGCCGGCGTCCCCGCGGTCGTCATGGCCCCCATCGGCTTCGTCTCGGACCACATGGAGGTCCTGTACGACCTCGACACGGAGGCCGCCGCGAAAGCCGCCGAACTGGGGCTGCCGGTCCGCAGGTCCGCGACGGTCGGCGCGGACCCCAGGTTCGCGGCGGCCGTGCGTGAGCTCCTCCTGGAGCGCACCGCCGCCGAGGCGGGCCGCCCGGTGGACCGGTGCACCCTGGGCGCTCTCGGAGCCTCCCACGACCTCTGCCCGGCAGGGTGCTGTCCGGCCAGGATGCTCAGGCCCGCCGCCGCGGGTGCCGACAGCCCTTGAGGGCTGCCCCGCCCTTACGCCTGAAACCCCGGTATGCCAGCCGGCCGGAACACCCCTGGAGCGTTGTGACCGACCCCTTCCTGTCCGAACTGCTCGACCTCGCCCTGGAGGCGGCCCGCCGGGCCGGAGCCCTGCTGCGTGACGGCCGCCCGGCCGACCTGGGGGTGACCGCGACGAAGTCCAGCCCCATCGACGTCGTCACCGAGATGGACATCCGGGCGGAGAAGCTCATCACCGGCTTCCTCTCCGGGAACCGGCCCCGCGACGGCTTCCTCGGCGAGGAGGGCGCCAGCGCCGAGGGCAGCAGCGGGATCCGGTGGGTCATCGATCCGCTCGACGGCACGGTGAACTACCTCTACGGGCTGCCCACCTGGGCCGTCTCCATCGCGGCCGAGCGCGACGGCGAGCGGGTCGTCGGCGTGGTCGAGGCCCCGATGCGCCGCGAGACGTTCCACGCGGTGCTCGGCGGCGGCGCGTACCTGAACGGCGAGGCCCTGACCTGCCGCCCCGCCCCGCCCTTCGCCGAGGCCCTCGTGTCGACCGGCTTCAACTACGTCACCGAGGTACGCACCCACCAGGCGGCCGTCGCCCAGCAGCTGATCCCGAAGCTGCGCGACATCCGGCGCGGCGGATCGGCCGCCGTCGACCTCTGCGACGTCGCGGCGGGCAGGCTCGACGGCTACTACGAACGCGGACTGCACCCCTGGGACCTGGCGGCCGGCGATCTCATCGCACGCGAGGCCGGAGCACTCACCGGAGGCCGGCCGGGGCTCCCGGCGGACCGCGACCTGACCGTCGCCGCGACCCCGGGCCTCTTCGAGCCGCTGCAGGCGCTCCTGGAGGACCTGGGGGCCTGGCACGACTGATCCCGGGGTCCGGGGCCCCTGATGGCGCCCCGGACGGGCGCGGACGTACGAGAGGGCCCCGGGTGCCGTAATCGGCTCCGGGGCCCTCTCGTGGCGGCTCAGACGCTTGTGGCGCTGATTTCGACGCCGTGCTCGGCGGCGAGGCGGTGCAGGTCGTCCAGCTCTCCCTGCTCAACATCCGCGAGGAAGTCGTCGCCCGTCTCGAGAGCCTTCGTGAGATCGGTCTCGGTGGTCTTGATTCGTTGCAGCAGACCTGCGGTGAAAGCGTCCATGGAGCGCCCCCTCATCGTGGGTCGGTGGCACGGGGGTGTGCCCGGGATTCCCCCGGCCAGCGGTCGGGGGGCGGGTGATCACGCAGGCCCTCCGGGGAGAAGGGTGGGCTGTGGAACGCCACGTGCATGGCGTGATCGCGGGTGTGAAATCGTCCTCCCCGGGCCGCATGCCGGAGAAACCTCAACTGGCCCGGAAATCCGATGAATTCCCGGGAGGCGCAGCCCGGGCCGGGTCGTCTTACCGCCGGTTTATGCGCGTTACGGGCAGGATGGACGCGCACAGTCGGTGCCGCTGACGTGCAGCGAGCGGCCGGAACGAGGGCCGCTCGCCGTATTTCTGGAGATCTAGGGAAGGACTGCGCCGTGCGCGTACTCGTCGTCGAGGACGAGCAGCTGCTCGCCGATGCGGTGGCCACCGGACTGCGCCGGGAGGCCATGGCCGTCGACGTCGTCTACGACGGAGCGGCGGCCCTGGAGCGCGTCGGGGTCAACGACTACGACGTCGTGGTGCTGGACCGGGACCTCCCCCTGGTGCACGGTGACGACGTGTGCCGCAGGATCGTCGAGCTCGGCATGCCCACCAGGATCCTCATGCTCACCGCGTCCGGGGACGTCAGCGACCGGGTCGAGGGCCTGGAGCTCGGCGCGGACGACTATCTGCCCAAGCCCTTCGCCTTCAGTGAGCTGACCGCGCGGGTACGGGCCCTGGGGCGCCGCACGACGGTCGCTCTGCCGCCCGTTCTGGAGCGGGCCGGCATCAAGCTGGACCCCAACCGCCGCGAGGTCTTCCGGGACGAGCAGGAGATCCAGCTGGCCCCGAAGGAATTCGCCGTGCTCGAGGTACTGATGCGCAGCGAGGGTGCGGTCGTCTCGGCCGAGCAGCTCCTGGAGAAGGCCTGGGACGAGAACACCGACCCCTTCACCAACGTGGTGCGCGTGACGGTGATGACCCTGCGGCGCAAGCTCGGGGAACCGCCCGTCATCGTCACCGTGCCCGGCTCCGGATACCGGATCTGAGCGCCCCGTGGCCGCCTCCCCGGCGCCCGTGAAGGCGCCTCCGAAGCCCACCTGGGAGCCCAAGCCGCAGGAGCCGCCGTACCCCTGGCTGCGCCCGACCATCCGGATACGGCTCACCCTGCTCTACGGCGGCATGTTCCTGATCGCGGGCATCCTGCTGCTCTCGATCATCTACATGCTGGCCGCGCAGGCGCTGAACGTGGGCAGCGACCTGCCGTTCCGGATCGTGAACGGCCAGGTCACCAGTGAGGTCTGCGACCTGCCGAAGACGGCGAGTCCGGAG
Source organism: Streptomyces sp. NPDC005566 (assembly GCF_040605575.1). Classification (NCBI taxonomy): domain Bacteria; kingdom Bacillati; phylum Actinomycetota; class Actinomycetes; order Kitasatosporales; family Streptomycetaceae; genus Streptomyces; species Streptomyces sp. NPDC005566. Next base: position 10,744 of record NZ_JBEXDB010000036.1, on the reverse strand, counting down.
ACTTTCAACGCCGCCATGAACGCCTGCGTCAACCAGCAGCGCCAGCAGGCGCTCGACTCCCTGCTGAACCGCTCGCTGCTGGCCCTCGTGGGCCTCAGCATCATCGCCTTCGCCTTCGGCTACGCCATGGCCGGCCGCGTCCTGTCCCCGTTGGGCAGGATCACCCGCACCGCACGCCGGGTGGCCGGCACGGACCTGTCACGCCGGATCGAGCTGGACGGCCCGGACGACGAGCTGAAGGAGCTCGCCGACACCTTCGACGAGATGCTGGACCGCCTGGAGCGGGCTTTCACGGCGCAGCAGCGATTCGTCGGGAACGCCTCCCACGAACTGCGCACGCCGCTCGCGATCAACCGCACCCTGCTGGAGGTGCACCTCTCCGACCCGGAGGCCCCTACGGAGCTCCAGCAGCTCGGCAAGACCCTTCTTGCCACCAACGAGCGCAGCGAGCAGCTGGTGGAAGGCCTGCTGCTGCTCGCCCGCAGCGAGAACCAGATCGTCGAGCGCAAACCGGTCGACCTCGCCGAGGTCGCCGACCGCGCCATCGACCAGGCCCGCGCCGAGGCGGCGCAGAAGGCGGTGGAGATCCGTGGCGAGCGTGCTCCGGCCGTCGTCCAGGGCAACGGTGTCCTCCTGGAGCGGATCGCGCTGAACCTCGTGCAGAACGCCGTGCGCTACAACGTGGCGGAGGGCGGCTGGGTGGAGGTCACCACGGAGCTCCAGCCCGGACAGGCGCTCCTGGTGGTCTCGAACACAGGTCCTGTGGTGCCCGCCTACGAGATCGACAACCTCTTCGAGCCGTTCAGGCGGCTGCGCACGGAACGCACAGGCAGCGACAAGGGGGTGGGGCTCGGCCTGTCGATCGCGCGGTCCGTCGCGCGGGCGCACGGAGGCCGTATCATCGCGGAGCCCCGCGAGGGCGGTGGTCTCGTGATGCGCGTCACCCTGCCGGTCTGAGAGGCTTCGCGGTGTGAAGCCGCATTGGATCGCTCTGTTCGCTTTGGGCGGAATTTTCGGGCGCCAGTCCCGTTGACTCCCTGTGTGATCGATCACAGGAGCCATTTTCGGTCCTTCTACTCTCGGTGATCACGTCTCTGTCGGAAAGCCGGGAAACGTCCGGGTTTCCGGGGGTCGATATCACGGGAAGTACACGGGGTGGCACCCGTGAACTGCAGCAATCGGACCGTGTACGGTCCCCATCGCCACCCAAGCTGATCGCCCTCGGGAGATCCGGTCGGGTGTCGATTGAGTAACAGACCTTGATGTGAGGCAAAATCTCCGCCTCAGGTCGGGCACAAGTCCGGCCTCTCACGCGTTACGTGCGCTGAGACACCGCAGACACCCAAGAGGGGGAGAGCGACATGGCAACGGATTACGACACCCCACGCAAGACTGACGACGACGTGGACCAGGACAGCCTCGAAGAGCTCAAGGCTCGACGGAGCGACAAGACGGCATCCGCCGTCGACGTGGACGAGTTCGACGCGGCAGAGGGCCTTGAGCTGCCCGGCGCAGACCTGTCCAACGAAGAGCTGGCCGTGCGGGTCCTGCCCAAGCAGGCGGACGAGTTCACCTGCATGAGCTGCTTCCTGGTCCACCACAGGAGTCAGCTGGCGCGCGAGAAGAACGGCCAGCCCATCTGCCGCGACTGCGACTGAGGCAGGTCGGCCGTGGCAGGCGACACACCGTTCCGGAAGCGGCGCTTGCGGCGCACGAAGTCGTCGGAGGCGCATCAGGGCGGTACAGGCCCGGCAGAGGGCGCAAGCACTCCTGCCGAGCACCAGGCCGCCCTGCCGCCCTCTCCCGGCACATCTGACGACGAGCGGGGCCGGTCGGCCTCGCTCGAAGCGGTCCGGGCAGCGGCATCTTCGGAGATGCCCGGACAGGACGGCACGACGGAGCCCACGACCGGGGCAGGCCGTCTGAGGAAACTGAAACGGGGCGTACACAAGGGCGGGGAGAGCGCCAGGGCGGCAGTCGGCCAGCTGGCCGACCGGATCATCGACACGGCTCCCCGCATCCCTGTGCGCGACCTCGACAGGCTGCGCAAGCAGTTCCCGGGACTGGGCCCCGAGGAACTCGCCGACAAGCTCGTCGCGGGCGCGTGCAACGCGACCGCCACCGTCGGCGCGGGTATCGGGGCGGCGGCCATGATGCCGGTGCCCCCCGCCATGCTGGCCGAGCTGGCCGCCGAGATCACCGGCGTGGCAGCCATCGAGATGAAGCTCGTCGCCGAGCTCCACGAGGTCTACGGCCGGCGTCCGCCGGGCAACCTCGGACAGCGCAGCACCGCGTATCTGACGTCCTGGACGGAGGAGCGCGGCATCGACGTGTCACGCCCCACCACGCTGAACGCGGCGCTGGGCGGGCAGATGAAGCGCGAACTGCGTCAGCAGATCATGAAGCGCATGGTGCGCGACCTGCCCAACCTCATTCCGTTCATGATCGGCGCCGCGGTGGGCGCGCTGATGAACCGCCGGGACACCAGAAAACTGGCCGACCGGATCAGGGCCGATCTGCGCAGGCAGCAGGTCACCTGGGACAGGCTCCCCGCGCTGCCCCCGCTGGAGCAGCCCGCAGTGCCGGCGAAGGAGCTGCCGAAGGGCCTCGACGAGCCCGGCGTCTAGCGCGCCGGGCGGGTACCCCGCCGATGCCTCAGGCGGGGACACCCGCAAGGGCGGCCACCAGGGCCTGCGGCTCCCGGGTCGAGAGATAGACGTACGGCGTCGGATCGTCCGGATCCGTGACCTTCACCCGCACCGCGGTCGGGATGTAGCTGCGCAGCAGCATGAAGGCGCGCGGATCCGCCTTGTACGAGCGCCAGGCGCGCGCCTCCTCCGCATCCAGCGCCTCGGCGTCGCCGAGCGCCGAGAGCGGGATCCGGGCATCGCCCGCGACGAGGGCGCCGGCGACCACCCGGACGCGTGCCGAACCGTACGAGCTCACCACCACGGCGGCCGCGACGGTGCCGAAGGCCAGACCGCCGAGCATGGGCAGCGTGCCGAGCGGCAGGAGCATCAGGGCACAGGCGACGCCGACCCCGAAAGCGATGAGCCACCACGTGCGGGGTGCGGTGAGACGTTCGTCGAAGGGCGGTGCGGAAGGCTGCATGGAAGAAGCTTGGCACGGCGCGACCTGCGATCGGCCGCGCGGGTAAGGTCTGCGCCTGTGAGTGGAACATCTACACGTCTGACACCCCCGGCCGATGCCGCGAAGCCGGAACGGCACCCCGATGCCCCGGCACCGGGCACGCTGCTCGGGTCGCACTACGAGCAATGTTTCGGCTGCGGCGGTGAGCAGCCCCACGGGCTGCACCTCCAGGCGCGGGCCGGAGAGGGCGTGAGCGTCACCGCCGAGTTCACCGTGAAGCCCGCGCACCAGGGTGCTCCGGGGCTCGCGCACGGCGGCGTGCTCGCCACGGCGATGGACGAGACCCTCGGTGCCCTGAGCTGGCTGCTGCGGGTGATCGCGGTGACCGGACGGCTGGAGACCGACTACGTCAGGCCGGTGCCGGTGGACACGGTGCTCTTCCTGGACGCCGAGGTCACCGCCGTGCACAGGCGGAAGATCTTCTGCCGGGCCACCGGCCGGATCGGCGGGCCCGAGGGGCCCGTCGCGGTCCGTGCCGAGGCCCTCTTCATCGAGGTCAAGATGGACCACTTCATCGACAACGGCCGGCCGGAGGAGATCCGGGCGGCGATGGCCGACCCGGACCAGGTCAGGCGTGCCCGTGCCTTCGAGGTGAACCCGTGATGCGCCATCCCGTCGACGTGCTGATCCGCCGGGTCGACCCGGACGTGCCGATTCCCGCCTACGGACACCCGGGCGATGCCGGTGCCGATCTGGTGACCACCGAGGCCGCCGAGCTCGCCCCGGGCGAGAGGGCGGTGCTCCCCACCGGGGTGTCGATCGCGCTGCCCGACGGGTACGCGGCGTTCGTGCACCCCCGCTCCGGCCTCGCAGCCCGCTGCGGAGTGGCCCTCGTGAATGCCCCAGGGACGGTTGATGCCGGGTACCGTGGGGAGATCAAGGTGATCGTGGTCAATCTCGACCCGCGCGAGACCGTGCGGTTCGAGAGGTTCGACCGGATTGCCCAGCTGGTCGTCCAGCAGGTCGAGAAGGTGCGCTTCCACGAGGTGGCGGAACTTCCCGGTTCGGCGCGGGCCGAGGGGGGCTTCGGGTCCACCGGCGGTCACGCCGCCGTGGACGGTGTCAGGGGCGGTAACACCCAGGGTGGGAACAGCTACGCTTCGGTCGTATCCGACCGGGAAGGACAGTGACGTGTTCGGACGTCGCAAGAACAGTGGTTCCGCCGAGGACACGGCGGACGAAGCGCGCGAGGCCGAGCAGGTCGCCGACGAGCTCGATGGCACCGACGGGGCCGCATCCGGCTCGCGCCGGTCGAACCTTCCGCCGGCCCCCAGGCCGGACGGGCCGTGGGACATCTCGGAGGTCTCCCAGCCCGGTGAGGGACGGGTGGACCTCGGCGGCATCTTCGTGCCCGGAGTCGAAGGCATGGAGCTGCGGGTGGAGGTGGCCGGTGACGCGATCGTCGCCGCCACCGTCGTACTGCGCGACAGTGCGGTTCAGCTGCAGGCCTTCGCCGCCCCCAAGAAGCAGGGCATCTGGGGCGAGGTCCGTGAGGAGATCGCCTCGGGCATCACCCAGCAGGGCGGGATCATCGACGAGGTCGAGGGTCCGCTGGGCTGGGAACTGCGCGCGCAGGTCCCCGTACAGCTCCCCGACGGGAAGAACGGCGTACAGCTGGTGCGCTTCATCGGTGTCGACGGACCTCGCTGGTTCCTGCGCGGAGTGATCTCCGGTCAGGGTGCTGTGCAGCCTGAGGCGGCCGGACTCCTGGAGACGATCTTCCGGGACACCGTGGTCGTCCGTGGCGACGGCCCGATGGCCCCGCGCGACCCGATCGTCCTCAAGCTTCCCAACGACGCCCAGATGGTGCCGGAGGGTGTGCAGCAGGAGGACCAGGAGAGCTCGAAGTTCTCCGGCGGCATGGGTCACCTCCAGCGCGGACCCGAGATCACCGAGGTGCGCTGAACGACTCGCACAGCCTGTGACGGCCGGTGGGCTGTACCCCTTCCCAGGGGTACAGCCCACCGGCCATTGCCCGTCCGTGTGCCTCATGCACATACTGGCGGCGACGAGAGCACGTACGTACCGGGGAGAGACATGACCGAGAGCGCCACCGGACAGAGCGGCACGGCAGTGGCCGAGGACCCGGCCGGCGGGCCCATGGTGCGGATCGAGGACCTTCACCGCTCGTACGGAACGGGTGCGGCCGCCGTGCACGCCCTGCGCGGCGTGACCTTCGAGATTCCGCGCGGGGAACTGATCGCGCTCAAGGGGCGCTCGGGATCCGGCAAGACGACCCTGCTCAACCTGGTCGGCGGCCTCGACGCACCGGACAGCGGCCGGATCACCGTCGACGGTACGGACCTCTCCGGGCTCGGCGAGAACGGCCTGCTGGAGCTGCGCCGGGACCGGATCGGCTTCATCTTCCAGTCGTTCGGCCTGATCCCGATCCTGACCGCGGCGGAGAACGTCGGCGTACCCATGCGGCTGCGCAAGACCGACCCGCACGAGCGCGAGGACCGGGTGGCGCTGCTGCTCGCCCTGGTGGGCCTCGGCGACCACGCCCAGCAGCGCCCCGGCGAGCTCTCCGGCGGCCAGCAGCAGCGTGTCGCCATCGCCCGTGCGCTGGCCAACCGGCCCGCTCTCCTGATCGCCGACGAGCCCACCGGACAGCTCGACGCGGAGACCGGCCTCGCGGTCATGGAGCTGCTGCGGGCCGTGGTGCGCAGCGAGGGCGTCACCGTTCTCGTCGCCACCCACGACGCCCAGCTGCTCGGTTTCGCCGACCGGGTCCTGGAGCTCAGCGACGGGCACATCGTCGAGCAGGTGTGAACTGCGGGCGCACCGCCGGCCCGCATCAGAATCCCGTCAATACGGACCCTGTGCCCGCCCCTGGTCCCATATGCCGGAAATTCTCGGGGTAGCTTCTGAAGAAGCCGCCGGATCCACGGCGGCGCGTTCAGAGAAGACAATGGGGCCATGGCACGCGGCAAGCTTCGGATCTACCTGGGTGCGGCACCCGGCGTCGGCAAGACGTACGCGATGCTGTCCGAGGCGCACCGCCGGGTGGAGCGTGGCACGGACTGTGTCGTCGCCTTCGTGGAGCACCACGAACGGGAACGCACCGAGGTGCTGCTGCACGGCCTCGAGCAGATCCGCAGGCGCGAGATCGAGTACCGTTCCGCGGTCTTCACGGAGATGGACGTCGACGCCGTTCTGGAACGGGCCCCCGCCGTCGCGCTGGTGGACGAACTGGCCCACACCAATGTGCCGGGCTCGCGCAACGCCAAGCGCTGGCAGGACGTCGAGGAGCTCCTGAAGGCCGGCATCGATGTGATCTCCACCGTGAACATCCAGCACCTGGAGTCGCTCGGCGACGTCGTCGAGTCGATAACCGGTGTACGGCAGAAGGAGACGATTCCCGACGAGGTGGCACGCCGGGCCGATCAGATCGAACTTGTCGACATGTCGCCCCAGGCGCTGCGCCGCCGCATGGCGCACGGCAACATCTACCGGTCCGACAAGGTCGACGCGGCCCTGTCCAACTACTTCCGCCCCGGCAACCTCACCGCCCTGCGCGAGCTGGCCCTCCTCTGGGTCGCCGACCGCGTCGACGAGTACCTCCAGCAGTACCGCGGTGAGCACAACATCCGCACCACCTGGCAGGCTCGCGAACGCATCGTGGTGGGACTGACGGGCGGCCCCGAAGGCCGGACGCTCATCCGCCGCGCGTCCCGGATGGCGGCCAAGGGCTCCGGCAGCGAGATCCTCGCGGTGTACATCGCCCGCAGCGACGGGCTGACGTCCGCGTCGCCCAAGGAACTCGCGGTCCAGCGCACCCTCGTCGAGGACCTGGGCGGCACCTTCCACCACGTCATCGGCGACGACATACCCTCGGCGCTCCTCGAATTCGCCCGGGGCGTCAACGCCACCCAGATCGTTCTCGGCTCCAGCCGCCGCAAGGCCTGGCAGTACATCTACGGACCCGGGGTCGGCGCCACCGTCGCCCGTGAGTCCGGACCTGACCTGGACGTCCACATCGTCACGCACGAAGAGGTCGCCAAGGGACGCGGCCTCCCCATGGCCCGCGGCGCACGCCTCGGCCGCACCCGGATCATCTGGGGCTGGACGGTCGGCGTCGCCGGACCTGCCCTGCTCACGCTGCTCCTGCGCGGCCTGGAGAACGGCCCCGGTCTCGCCAACGACGTCCTGCTCTTCCTCTTCCTGACCGTCGCCGCCGCCCTGCTCGGCGGACTGGCACCCGCGCTCGCCTCGGCCGCCGTCGGCTCCATGCTCCTGAACTACTGGTTCACCCCGCCGACCCACACGCTGACCGTGCAGGACCCGGAGAACTTCGTCGCCATCGTGATCTTCTTCGCGGTGGCCGTCGCGGTCGCCTCCGTGGTGGACCTGGCGGCCCGCCGCACCCACCAGGCGGCACGGCTGCGCGCCGAGTCGGAGATCCTCTCCGCCCTGGCCGGGAGCGTCCTGCGCGGCGAGACGGCCCTGGACGCCCTGCTGGAGCGGGTCCGCGAGACCTTCGGCATGGAGTCCGTCGCCCTGCTGGAGCGGCACAGCGACGTCGATCCGTGGACCTGCGCCGGCTCCGTCGGCCCCGCCCCGGTGATCCGGCCGGACGACGCCGACGTCGACATGCCGGTCGGAGACAACATGGCGCTCGCCCTCTCCGGCCGGGTACTGCCCGCCGAGGACCGCCGGGTGCTCGGAGCGTTCGCGGCGCAGGCCGCCGTGGTCCTGGACCGGCAGCGCCTGGTGGGGGAGGCCGAGGCGGCACGGAGGCTGGCCGAGGGCAACCGGATCAGGACCGCGCTGCTCGCCGCCGTCAGCCACGACCTGCGTACCCCGCTGGCGGCCATCAAAGCCGCCGTGAGCTCGCTGCGCGCCGACGACGTCGCCTGGTCCGACGCGGACGAGGCCGAGTTCCTCGCCGCCATCGAGGACGGCGCCGACCGGCTGGACCACCTCATCGGCAACCTCCTCGACATGTCCCGCCTGCAGACCGGCACCGTCACCCCGCTCATCCGTGAGATCGACCTCGACGAGGTCGTGCCGATGGCACTCGGAGGCGTACCCGAGGGAAGCGTCGACCTCGACATCCCCGAGACGCTGCCGATGGTCGCCGTCGACCCCGGGCTGCTGGAGAGGGCCGTCGCCAACATCGTGGAGAACGCGGTCAAGTACAGCCCCGGCCGGAAGCGCGTCACGGTCGCCGCCAGCGCCCTGGGCGAACGCGTCGAGCTACGGGTGGCCGACCGGGGCCGCGGTGTCCCCGACGAGGGCAAGGAACGCATCTTCGAGCCCTTCCAGCGCTACGGCGACGCCCCGCGCGGCGCGGGAGTGGGCCTCGGGCTCGCTGTCGCCCGGGGCTTCGTGGAGTCCATGGGCGGAACCCTCGGGGCCGAGGACACCCCGGGCGGCGGGCTCACGATGGTCCTCACGCTCAAGGCGGTACCGGGGCAGGTGGGCGTGGACCCCGGTCTGCCCTTCCAGGTCACCTCGTGAACCTTCCGGGGCGGAACCCCACCTCGTACACATGTTCAGGAAAGGCAGGATCGCGATGACCCGGGTGCTTGTGGTCGACGACGAGCCGCAGATCGTACGCGCCCTCGTGATCAATCTGAAGGCGCGCAGGTACGAGGTGGACGCGGCGCCCGACGGGGCGACAGCCCTGCAGCTCGCCGCTGCCCGCCATCCCGACGTCGTCGTCCTGGACCTCGGACTGCCGGACATGGACGGCGTCGAGGTGATCAAGGGCCTGCGCGGCTGGACACGTGTGCCGATCCTCGTGCTCTCCGCCCGCCACACCTCCGACGAGAAGGTCGAGGCACTGGACGCCGGCGCCGACGACTACGTCACCAAGCCGTTCGGCATGGACGAGCTGCTGGCCCGGCTGCGCGCGGCCGTGCGCAGGGCCGAACCGGTCGGCCAGGACGGAGCCGACGACCTCGTGATCGTAGAGACACAGGGCTTCACCGTGGACCTGGCGGCGAAGAAGGTCCACCGGGAGGGCCGCGACGTGCGGCTCACCCCCACGGAGTGGCACCTCCTGGAGGTCCTCGTCCGCAACGCCGGCCGGCTCGTCAGCCAGAAACAGCTGCTGCAGGAGGTGTGGGGCCCCTCCTACGGCACCGAGACCAACTACCTGCGGGTCTACATGGCACAGCTGCGCCGCAAGCTGGAGGCCGACCCCTCGCACCCCAGGCACTTCGTGACCGAGCCGGGCATGGGCTACCGCTTCGAGAAGGGCTGACGGGGTCCCGGCGCGACCGTGGTCACCCGTTCGGGTGGGACCCCCTCGGGCCAGCCCTTACCACAGGAGACCGGTACCCTTCGGGTATGAGCGCTGTTCCCCGATTCGAGAAGGCCGGCAGGGCCGAGAAGCCGTCCGGCCGCTTCCGTCGCATGCTCGACCGGCTGTCCAGTTCCCAGGAGGACCTGGAGTCCGAGGAGCTGCAGGAGGACACGCACGCCTCGGGCTGCACGCGCATTTCCGAGTGCTCGGACCGCCAGATCGTCAAGGTGGCTGGTACCTTGCGGACGGTCACCTTGCGCCCGCGCGCCGGAGTGCCCGCCCTGGAGGCGGAGCTCTTCGACGGCACCGCGCCGCTCGACGTGGTCTGGCTGGGCCGGCGTTCCATCATCGGCATCGAGCCCGGCCGCAAGCTCATAGCCTCGGGCCGCATCGCCATGAGTCACGGGCGCCGGGTGCTGTTCAACCCCAAATACGAACTCCGACCACTCGGCAAGGAGTAGCCGGTGACGTCTCTCGACAAGCCGACGCCCGACACGGACCAGCCCCGCAGCAACGACCAGCCGGCAGCCGACGCGAAAGCAGTCACGGAAGCCGCGCTCTTCGAGGCCTTCGGCGGCGTGCGCGGCATGGTGGAGACAGTCCTGCCCGGGCTGCTCTTCGTCACGATCTTCACGGTCAACAAGGAACTGAAGGCCTCGGCCATCGCCGCGCTGGCGCTGTCCCTGGTGCTCGTCGTCGTACGGCTGATCCGCAAGGACACCGTCAAGCACGCCTTCAGCGGTGTCTTCGGCGTGGCCTTCGGTGTGGTCTTCGCGATGATGACGGGCAACGCCAAGGACTTCTATCTGCCGGGCATGATCTACACGCTCGGGCTGGCGCTCGCCTACCTCATCACGACCCTCGCCGGGGTCCCTCTGATCGGACTGATCCTCGGTCCGGTCTTCAAGGAGAACCTCTCCTGGCGCACCAGGAACCCCGGTCGCAAGAAGGCCTACGCCAAGGCCAGCTACGCGTGGGGGCTGATCCTGCTCGCCAAGTGCGCGATCCTCTTCCCGCTGTACTGGTGGGCGGACACCGCGCAGCTCGGCTGGGTGCTGGTCGCGCTCAAGATCCCGCCGTTCCTGCTCGCGGTGTACCTGACCTGGGTCTTCCTGGCCAAGGCGCCGCCGCCCATCGACGTCTTCGCCGAGATGGAGGCGCAGGAGGAGGCCGAGAAGGCCCGCAAGGACGCGCAGAACGCCCGGGCCGCCGAGGCCCGCAACCACGACGTCTGACCCGGCCCGTACGCGCCGGCACATGAGAGGGGCCCGGAACCGTGACACGGTTCCGGGCCCCGCACAAATGCGGGCGCGACCACCACAACGGGAGCCGGGGGGGCCG
>NZ_JBEXDB010000035.1:0-38060 GCF_040605575.1 Streptomyces sp. NPDC005566 | reverse complement strand
TGCGGGAGTTCCAGTGCCGCGACCCGTCCCAGACCCCACACCGCCGCGAGGTCCGGATTGCCGAGCCGGTCCGAACCGCCCACGGACACCGCGCCCCGCGTCAGCACCCACAACGGGGCTGCCACCGCACCCAGCCCCTGCACCACGGCCAGCGTCTCCGCCCACCCCGACGCGGACAGCACCACACCCGCCACATCAGGCAGCCCCGACACCTCGCCGGCGGGGACACCGACCACGGTCGCGCCCGCGGCCTCCAATGCGGCGGACACCTCGGGGTCCTCGGTGCCGACGACCGCCCATACCCCGGTGAGGACCGCCGACGACGGCAGGCCGTCCAGCGGCTTCCATGTGACCCGGTAGCGCCACGAGTCGAGCGTCGACTGTTCCTGGTGGCGCTGTCGCCACGCGGACAAGGCCGGCAACGCCGACTCCAGACCGGCGAGTTCCTCCAGGTCCTCGCGCTCCACCGCGTCCCAGAACGCGGCATCCACCAGGTCGCCACCGCCGCTTCCCGCAGCAGCCGTCACCGAAAGCTCCGGCCAGAACCGCTCACGCTGGAACGCATACGTCGGCAGATCAACTACCGTGCCGCCCCAGCTGCCGAACGCCGCAGGCCAGTCGACAGCGACTCCGGACGTCCACAGTCGGGTGATCGCGGTGAGCGCGGTGTCGGTCTCATCGCGGTCCTTGCGCAGGACGGGAATGAACTGGGCTTCGGTGGCGGTGTCCTGGGCCATGGCCGACAGGACTCCGTCCGGGCCGAGTTCCAGGTACCGCGTCACACCCATCGCTTCGAGCGCCGTTACGGCATCGGCGAAACGCACCGGCTGCCGCACCTGGCTCAGCCAGTACTCCGGCTGCTGCATGACACCGGGTTCGGCGACGGTTCCGGTCAGATTGGAGACGATCGGGATGTCGGCCGGGTGGAAGGTCAGGCCGGACAGGACGCTCGCGAAGTCGTCCAGCATCGGCTCCATCAGCGCGGAGTGGAACGCGTGCGACACCGACAGCACGTTGAACCGCAGGCCCCGGGCGGCGCATTGGGCCGCGTAGTACTCGATGGCTTCGGTGGTACCGGACAGGACCACGGAGTTCGGGCCGTTCACTGCCGCGATGTCCAGGCCGGAGTCGGCGACGTCGGCTTCGGTGGCCTCGACGGCGAGCATGCCACCGCCCTCGGGCAGCGCCTGCATCAGCCGACCGCGCTCGGCGACCAGGACGCACGCGTCGTCCAGGTCGAGGATCCCGGCCACGTGCGCTGCGGTGATCTCGCCCAGGGAGTGGCCCAGCAGCACGTCCGGGGTGACGCCCCACGACTCGACGAGCCGGAACAGGGCGACTTCTAGGGCGAACAGGCCGGCCTGGGCCCAGACGGTGTGGTCCAGGTCGACGCCGTCGGCCAGTACCTCGCGCAGTGGGCGTTCCAGGCGTACGTCGAGCCGGGCGCAGACCGCGTCGAAGGCTTCCGCGAACACCGGGAACCGCTCGTACAGCCCCAGCCCCATGCCCGCGCGCTGCGAACCCTGGCCGGTGAACAGGAACGCGGTACGGCCCTCTCGCGCGATACCGGTGGCGAGTGTCGTGTCTCCGGCCAGTACCGTGCGGTGCTCCAGGGCGGCACGCGTCGTCGCCAGCGACCAGCCGACGTCCACCGGATCCAGTTCCGGACGCTCCGCGGCGAACGACCGCAGCCGGTCCACCTGCGCCTGCAGAGCGGGCTCGGACTTCGCCGACACCACCCACGGCACCAGCCCGGGACGCGTCACCGACGGCTCGGCCACCGGCTCCCGCTCGACGGACTCCGGAGCCTGCTCCAGGATCACATGCGCGTTGGTACCGCTGATGCCGAACGAGGACACGGCCGCTCGGCGCGGACGGTCCGCCTCGGGCCACGAACGCGCCTCGGTCAGCAGTTCCACCCCGCCCGCCGACCAGTCCACCTGGGGGGTCGGCTCATCCACATGGAGCGTCGCCGGGAGCACGCCGTGGCGCATCGCCATGACCATCTTGATCAGGCCCGCGACGCCTGCCGCGGACTGCGCGTGCCCGATGTTCGACTTGACCGAGCCCAGCCACAACGGCTCACCGCCGTCGCGCCGCTCCCGGCCGTAGGTCGCCAGCAGCGCCTCCGCCTCGATCGGGTCGCCCAGCCGCGTCCCCGTGCCGTGGGCCTCGACCACGTCCACGTCGGCGCCCGTCAGCCGGGCGGCGGCCAGCGCCTGACGAATCACCCGCTGTTGCGAGGGACCGTTCGGCGCCGTCAGACCATTACTCGCACCGTCCTGGTTGATCGCACTGCCCCGTACGACCGCAAGGACCTGATGGCCGTTGCGCCGCGCGTCCGACAGCCGCTCCACCAGCAGTACTCCGACGCCCTCGGACCATCCGGTGCCGTCCGCAGCCGCCGCGAACGACTTGCACCGGCCGTCGTCGGCCAGACCCAGTTGCCGGGAGAACTCCACGAACGCGGTCGGGGTGGACATCACGGTCGCCCCTCCGACCAGGGCCAGGTCGCACTCTCCCCTCTGCAGGGTCTGGGCTGCCAGGTGCAGGGCCACCAGCGACGACGAGCACGCCGTGTCCACCGTGACCGCCGGGCCCTCCAGCCCGAAGGTGTACGCGATGCGGCCGGACAGGACCGAGGCCGAGTTCCCGGTGCCGCGATGGCCCTCGGTGTCCTGCTCTCCGCTCGCAAGGATGCCGACGTAGTCCTGGCCGCTGGTGCCGACGAACACGCCGGTCCGGCTGCCGTGCACGGCGCGGGGTGACATCCCGGCGCGCTCGAACACCTCCCAGGACACTTCGAGGAGCAGCCGCTGCTGCGGGTCCATTGCGAAGGCCTCGCGTGGGGAGACGGCGAACAGGCCGTTGTCGAAGTCCGCCGCGCCGGTGACGAAGCCGCCTGCCCAGGAGGCCGCGGCGGACGGCTCGGCCTGAGGCCAGCCCCGGTCGGTGGGGAGGCCGGTCACGGCGTCCACACCGTCGGCGACGAGCCGCCACAGGTCCTCGGGCGAGGCGACCCGGCCCGGGTACCGGCAGCTCATCGCCACGATGGCGACAGGCTCGTCGCCGGTGACGCTCGCAGGGGCGGAGGGCTCGTCACCGGAGGGCCGCATGCCCAGGAGCGTGGTGCGCAGCCGGGCGGCCAGAGCCTGTGGCGTGGGGTGGTCGAAGACCAGGCCTGAGGGCAGAGGGAGCCCTGTTTCCGCGGTGAGACGGTTGCGGAGTTCGACCGCGGTGAGAGAGTCGAAGCCGAGATTCTTGAACGGGGCGTCCGCCGCGATCTCGGTATGGCCCCGGTAGCCCAGGACGGCCGCGATGTGGCGCCGGACGACGTCCAGCAGGAACCGGAGTTGCTCGTTCTCCGGCTGGGCGGCCAGCGTTCGCACGAGCGGGGACGCGTCGCCCTGCTCGGCCGCCGAGGCCGCTTCGAGGACCGGCCGGGCTTCGGGGATGTCGTCGATGAGCGGGCGCGCGCGGCCGACGGTGAAGGCCGGTGCGAACGCCGCCCACTCCACGTCGGCCACGGTCACGCAGGTGTCGTCGGCCCGGAGCGCCTGTCCCAGCGCGGCCACGGCCAGCTCCGGGTCCATCACGCGAAGCCCGCGACGACGGAGCAGTGCCGCCATCTCGGGCCCGCCGGCCATCCCGGCGCCGGCCCAGGCGCCCCACGACACCGCCGTGGCCGCCACGCCCCGGGCCCGCCGGGTGACCGCCAGCGCGTCCAGGAAGGCGTTCGCCGCGGCGTACGCCGACTGGCCGCCGCTTCCCCACACCCCGGCGATCGAGGAGAAGAGCACGAAGAAGTCCAGCGGCGTGTCCTCCAGCACCTCGTCCAGGCACATCGCGCCGCCGACCTTGGCGGCCACGACTCGTGCGAAGTCGTCGACGCAGGCGGTGTCGAGGGGGGTCACATCGCCGGCGCCTGCCGCGTGTACGACCCCGGTCAGTGACGATCCGGCCGGAACCCGCTCCAGGGCCCGCCGTACGAACTCCCGGTCGGCGACGTCACCGGCCAGAACCGATGCCGTCGCACCCAGCACCGCCAGCTCGGCGACCAGTTCGTCGGCCCCGGGCGCCTCGTGCCCCCGCCGGGACAGGAGGATCAGATGCTCGACCCCGGACCTCGCCAGCCAGCGTGCAACCTCGGTGCCGAGCGCACCTGTGCCGCCCGTGACGAGAACGGTTCCCCGGCCGCGCCATGCGCCGTCCGGCCCGCCCGGAGCGAAGCCGTCGGCGGCACCGGCCCGCACCAGCCGCCGGGCGTACACCCCCGGACCCCGGACCGCGACCTGGTCCTCGGCACCCGATGCCAGGGCCGCGACAAGTCGCGAGCCCGCGGCGTCGTCGAGCGTCGCGGGCATGTCGATGAGACCGCCCCACAGCGCGGGCAGCTCCAGGCCGACCACCCTGCCCAGACCCCACACCTGCGCCTGGCCGGGGTGCTCCGGCCGGTCCGACCGGCCGACACCGACCGCGCCGGAGGTCACCGTCCACAACGGCGCCGTGAGTTCGAGGGCACTCATCGCCTTCACCAGCGCGACCGTCAGCGCGGCCCCCACGGGCAGGACCGTGCCGGGCAGGAGCCGGTCGTCGAGGCCGGTCAGCGAGAGCACTCCGGACGGCCGCGCACCGTCGAGGACCTCGCGGACGCGGCCGGCGAGCCGTTCGTGGTCGGTGTCCTCCTCGCCGACAGCGAGCTGGACGACCTGCGCGCCGGCGGTGCGCAGCCGGGCGCCGAAGTCATCGGCCGCTCCGGACGTGACGACGAGCCAGGTTCCGTCGAGCGACTCGCCGGAGGGCAGGTCGACGGGCTTCCAGACGATCCGGTAGCGCCACGAGTCGAGAGTCGACCGTTCCCGGCGTTGCCGCCACCACGCCGACAGCGCGGGCAGCGCCGACTCCAGACCCGCGAGTACCTCCAGGTCCTCACGTTCGACCGCGTCCCAGAAGGCGGCGTCCGCCGACTGCCCACCGATCGCGTGCGTCGCGTCCTTCGGCCAGTACCGTTCCCGCTGGAAGGCGTACGTCGGCAGCTCGACCGTCCGACCGCCCCATCCGGCGAACACGGAGGGCCAGTCGATGTCGGCGCCGGAGGTCCACAGTCGGCCGATCGCGGTCAGGGCGGTAGCGGTCTCTTCGTGGTCCTTGCGCAGGAAGGGGATGAAATCGGCTTCGGTGGCGGTGTCCTGTGCCATGGCCGACAGCACGCCGTCCGGCCCGAACTCCACATGGCGTGTCACGCCCATGGCTTCGAGTGCCGCGAGGCCGTCGGCGAAGCGGACCGCCTGCCGCACCTGTCGCAGCCAGTACGCGGGTTCCTGCATCAGGCCGGGTTCGGCGACGGCTCCGGTGAGGTTCGAGACGACCGGAATCCGGGCAGGGCGGAAGTCCAGGCCGGCCAGGACGGTCGCGAATTCGTCCAGCATCGGTTCCATCAGGGCGGAGTGGAACGCGTGCGACACCGAGAGGATGGTGAACCGGCGGCCCCGCTCGGCGCACTCGGCCGCGTAGAGCTCGATGGCTTCGGTGGTGCCGGAGAGGACCACGGAGTTCGGGCCGTTGACGGCGGCGAGGTCCAGGCCGGAGTCGGTGACGTCGGCTTCGGTGGCCTGGACGGCGAGCATGCCACCGCCGGCCGGCAGGGCCTGCATCAGACGGCCGCGTTCGGCGACCAGGACGCACGCGTCGTCCAGGTCGAGGATTCCCGCGACGTGCGCGGCGGTGATCTCGCCCAGGGAGTGGCCCAGCAGCACGTCCGGGGTGACACCCCAGGACTCCGCCAACCGGAACAGGGCTACCTCGAGGGCGAACAGCCCGGCCTGCGCCCACATCGTCCGATCGAGGCCGGTGCCGTCGGTGAGGACCTCACGCAGCGGGCGTCCCAGCCGGGCATCGAGCCGTGCGCACACCGTGTCGAAGGCCTCAGCGAACACCGGGAACGCCTCGTACAACTCCAGGCCCATACCGGCGCGTTGCGAGCCCTGCCCGGTGAAGAGGAAGGCGGTCCGGCCCTCTCGGGCGATACCGGTGGCGAGCGTCGTGTCCCCGGCCAGCACCGCACGGTGCTCCAGCCCTGCCCGGTCGGTCGCCAGCGACCAGGCGATGTCCACCGGATCGAGCTCCGGACGCTCCGCCACGAACTCCCGCAGCCGGTCCACCTGCGCGTCCAACGCCGCCTCGGACTTCGCCGACACCAGCCACGGCAGCAGCCCGGGACGTATGACCGAGGGCTCGGTGACCGGCTTCGACTCGGTTGACTCCGAGACCTGTTCGAGGATGACGTGGGCGTTGGTGCCGCTGATGCCGAACGAGGAGACACCCGCACGCCGTGGCCGGTCCGCCGCAGGCCACGGGCGCGGCTCGGTGAGCAGCTCGACCCCACCCGCCGACCAGTCCACATGGTGCGAGGGCTCGTCCACGTGCAACGTCGCGGGCAGCACCTCGTTCTGCATCGCCATGACCATTTTGATCACACCCGCGACGCCCGCCGCGGACTGCGTGTGCCCGATGTTCGACTTCACCGACCCCAGCCACAACGGCTCACCGCCGTCGCCCCGTTCCCGGCCGTAGGTCGCCAGCAGCGCCTGCGCCTCGATCGGGTCGCCGAGCCGCGTACCCGTCCCGTGGGCCTCCACCACGTCGACGTCGGCGCCGGTGAGTCGGGCGTTCGCCAGTGCCTGGCGGATGACCCTCTGCTGCGACGGGCCGTTCGGCGCCGTCAGGCCGTTGGACGCGCCGTCCTGGTTGATCGCGCTGCCCCGTACCACCGCAAGGACCTGATGTCCGTTGCGCCGGGCGTCGGACAGCCGCTCCAGCAGCACCAGGCCGACGCCTTCGGCCCAGCCGGTCCCGTCGGCGGCGGCGGCGAACGACTTGCAGCGGCCGTCGGCGGCCAGGCCCTGCTCGACGCTGAAGGCCCCGAAGACGTCCGGGGTGGCGATGACGGTGACGCCGCCGGCCAGAGCCAGCGAGCACTCGCCGGCACGCAGCGCCTGACAGGCCAGGTGCATGGCGACCAGGGACGAGGAGCAGGCCGTATCGACGGTGACGGCCGGGCCGACCAGGCCGAACGCGTAGGCGACGCGGCCGGACAGGACGCTCGTGGCGCCGCCGGCCAGGGTGTAGGCCTGCCCGGCGTCGGTTGCCTGCAGGCCCATGCCGTAGCCGGACGGGGCCGCGCCGACGAAGACGCCCGTGCGGCTGTCCTTCAGCCGGGGCGGCAGGATCCCGGCGTGCTCGAACGCCTCCCAGGAGGTCTCCAGCAGGAGACGCTGCTGGGGGTCCATGGCCAGGGCCTCGCGCGGGGAGATGCCGAAGAAGCCGGAGTCGAACTGGGCGACGCCGTCGAGGAATCCGCCGGACGCGGCCTCGTCGGTCGTGTCCAGACGCCAGCCGCGGTCGGCGGGAAACGGGGTGACGGCGTCCCCGCCGGCGTCGACCAGGTCCCAGAGCTCTCCTGGTGACCGGACTCCGCCGGGGTAGCGGCACGCCATGGACACGATCGCGATCGGCTCGCGTGACGCCGCGGTGAGTTCGCGGTTCTCCGCCCGGAGCCGCTCCGTCTCCTTGAGAGAAGTACGCAGCGCCTTGACGTAGTCCTCGATGGAGGCGGCGGCCATTTCAAGCTCCTCGATCTGTCTGTACGTCCGACTCCGGATCGCCGAGAGCGAGCCTGAGCAGGCTCTCGCCGTCCATCGAGTCGATCGATTCCTGGATGTCCGGGTCCGCGTCCGTCCCGCCGTCCGGACTTTCGTCCGCGGCGAGCCGCAGCAGCGGGGCGATGAGGCCGGCGGCGGCCAGGCGGGCCAAGGGGATTCCCCGCAGGGCCCGGCGGATCGTCGCGGCGCGTTCCTCGTCGATCTCCTCGCCGCTGTCCGGGAACATCTCGGCCCGCAGCAGGCCGGCGACGGAACGCGCGCTGGGGTGGTCGAACAGCAGCGTCGTGGGCAGGCGCAGGCCGGTCTCCGCGGCCAGTCGGTCGCGTAGTTCGACGGCGCTGAGAGAGTCGAAGCCGAGGTCGCGGAAGGCCTTGTCGGCTGTCACGGCCTGGGGGGACGGGTAGTGCAGTACGTCCGCGGCGTGTCGCTGCACGACACCGACGAGAGCCGCTTCCCGCTCGTCGCCGGACAGGGTCGCGAGCCGGTCGCGCAGGCGGGCGGCGAGCGCGCCGTCCGGTTCGGTGGAGGCGGACGTCAGCTGTGCGACCTCGGGGATGTCGTGGATCAGCGGGCGTTCACGGCCGGCGCTGAACGCCGGGAGGAACGCCGCCCAGTCGACGTCGGCGACCGTCACGCATCCGTCGTCGGCGAGCAGTGCCGGGCCCAGCCTGCGAACCGCCGACCCCGGCGCCATCGCCCGCAGACCGCGGCGCCGCAGATACTCCGAGGCGTCTGCCCCGCCGGCCATCCCCTCGCCCGCCCACGGCCCCCAGGACACCGACGTCGCGACGGCGCCTCGTGCGCGCCGGTTGGTCGCCAGCGCGTCCAGGTAGGCGTTCGCGGCCGCGTAGGCGCCCTGACCGCCACTGCCCCAGACCCCGGCGATCGACGAGAACAGTACGAAGAAGTCCAGGGGTGTGTCCCCCAACGCCTCGTCGAGCAGACGCGCGCCCTCGGCCTTGGCGGCCATCACCCGCGCGAAATCCTCCGGGCCCGAAGATGCCAGCGGGGTCGGGTCGCCCACGCCGGCCGCGTGGATCACCCCCGAGGGGTGGTACCGGTCGACGACCGACCGTACGAACGCGCGGTCCGCGATGTCGCCCGCGACGACCGACACCGTCGCCCCGGCGCTCTCCAGCTCGGCCACGAGCCGGTCGGCGCCCGGCGCTGCCGGGCCCCGCCGCGAGACCAGGACCAGATGCCCGGCTCCGGACCGGGCCAGCCACCGTGCGACCTCGCGGCCCAGCCCTCCGGTGCCTCCGGTGATCAGCACGGTGCCGCGGCCCCGCCACTCTCCCGCAGGTACGCCGCCGGCGCGCGCCAGCCGCCGGACGAACGCGCCCGCCGGACGCAGCGCCACCTGGTCCTCGACGCCGGAGGCCAGGACCTCGGCGAGACGCTCACCCGAGGCGGCGTCGCCGACGTCGACCAGACCGCCCCACATCTCGGGAAGCTCGAGCCCCGCCACCCGGCCGAGGCCCCACACCTGCGCCTGGTCGGTGTCGACCGTCTCGCCGTCGTCGACGGCGGTGCCGCCGGAGGTGATCCACCAGACCGGCGCCTGGACGCCACTGTGCCGCAGTGCTTCCACGGTGGCCAGCATGCTGGTGACCGCCGCGGGCGGGACGGGGCCGCCGGTGCCGTCGCCGGCCGTCAGCCCGGCGAACGACAGCACACCGGTGGGCTCGTCGCCGTCCGCACATGCCTCGGCCACGCGCTCCCTGAGGCCTGCCGCGTCCGCCCGTACCGTGACGACGCGCGCGCCGGCGTCGGCGAGCGCTTGTACGCACCGTTCTGCCACTTCGGGGTGTTTCGTCGAGCCCGGCAGCAGCACCAGCCAGGTGCCGTCCAGTACCGGCGCGGACATGACGGGCTCCGCTGGTTTCCACCCCACGGAGTACCGCCACGGGTCCGCCGCGATGTTCACGGTCGGCTGCGGCCAGTATTGCTGGTGCTGGAACGCGTACGTCGGCAGGTCGACGACCCGGCCGCCCCGGTCGCCCCGGTCGGCGAACACGGCGGGCCAGTCGACGTCGGCGCCGGCCGTCCACAGCCGGCCGACCGCCGCCAGCAAGGTCTCGACCTCGCCCCGCCCCTTGCGGAGCACCGGCGCGAACACGCCGTCACCGACGGTCTCCCGGACCATGGCCGAGAGGACTCCGTCAGGGCCGAGTTCCAGGTACCGCGTCACGCCGAGGTCCCCCAGGGCCGCGACACCGTCGGCGAAACGCACCGGGCGGCGAACCTGGTCAAGCCAGTACCCCGGCTGTTGCATGGCGCCGGGTCCGGCGATCGCTCCGGTCAGGTTCGACACGACCGGGATCCGTGCCGGGTGGTACGTCAGACCTTCCAGCACGTCGGCGAATTCCTTCAGCACCGGTTCCATCAGAGTGGAGTGGAACGCGTGCGACACGGACAGCACGGTGGATCGGCGTCCTTGCTCGGCGCAGTGAGCCGCGTACCGCTCGATCACGCCGAGGTCGCCGGAGAGGACCACGGAGTGGGGGCTGTTGACGGCGGCGAGGTCCAGGCCGGAGTCGGCGACGTCGGCTTCGGTGGCGTGGACGGCGAGCATGCCGCCGCCTTCGGGCAGGGCTTGCATGAGGCGGCCGCGTTCGGCGACCAGGACGCACGCGTCGTCCAGGTCGAGGATCCCCGCGACGTGCGCGGCGGTGATCTCGCCCAGCGAGTGGCCCAGCAGCACGCCCGGGGTGACGCCCCAGGACTCCACCAGCCGGAACAGAGCGACTTCGAGGGCGAACAGGCCCGCCTGCGCCCACATCGTCCGATCGAGGGCGGTGCCGTCGGTGAGGACGTCACGCAGCGGTCGTTCCAGCCGGGCGTCGAGCCGTGCGCACACCGCGTCGAAGGCCTCCGCGAACACCGGGAACGCCTCATGCAGTTCCAGGCCCATGCCTGCGCGCTGCGAGCCCTGGCCGGTGAACAGGAACGCGGTTCGGCCCTCGCCCGCGACACCTGTGGCGAGCGTCGTGTCCCCGGCAAGGACCACGCGGTGTTCCAGCGCGGCCCGGGTGGTGGCCAGCGACCGGCCGACGTCCACCGCGTCCAGTTCGGGACGCTCAGCCACGAACTCCCGCAGCCGTTCGATCTGCTGCTGCAACGCGTCCGCCGACTTCGCCGACACCGGCCACGGCACCGGCACCGGAGTGGGACTCCCGCCACGCGTCGGCGCCGCCTCGACGGCCTGCGCGGCGGGAGGCTCCTCCAGAATGACGTGCGCGTTGGTGCCACTGATGCCGAACGAGGACACCGCGGCACGGCGCGGCCGGTCCGCTGCCGGCCATGCCCGGGGTTCCGTCAGCAGCTCCACCGCGCCCGCCGACCAGTCCACCCGCGGCGACGGGGCGTCCACGTGCAGGGTGGAAGGCAGCACACCGTGCCGCATGGCCATGACCATCTTGATCACGCCGGCGACGCCCGCCGCGGCCTGGGTGTGGCCGATGTTCGACTTGACCGACCCCAGCCGCAACGGCTCGGCGCCCTCGCCTCGCTCCTGGCCGTAGACCGCCAGCAGCGCCTGCGCCTCGATCGGGTCGCCGAGCCGTGTACCGGTGCCGTGCGCCTCCACGACATCCACGTCCGCGGGGGACAGGCGCGCGCTCGCCAGGGCGTCACGGATCACCCGCTGTTGCGACGGGCCGTTCGGTGCGGTCAGGCCGCTCGACGCGCCGTCCTGGTTCACCGCACTGCCCCGCACCACCGCGAAAATCCGACGGCCGTCGCGCAGCGCGTCCGACAGCCTCTCCACCAGCAGCACGCCGACGCCTTCGGACCAGCCCATCCCGTCGGCGGCAGCAGCGAACGACTTGCAGCGGCCGTCCGGGGCGAGGCCCTGGTCGACGCCGAACGCCCCGAACACCTCAGGGGTGGCCATGACGGTGACGCCGCCGGCGATCGCCAGGTCGCACTCACCGGCCCGCAGCGCCTGGCACGCCAGGTGCAGCGTCACCAGCGACGAGGAGCAGGCGGTGTCGACCGTGACCGCGGGGCCTTCCAGACCGAAGGAATAGGCGACGCGGCCGGACGCGGCGCTTCCCGCGGTGCCGGTGGCCAGGTACGCCTCGCTGCCGGCCGGCATCTCGCCCGCGCCGACCATGTAGTCGTGGTACATCTGGCCGACATAGACGCCGGTACGGCTGCCGCGCAGCGTCGTGGGGTCGACTCCGGCGGACTCCATCGCCTCCCAGGAGGTCTCCAGCAGGAGGCGCTGCTGGGGATCCGTGGCCAGGGCCTCACGCGGGGACATGGCGAAGAACGCCGCGTCGAACCGGCCGGCGTCGTGCAGGAATCCCGCCTCGCGGGGGCCGTCGGCCGGCAGCCGGCCGAGGTCCCAGCCGCGGTCGGCCGGGAAGCCGGACAGGCCGTCGCCACGCCTGTCGACGAGGTCCCACAGGCCGTCGGGCGAGGTGACTCCGCCGGGATACCGGCAGGCCATGCCCACGATCGCGACGGGCTCGCGCGTACGCTCGTCCAGGTCGCGGAGGTCCCGGCGGGCCTCACGCAGGTCGGTGGTCGCCTGCCGCAGGTAGCGCAGCAGCTCTTCGGTGGTGGCCATGTTCGTGCTCCCGGCGCTCAGTCGGACTCGTCGAGGATCTGGAACAGCTCCTCGGCGGTCGCCGTTTCGAGACTGACGGCGTCCTCTGCGCTCTGCCGTCCGTCGTTCCACCGGGCGAGCAGCTCCCGCAGCCGGCTGCCGACCGTGGCCCGGCCGACGTCGTCCGCGTCCACGGCGGCCAGGACCTCCTCCAGCCGCCCGAGCTCCTCCAGAGCACGCACCGACGGGGCCACGGGCTCCGGCAGCAGTTCACCGCGCAGGTGCCGGGCGAGGACGATCGGGTTGGGGTGGTCGAACACCATGGTGGCCGGCAGGCGCAGTCCGGTCAGGGCGGCGAGCCGATTGCGCAGTTCGACGCCGGTGAGGGAGTCGACGCCGGTCTCGAGGAAACCCCGGTCCGCGCGGACCGCCTCCGGACCGGAGTGGCCGAGCACCGCGGCGAGTTGGGTGCGGACGAGGTCGAGGACCGTCTCGTGGCGCTCGGCATCGGTGAGCCCGGCAAGGCGGCGGCGCAGGCCGGCCCCGTCGTCACCGACGGCGGCGGGGGAGGGGCGTCCGGGCCGGACGAGGTCGCGCAGCAGCGGGGGGACCATGTCGGCACGGGTGCGCAGCGCGCCGACGTCGAGGATCATCGGGACGGCGACCGCGGTGGCGGCGCCCAGCACGGCATCGAACAGCGCCATGCCGTCCGGCGTGGACATCGGCGTCAGACCGAGCCGCTCGACGCGTCGGACGTCGGCTTCGGTCAGCCCGCTGGTCATGCCACTCGTCTCGGCCCACGGGCCCCATGCCATGGAGACCGCCGTGAGGCCGCGGGCCCGGCGGTGGCGGGCGAGGGCGTCCAGGAACGCGTTCGCGGCGGCGTAGTTGGCCTGCCCGGCGGCGCCGAACGTCGCCGAGGCCGAGGAGAAGAGCACGAACGCGGACAGCTCCATGTCCTGGGTCAGCTCGTGCAGGTGCCTCGCGCCGTTCGCCTTGGCGTGCAGCACCCGGTCGAGCCGGGCGTCGTCGAGGCCGGTGACCAGGCCGTCGTCGAGTTCGCCCGCCGCGTGGACGACGGCGCGCAGGGGCCGGTCGGCCGGGACGGCCCGCAACAGGTCTGCGACCTCGTCGCGTTCGCCGACGTCGCAGGCCACGACCGTGGCCTCGCAGCCGAGCGCGGCGAGGTCGGCGACGAGGCCGGCCGCGCCCGGGGACCGCGGGCCGCGCCTGCTGGTCAGCACGAGCCGGCGGACGCCGTGGGCGGCGGCCAGGTGCCGGGCGAGCGCCGAGCCGAGGGAGCCGGTGCCACCGGTGATCAGGGTCGTGCCCTCGGTGTCGACAGAGGCTTCCGCCGGCCGCTCGGCCCGCGCCAGGCGTGGTGCGTACAACTGGCCGGTGCGCACCGCCATCTGCGGTTCCGGGCAGCTCAGCGCCTCGGAGAGAACGTCCGGGGAGGCGGGGCCGTCGAGGTCGACCAGGACGAACCGGCCGGGGTGTTCGGCCTGCGCGGAGCGGATCAGTCCCCAGGCCGCGGCCGCCGCGAGGTCGCTGACGTCCTCGTCCTCGCCCACCGCCACGGCGCCCCGGGTGACGATCGCGAGGCGGGCGTCCACGCGGCGCTCGTCGGCGAGCCACCGCTGTACGAGCCGGAGCGCGTCGTGCGTCACGCCGGCCGGTTCCGTGGACCCGTCCGCCGCGGCCAGGGACGCGACGGCGACGGCGGCCGCGTCGGCGTCGTCGGCCTGGGCGGGTCGGCAGACCCGGGCCCCGGCCGCCCGGAGCTGTGCGTCGAGGTCCAGCGGGTCGGGGCCGAACACGGCCCAGTACGGGACGGCGGGCGCCGGGACGCCCCGGACCTCCGCCCAGCCGACCTGGAACAGCGCGTTGCGGGACAGATGCCGTGCCGCGCCGAAGCCGTCGGGCACGGGCCGGGAGACGATCGAGTCCGCCGTGGCGACCGGTGCGCCGTCGACGTCGGTGATGGTCACGCCGACGCCGCCCTGCCCGTCCATGGCCAGCCGGACCCGCAGGGCCGTGACCCCGTGCCGAAGAAGCCGCACACCGCGCCAGGCGAACGGCAGTTCCGCCCGGGTCGGCGCGGTTCCCCCGCCCAGTGAACGCAGCAGGCCGATGCCGTGCAGCGCCGCGTCCAGAAGGGCCGGGTGCACGGCGAAGCCGTCCGGCTCCGGGCCGTCTCCGGCGAGGGCGACCTCCGCGTACACCTCTCCGTCGCGGTGCCAGGCGGCGCGCATGCCCTGGAACGCGGGCCCGTAGCTGTAGCCGAGGGCGGCGAGGTCGTCGTAGAAGCCGCCGAGGTCGATCTCGGCGGCGCCGGCCGGGGGCCACTGGGTGAGGCCGTCCGGCTCCGCCACCGGTCCGGGCGGGGCGGGCGCGACGGTGGCGGTGGCGTGCAGCACCCAGTCGTCCGCGCTGTCGCCGGAGTCCGGCGAGCCGTCCTCGGGCCGGGAGTAGACGCCCACGGACCGCCGCCCGGTGCCGTCCGGCTGACGGACGACGGCCTGGACGCGGACGGCCTCCGAGCCCGCGAGGACCAGCGGCGTCTGGAGGGCGAGTTCCTCGACGGACGGGCAACCGGCACGGCCGCCCGCGGTGACCGCGAACTCGACGAATGCGGTGCCGGGCACCAGGACCGTGCCGAGCACGGCGTGGTCGGCGAGCCACGGGTGGGTCCGCGTCGACAACCGGCCGGTCAGCAGGACGGTCTCGGTGCCGGCGACCGGGGCGGCGGCGGTGAGGACCGGATGCGCGGTGGCGTCCAGGCCGGTGCCGGACGGGTCCGTGGCGGGTGCCGCCCCGAGCGAGTTCATCCAGTACCTCTCGGTCTGGAACGGGTAGGTGGGCAGGTCGACGGGGCGCAGGCCGGGGCCGCCCAGCACCTTGCTCCAGTCGACGCCGACGCCGGACACGTGCGCCTGGGCGGCGGAGGCGAGCATGCGGGCCGCATCGGCCTGCCCGGAGCGCAGGGACGGGACGGGCGGCGGCCACGCGATGCCGTCGTCGTCGATCTCCTCGAGGGTCTCCTGGATGCCCATGGTCAGAATGGGGTGCGGGCCGACCTCGATGAAGTGCCGGTAGCCCCGGTCGGCGAGACCGCGCACGGCGGGCTCGAAACCGACGCACCGGCGCAGGTTGGCGAACCAGTACTCGCCGTCCAGCGTGGTGGTGTCGACCCAGCCGCCGGTCACGCTGGAGAAGAACGGGACCGAGCCCGCCCGCGGCCGGATGTCCGCCAGGGCTTCGCGCAGCGGCCCGGCCAGCTCGTCCACGTGGTGCGAGTGCGACGCGTAGCCGATGCGGACCGGTTTGACGCGGATCTCCTCGACGGCGCAGGCCCCGGCGAACTCCGCGAGCGCGTCCTTGTCGCCGCTGACGACGTTCGCTCCGGGCGCGTTGCGCGCGCCGAGGCAGAGCCGGCCGTCCCACGCGGCGAGGCGCTTCTCGATCTCCACGACCGGCAGCGCCACCGACAGCATGCCGCCGCGGCCGACCACGGTCCCGAGGAGCTCGGCGCGCAGGGCGACCACCCGGGCCGCGTCCTCGAGGGACAGGGCGCCTGCGACGTACGCGCCGGCGATCTCGCCCTGCGAATGGCCGAGCACGGCGTCCGGCTCGACGCCCCAGGAGCGCCACATCGCGGCCAGCGAGACCATCACGGTGAACAACGAGATCTGGACGACGTCGTCGCGCTCCAGCGAGGCGGCGCCGTCGGCGCCGCGCAGGACGTCGAGCACGGCCCAGTCGGTGTGGCGGGCGAACGCCTCGTCGCAGGCGGCGGCCGTCTCGGCGAACACCGGGTCGGAGTCCAGCAGTTGACCTCCCATACCGGGCCACTGAGACCCCTGGCCGGGGAACACGAAAGCCGTGCGGCCCTCGACGGCCCGGCCGCGGACGGCCCCGGCGGGCAGATCCCCGGCCGCCAGGGCGGCCAGGGCGTCGAGGTCGCCCGGGAGCAGCACCGCGCGGTGCTCGAAGGCGGTACGGGTGGTGGCCAGCGACCAGGCGACGTCGGCCGGCTCCGGCGCGGGCCGGTGCCGGAGGTGTTCGTCCAGGCGTCCCGCCTGTTCCCGCAGGGCCCGCTCGGTGCGCCCGGACAGCAGCCACGGCACCGCGGCCGGTGCCTCGTCCGTGGTGGCGCGGGGCGGCGGGGGAGGCGCCTGTTCGAGGACGGCGTGGGCA
The DNA here is from genome assembly GCF_040605575.1 of Streptomyces sp. NPDC005566. NCBI lineage: Bacteria > Bacillati > Actinomycetota > Actinomycetes > Kitasatosporales > Streptomycetaceae > Streptomyces > Streptomyces sp. NPDC005566. The sequence continues at coordinate 21,644 of NZ_JBEXDB010000035.1, read as the reverse complement.
TTGGTGCCGCTGCCGCCGAACGAGGAGACCCCCGCCCGGCGGATCCGGCCGGTGTCCGGCCAGGACCGTGCCTCGGTGAGCAGCGCGACAGTGCCCTGCGACCAGTCCACGTGCGGGGTCGGCTCGTCGACGTGCAGGGTGGGCGGGAGGACGCCGTGCCGCAGCGCCATCACGGTCTTGATCACCCCGGCGATGCCGGCGGCGCTCTGGGAGTGGCCGATGTTGGACTTGACCGAGCCGAGCCACAGCGGGTTCTCGGCGGAGTGCGCCGGCCCGTACACGGCCAGCAGGGCCTGGGCCTCGATGGGGTCGCCGAGCGGGGTACCGGTGCCGTGCGCCTCCACGAGGTCGATGTCGCCGGCGTCCACCCGGGCGCCGGCCAGGGCGGCGGCGATGACGCGGCGCTGGGAGGGGCCGTTCGGCGCGGTCATGCCGTTGCTCGCGCCGTCCTGGTTGACGGCGGAACCGGCGACCACGGCCAGGATCTGGCTGCCCTCGGCCAGGGCTGTACTGAGCCGCTGCAGAGCGACGACACCGACACCCTCGCTCCAGCCGGTGCCGTCGGCCGCGGCGGCGAACGGCTTGCAGCGTCCGTCGGGCGCCAGGCCGCGCTGGCGGCTGAACTCGGTGAAGGACACCGGTGTGGGCAGGACCGTGACACCGCCGGCCAGGGCAAGGTCGCACTCTCCCTGCCGGAGCGACTGGCAGGCGAGGTGCAGGGCGACCAGCGACGACGAGCAGGCGGTGTCGACGGTGACGGCCGGGCCCTCCAGGCCGAGGCTGTAGGACAGCCGCCCGGACACGGCGGCCGTCCCGGTTCCGGCGAGGAAGAATCCCTCGGCGGCGCCGAGCGCGTCGGCGTCGCCCAGCCCGTATCCCTGGAACGAAGTGCCGACGAACACGCCGGTGCGGCTGCCGGCCAGCCCCGACGGATCGACGCGGGTGCGCTCCAGCGCCTCCCAGGCGGTTTCCAGCAGCACCCGCTGCTGCGGGTCCATCGCCATCGCCTCGCGGGGGCTGATGCCGAAGAACTCGGCGTCGAAGTCGCCGGCGCCGTCCAGGAAGCCGCCCTCACGGACGTACGAACTGCCGGGCCGCGACAGGTCGGGGTCGTAGAGGGCGTCGAGGTCCCAGCCCCGGTCGGAGGGGAACGGGGTGATCGCGTCCCGGCCGTTCAGGACGAGGTCCCACAACTCCTCCGGCGAACGCACCCCGCCGGGGAACCGGCAGCCCATACCGACGATCGCGACGGGTTCGTCGGCGGGCCCGGCCACGGTCCGGGCCGAGGCCCCGGGCGCGGGCGTCCCGGCGGGCTCGGACGTGCCGAGCAGTTCGTCCGCGAGGAAGCCCGCCAGCGCGTTCGGCGTCGGGTGGTCGAAGGCGACGGTCGTGGGCAGACGCAGGCCGGTCGCGGCGCGCAGCCGGTTGCGGATGTCGACGGCGGTGAGCGAGTCGAACCCGAGCTCCCGGAAGGCGCGGCCGGGTTCGATGTCGGCCGGTCCGGCGTGGCCCAGCGCGGCGGCAGCCTCGGCGCGCACCAGGGTGAGCAGGAACGGCCGGCGTTCGCCGGCGGGCAGGGCGGCCAGCTGCCGGCCGAGCCCGGAGCCCGCGTCGTCGTCGGAGCCGGAGCTGTCGTCGGCGTCGGCCAGGGCCCGCGCCGCCTCCGGGATCTCGCCGATGAGCGGACGGGGGCGGGCCGCGGTGTAGCCGCGGGTGAAGCGGGCCCAGTCCATGTCGGTGACGGTGAGCAGCGTCTCGTCGTGGGTGAGGGCCTGACCGAGCGCGACGAGGGCGAGCTGCGGCGACATCAGGCGCAGGCCGCGCCGCCCGAGCAGCTCGATCGCGCCGGCGTCCGCCATGCCGCCGCCGTCCCAGCCGCCCCAGGACACCGACGTGGCCGTCTGCCCCCGGCGGCGCCGCCGCAGGGCCAGCGCGTCGAGGTGGGCGTTGGCTGCCGCATAGGCACCCTGGCCCGCGCCGCCCCAGACGGCTGCGCCCGACGAGAAGAGGACGAAGGCATCGAGGCCGTCGCCGAGGAGTTCGTCGAGGTGGCGCGCGCCGTCCGCCTTCGCGGCGATCACCTGGGCGACTTCCTCGGCCGTGGTGTCCAGGACAGGGGCGGACCGGGTCACTCCGGCGGCGTGGACGACGGTGGTGACGGGCGGGCCGTCGGGAAGCGCCGCGAGCAGGGCCCGCAGCTCCTCACGGTCGCTCACGTCGCAGGCCACGACCAGCACCTGGGTCCCGGCCGCCTCCAGCTCCTCGGCCAGCTCGGCGGCGCCAGGCGCCTGCGGTCCGCGGCGGCTGGTCAGGACGACGCGGGGCGCGCCCAGCCCGGCCAGCCAGCGGGCGACGTGCGCCCCGAGAGCGCCGGTGCCGCCGGTGACCAGGGCGGTGCCGGTCGGCTGCCACGGATCGGTGCGGGGCACGTTGCCCAGGGGCGCCCGCACCAGGCGGCGGGCGAAGACCCCGGCGGGGCGCACCGCGACCTGGTCCTCGTCGTCCAGGCCGGCAAGAACGCCGGCGAGGCGGTCAGCTGCCCGTTCGTCGATCTCGGCCGGCAGGTCCACCAGGCCGCCCCAGCGGGAGGGCAGTTCCAGCCCGGCGGCCAGACCGAGGCCCCACAGTCCCGACTGGGCAGGGTCCGGCGACGGGTCGGCCGTGCCGACGCACACCGCGCCGCGGGTCACCGTCCACAGGGGCACGGCCACGTCGAGGTCCTCGGCCGCCCGGACCAGCGCGAGCGTGGTGGCGACACCGGTCGCGACGCCGAAGGGGCCGGGGCGGGTGTCGAGGCCGAGCAGGTTCAGCAGTCCGTCGACGCGGCCGCCCGCGGGGCCGGGTCCGGCGCCGTCGGCGGCCTGGGCCAGAGCGTCCGCGAGCCGGTCGGCCAGGCCTTCGCCGTGCGGGTCGTCGGCGGCCGGGGTCACCGTCAGGACCTGGGAGACACCCCGCTCGGCGAGCGCCCGGGCGCACCGGCGGGCGATGCCGTCGGGGTCGTGGGCGGGGGCGACGAGCAGCCAGATGCCGGACAGCACCGGCCGGGGAAGACGGGCCTTGCGCCGCCAGTCGATCCGGTAGCGCCAGCCGTCCACGGTGGACCGGTCACCGCGATCGGTCCGCCACGCCGACAGGACGGGCAGCGCGGCCGCGGCACCGTCCAGCAGCTCGCGCTGCCGCGGGTCGGACACATCGAGCGCGTCGGCGAGCACCTGCGGATCTCCGCCCGCGACCGCGTCCCAGAACGCCTCGTCGGCCGGGTCGGCGGGGCCGGGGCCGGCCGACGTCAGCGAGGCGGCCGGCGCGGCCGCCTCCAGCCAGTACCGCCTGCGCTGGAACGGGTACACGGGAAGTTCGGGGCGGACGGCGGGGGCGGACGGCGGGGCGAGGACGGCGTCCCAGTCCGGGACGAGGCCCCGGGCGAACGCGGTCGCCACCGCTTCCCGGAAGCGGTCCGGGCCGCCGTTGTCGCGGCGCAGCGTCGTGACGACGACCGTGTCGTCGGCGCCCTCGGCGCCGGCGACGTCCTCGACGTTCGCGGTCAGGGACGGATACGGGCTGGGCTCGACGAAGGCGCGGAAGCCGTCGCGCAGCATGGCGGCGATCGCCGGGGCGAATCGCACCGGCAGACGCATGTTGCGGTACCAGTGTTCGGGGCCGAGCGCGGCGCCGTCGACCGGGCCGCCGTCGACCGCCGAGTAGAGCGGGACGGCCGCGGACCGGGGAACGATCCCGGCGAACGCGGCGAGAGCCTCGTCGCGGAGCCGGTCGACCTCGGGTGAGTGGGCGGTGCCGGTGATGGCCATCCGCCGGGCCGCGATCCGGTCGGCGGCGAGCGCAGCGGCGAGTTCCTCGACCGCCTCGGGGTCGCCCGACACCACGGTGGCCCGGGGGCCGTTGACGGCCGCGAGGTGCAGCCGGCCCGGCCACCGCGCCATCCGTTCGGTGAGTTCCCCGACGGGCAGGGTCACCGCGAGCATCGCGCCGCCGCTGTCGAGGGAGGCGAGCAGCCGGCTGCGGGCCACGACGATCCTCGCGGCGTCCGGCAGCGTCAGGGCCCCGGCTACGCAGGCCGCCGCGATCTCGCCCTGCGAATGCCCCACGACGGCCTCCGGCACGATGCCGTGCGCACGCCACAGGGCGGTGAGGGACACCATCATCGCGAACAGGGCCGGCTGGACGACGTCGAGCCGGTCGAGCGACGGGGCACCCTCGGCGCCCCGGAGGACGTCCTCGGCCGACCAGTCCACGTACTCCGAGAGCGCAGCCGAGCACTCGCGCAGCGTGTCGCGGAAGACCGGTGCGGTCCCCAGCAGTTCCGTGGCCATCCCCGGCCACTGCGACCCCTGTCCGGGGAAGACGAACGCGACCGGGCCGCCCGGTCCGGCGTCGTCCCGGATCAGGCCCCTGACGCCGCGGCCGGCGGCGAGGGCGTCCAGCTGGTCGCGGTAGCGCTCCGGATCGGGGCCGAGCAGGACGGCGCGGTGGCGGAACGCGGTCCGGCCGGTCGCCAGGGCGCGGGCCACCTCCGGGACGGATTCCGGGGCGGCGAGACCGGGCCGCTCGTCGAGCCGCGCGAGCAGCCGCGCCGCCTGGGCGCGCAGCGCCGGTACGGTCCGGCCGGACAGGGCCCACGGCACCGGCGAGTCGGCGACCGCCGGGGTGAACGGCGGTTCGGCGACGGCCGGGGACGGCGGTTCGGCCGGCGCCTCCTCGAGGACGACGTGGGCGTTGGTACCGCTCATGCCGAACGACGACACCCCGGCCCGGCGCACGACGCCGTCGCGCGGCCACGGCACCGGTTCGGTCAGCAGCCGCATCGCCCCGGACGACCAGTCCACGTGCGGGGTCGCATCGGAGGCGTGCAGGGTCGCCGGGAGCACCTCGTGGCGCAGGGCCTGGACCATCTTGATGACGCCGGCGACCCCGGCGGCGCACTGGGAGTGGCCGATGTTGGACTTGACCGAGCCGACCCACAGCGGGCGCCCGGCGGGCCGCTCCCGGCCGTAGACGTCCAGCAGCGCCCGGCCCTCGATCGGGTCGCCGAGCGCGGTGCCGGTTCCGTGGGCCTCGACGGCGTCGACCTCGTGGGCGTCCAGGCCGGCACTGCGCAGTGCCTGGCGGATGACGCGCTGCTGGGCACGGCCGCTCGGGGCGGTGAGGCCGTTGCTGGCGCCGTCGTGGTTGACGGCGGAGCCGCGCAGTACCGCCAGTACCCGGTGGCCGTTGCGCAGGGCGTCGGAGAGCCGCTCGGTCAGCAGCATCCCGGCGCCTTCGCTCCAGCCGGTGCCGTCGGCGTCGGCGGAGAACACCTTGCACCGTCCGTCGGCGGCCAGGGCTCCGCCCTGGCTGCCGTCCGTGAACATGCTCGGCGTGGTCATGACGGTGACGCCGCCCACCAGGGCCAGCGAGCACTCGCCGCGGCGCAGCGCCTCGGCGGCCATGTGCATGGCCACCAGTGAGGACGAGCAGGCGGTGTCGACCGTGAGGGTGGGGCCCTCCAGGCCGAGTACGTACGAGACCCGGCCGGAGGCGACGCTCGTCGACGTGCCCAGCAGCAGGTGCGGGCCCGTCCCCTCGGGGACGTCGAGCGGGCCGGCGCCGTAGCCGGTCGACGCCGCTCCCACGAAGACGCCGGTGGGGCTGCCGGCGAGGGAGCCGGGGGCGATCCCGGCGTGCTCGACCGCCTCCCATGCGGTCTCCAGCAGGAGCCGCTGCTGCGGGTCCATGGCGAGGGCCTCACGCGGGCCGATGCCGAAGAACTCGGCGTCGAAGTCCGCCATCCCGTCGACGAACCCGCCCTCGAAGGTGCGGCTGAGTCCGGCCTCGGCGCTGTCGGCGGCGTAGACGGAGTCGAGGCGCCAGCCCCGGTCCTCGGGAAACGGTGCGATGGCGTCGACGCCCTCGCTGACGAGCCGCCACAGCTCGTCGGGGGTGTCGGCGGAGCCGGGCAGCCGGCAGCTCATCCCGATGATCGCGATCGGATCGTCGGCCGGCGCCTGCCCGACCGCCGTCTCCGGGGCGACGGCGCTCTCCTCACGGTCGCCCACCACGACCCGGCCGAGCATCTCGGCCAGCAGGCGGGGGGTCGGGTGGTCGAAGATCAGGGTGGCCGGCAGCCGCAGGCCGGTGGCTGCGGCCAGCCGGTTGCGCAGTTCGACTGCGGTCAGCGAGTCGAAGCCGAGTTCCTTGAACGCCCGCCCGGCCTCGACCGCTTGCGGACCGGGGAAGCCGAGGACCGCGGCGGCGGCGGAGCGGACCAGGTCGAGAAGGAACCGCGAACGGTCCTGGGGGCCGAGCGCGGCGAGCCGGTCCGCCGAGGCGGCGCCCTCCGCGGGGGCGGCGCCCCGGGCCGTGCGCCGAGCGCCGGGGCGCAACAGGCCGGTCAGCAACGGCGGCAGCGAGCCCGCCGCGGTCAGGGCCGCGGTGTCCAGCCCCGTCGCCACCAGGGCCCCGTGCGGAGAGGCCAGGGCGGCATCGAGGAGAGCGAGTCCGTGGTCGGCGGCAAGCAGCGGGAAGCCGGAGCGAGCGACGCGTTCGCGGTCCACCCGGGTGAGGCGGGCGGCCATGCCGGCGGTGCCGTCCCAGGCACCCCAGGCCAGCGACAGGGCGGTCAGGCCGACGGCGTGCCGGTGCTGGGCCAGGGCGTCGAGGAAGGCGTTGGCCGCCGCGTAGTTCCCCTGCCCGGGGGCGCCGAGGGTCCCGGCGACCGAGGAGAACAGCACGAAGGCCGCCAGGTCGTGATGGCGGGTCAGCTCGTGCAGATGGAACGCGGCGTCGGCCTTGGGCCCCAGGACGGTGTCCAGCCGCTGCGGTGTCAGGGTCGCGACGGTGCCGTCGTCCAGCACGCCGGCGGTGTGGAAGACGCCGGTCAGCGGCCGGGCGTCGGGTATCGCGTCGAGCACGGCGGCGAGGGCGTCGCGGTCCGTGGCGTCGCAGGCCACGATCTCGGCGTCGGCGCCCAGTACGGTCAGCTCGGCGGTCAGTTCGCGGGCGCCCGCGGCGTCCGGTCCGCTCCGGCTGAGCAGGACGAGGTGGCGGACGCCGTGAGCGGTGACGAGATGCCGGGCGAGGAGCGCGCCCAGACCGCCCGTGCCTCCGGTGACCAGGACCGTGCCGCCGGGGTCGAGCGGCCGCGGGACGGTGAGGACGACCTTGCCGGTGTGGCGGGCCTGGCTGACGTGGCGGAACGCGTCCGGCGCCTGCGGGAGGGGGAACGCCCGGAGCGGCGGCAGGCGCAGCGCGCCGGTCCGCAGCAGTTCCAGCAGTTCGGCCAGGATCTCCCCGATGCGCTGCGGGCCGGCCTCCACCAGGTCGAACGCCCGGTAGCGGACGCCGGGGTGGGCGGCGGCGACCTCGTCGGCGTCCCGGAGGTCGCTCTTGCCCATCTCGACGAACCTGCCGCCGCGCGGCAGGAGCCGCAGCGAGGCGTCGACGAACTCGCCCGCGAGCGCGTCGAGGACGACGTCCACGCCGCGTCCGGAGGTGACGGCCGAGAAGCTGTCCTCGAAACCGAGGTCCCTGGACGAGGCGATGTGGTCGTCGGGAACACCCATGGCCCGCACCGCGTCCCACTTGCCGGGGGAGGCGGTGGCGAAGACCTCGGCGCCGAGGTGCCGGGCGAGCTGGACGGCGGCGGTGCCCACACCGCCGGCGGCGGCGTGCACGAGGACCGCCTCGCCGGCCTGGAGACCGCCCAGGTCGACCAGGCCGTAGTACGCGGTGGCGTAGGCGATCGGCACCGCGGCCGCCTCCGCGAACGTCATGTCCGCCGGCATCGGGGCGAGCAGCCGGTGATCGGTCACCGCGACCGGCCCGAATCCGCCGGTGCACACACCCATGACCCGGTCGCCGGGCGCCAAACCGGTGACCTCCGGCCCGGTCTCCAGAACGACGCCGGCCGCCTCGCCGCCCAGTTCCACCTCGCCCGGGTACATGCCCAGCGCGTACAGGACGTCGCGGAAGTTCAGCCCAGCGGCCCGCACGGCGACCCGAACCTGCCCCGGACCGAGCGGCCCCGGCAGGTCCACGGGCGCGAACCAGAGGTTCTCCAGCGTGCCGGGCTCCCGGGTGTCGAGCCGCCAGGACGCCGCGTGCACCGGTACGGGCAGGCCGGCCGGATGCGCCGCCCGTACCAGCCGGGCGGTGAACGCCGCTCCGGCGCGCACGGCGATCTGCGGCTCGCCCGCGTCGACCGCGGCAGCGACGGCCTCCCAGGGCACGCCGTCGCTGTCGGTGTCCGCCAGCACGAAACGGCCGGGCTCCTCGGACTGCGCGGCCCGGACCAGTCCCCATACCGCGGCGGCGGCCGGATCGGGGGCACGGTCGCCGGGGACGGCGAGCACCGCTTCGCGGGTGAGTACCACCAGACGGGAGTCGGCGCACCGCTCGTCGGCCAGCCACTGCTGGAGCGCGGCCAGCACCCGCCCGGTGAGGGCCCGTGCCCGGGCCGGCCCGTCCGTGGCGGGTGTCGCGGTGTCGTGGACGCGCAGCACCACGGTCCGGGGGAGTGGGCCTTCGGGGAGCAGAGGGGCCGGATCGAAGGCGTTCACGGCCACGCCGGGCGGCGTCGTGCCGGAAGCCCGGTCGGCCGCGAGCGGGCTCCATTCGAGCCGGCAGAGACCGTCGGCCCGGTCGGCGGGCTCGGGCGGCGCCGCCACGGGGCGGACGACCAGCCGGTCGACCGAGAGGACGGGCTCGCCGGTGTGGTCCGCGGCCGCGACGGCGACGCCGCCGCCGTCGAGCGGTGTGAGCCGCACCCGGAGCGACGCCGCGCCGGCCGCCCGCAGTGTCACGCCGGTGAAGGAGAACGGGACCCCCGCCGTGCCCGGCCCGGCCGGGCCGGCTCCGGCCTGGGCCTGGAGAGCGGCGTCCAGCAGCGCCGGATGGATGCCGTAGGCGCGCGCCTGCGGTTCGTCGGACTCCGCCAGGCCCACCTCGGCGAAGACCTCGTCGCCACGCCGCCACAGGCTCCGGATGCCGCGGAACGCCGGGCCGTACTGCAGGCCGGCGCCCTCCAGCAGTTCGTGGACGCCGTCCACCGGCACGTCCACCGCGCCAGCCGGCGGCCACTGCCGCGACCAGCCGTTGTCCGCGTCCTGGCCCACAGGTGGCTGGGGGGCGAGAACACCGCTCGCGTGCCGGGTCCAGGGGCGCTCGGGCCAGCCCTCGTCCGCAGGCGCATCGGGCCGCGCGTACACGCTCACGTCCCGCCGCCCGGTCGCGTCGGCGGCGCCGACGGCGACCTGCATCTGGACGCCGCCCCGCTCGGGCAGCGCCAGCGGCGTCTCGAGCACCAGTTCCTCGACATGGCCGCAGCCGGCCTGGTCACCGGCGCGGATCGCGAGTTCCACGAACGCGGTGCCGGGCAGCACGGTGCGGCCCAGGACCACGTGGTCGGCCGACCACTGCGGCCGGCCGGCCGAGAGCCACCCGAAGAACAGCAGCGCGTCGCCGTCGGCGAGGCTGACGCCGGCGCCCAGCAGCGGGTGCCGGGTGGCGCCGAGCCCGGCCGCCGTCACGTCGCCGGGCGACCACGTCAGCCGCGGCCAGTAGTGCTCCGTCTCGAAGGCGTAGGTGGGCAGCGCCACCGGCCGGCCGGTGGCGCCGGGGAACACGGCCGTCCAGTCAGGGGTCACACCATTCGCGTGCAGCTCGGCCAGTGCCGCCGTCGCGGCGGCCGGCTCGCCGAGGGAGCGCCGCAACGCCGGTACCACGACGGCGGGTTCGTCGCGGTGCGCGAGCGACTCCCCGGCCATGGCGGACAGCACGCCGTCCGGCCCGAGTTCGAGGTACCGGCCCACGCCGTGCCCGTCGAGCCAGGAGACACCGTCCCCGAACCGGACCGCCTCCCGGACCTGGCGGACCCAGTAGGCAGGGTCGGAGAGCTCGTCGGCCCCGGCCACCGTCCCGGTGAGGTTCGAGACGACGGGGACGGACGGGCTCCCGTACGTCAGCCCGGCGGCGATCGCGCGGAACTCGTCGAGCATCGGGTCCATGTGGGCGGAGTGGAACGCGTGGGACACCCGCAGGAGCCGGGTCCGTACCCCTTGCTCCTGCCAGTGGGCCGCCAGCGCTTCGACGGCGTCGCGGTCGCCGGAGACGACCACGTCGGCCGGCCCGTTCACGGCGGCGACGACGGCCCCGGAGGCCGCACCGGCGAGCGTCGCGCGGACCTCGTCCTCGGTGGCCCGGACGGCGAGCATCGCGCCGTTTCCGGTCATCCGCTGCATCAGACGGCCCCGGGCGGCGACGAGGGCGCACGCGTCCGGCAGCGACCACACCCCGGCCACATGGGCGGCGGCGAGTTCGCCGACGGAGTGGCCCAGCACGTAGTCCGGGGTGACGCCCCAGTGCGTGAACAGCCGGTGGAGTGCGACCTCGATCGCGAACAGCCCGGGCTGGGCGTACTCGGTACGGTCCAGCAGCTCGGCGTCGGGCGATTCCGGCGCGGCGAACAGCACCTCGCGCAGCGGGCGCCCCAGGTGCGGATCCAGGGCCTCGAACACCTCGTCCAGTGCCTGGGCGAACACCGGCTCCGCGGCGTACAGCTCGCGACCCATGCCGGCCCGCTGCGCGCCCTGCCCGGTGAACAGCATGGCGAGCTTCCCCGCAGGCCGCGTCCCGCGGGCCGTTCCGTACCGGACCCGGGCGCTCTCCGTTCCCTGTTCGACGACGGCGAGGGCGTCGAGCAGCTCGTCGCGGTCGCATGCGGTCACGACGGCGCGGTGCGGCAGTGCCGCGCGGGTCGTCGCCAGAGCGTGGCCGAGGTCCGTGAGGTCGAGTCCGGGCTCGGACGCCACCCGTGCCCGCAGACGCGCGGCCTGGCCGGACAGCGCGGACGCCGTCCTGGCACTGACCGGGAACGGCAGCGGCGCGCCGGCCGGCCGACGGGTGCCCGCCGGGGCGGCCTCCGGCTCCGGCCGGGGCGCCTGTTCGAGGATCAGGTGGGCGTTGGTACCGCTCAGCCCGAACGAGGAGACGCCCGCCCGGCGGGGTTCGCCGGTCCGAGGCCAGTCGCGGGCCTCGGTGAGCAGCCTCGCGGAGCCGGCGGTCCAGTCGACGTGCCCGGTGGGCTCGTCGACGTGCAGGGTCCGCGGCAGGACGCCGTGCCGCAGCGCCTGCACCATCTTGATCACCGACGCGACGCCGGCGGCGGCCTGCGCGTGACCGATGTTGGACTTGACCGAGCCGATCCACAGCGGCCGGCCGGCCGGCCGGTCCTGCCCGTAGGCCGCGATCAGGGACTGGGCCTCGATCGGGTCGCCGAGGCTCGTGCCGGTGCCGTGCGCCTCGACGGCGTCGACCTGACCGGGCGCCAGACGGGCGTCGGCCAGGGCCTGCAGGGTCACCCGCTGCTGCGAGGGCCCGTTGGGGGCGGTCAGCCCGTTGGACGCGCCGTCCTGGTTCACCGCCGAACCGCGCACGACGGCGAGCACCGGGTGGTTCAGCCGGAGCGCGTCGGACAGCCGCTCCACCACCAGGACGCCGACGCCCTCGGACCAGCCGGTGCCGTCGGCCGCCGCCGCGAAGGACTTGCACCGGCCGTCGGCGGCCAGGCCGCCCTGCCGGCTGAACTCGGCGAACACACCGGGCGTGGCCATCACCGTCACACCGCCGGCGAGCGCGAGGGTGCTCTCGCCGCGCCGCAGCGACTGGCACGCCAGGTGCAGGGCGACGAGCGACGACGAACAGGCCGTGTCCACGGTGACCGCGGGCCCTTCCAGGCCCAGCGTGTAGGACACCCGGCCGGAGATCACAGCGGTCGCGCCGCCGGTCAGCAGATAGCCCTGGTTGTCCTGCTCGGCGCCGGCCATCAGCGAGGTGTAGTGCTGGTCGTTGGCGCCGACGAACACGCCGGTGCGGCTGCCGCGCAGCGACGACGGGTCGATACCCGCGGCTTCCACGGCCTCCCAGGACGTCTGCAGCAGCAGCCGCTGCTGCGGGTCCATGGCGAGGGCCTCGCGCGGCGATATGTCGAAGAACCCCGGGTCGAAACGGGTGGCGTCGTCGACGAAACCGCCTTCCCGGACGTAGCCGCCGGACTCCCCGGAGTCCGGACCTGCGGAGCCGGCCTCCGCGCCGAACAGTCCGGAGAGCTGCCAGCCGCGGTCCTCGGGGAACGGGCCGACGGCGTCGGCGTCCGCGAGCACGAGCTGCCACAGGTCCTCGGGCGTGCGCACCCCGCCGGGGAAGCGGCAGCCCATTCCGACGACGGCGATCGGCTCCCGGTTCTCTTTCTCGGCCTCGCGCAACCGCTGCCTGGTCCGGTGCAGATCCGTGGTGACGAGTTTCAGATATTCACGCAGCGTTCCGTCGTCCACCATCTGAAGGAAACCCCATTTCCGAGGACGACGCAGCGGTCGGCTGTCGCTTGCCCGGGACCTCATGAACAGACCCCGGTCGGGGGGAAGGCTAGTCACCGCAGAGGGCGGGAACCAACCCCTGCCAGGCTGGTCAGGACCCCGAGAACTCTAGGGGGAGCTTTAGGGGTTGACGTCCTCCGTCTTTCTCATACGCTTTTTCCGCTGCTACCGATCGGATTGGCTGGGCGACAAGTGGACAATGCCCGAATGCTTTTCGACCTGACCGACCCGGCCCTGATGAACGACCGGTACAACTATTATCGGCGGCTGCGGGAAACAGAGCCGATCCATCATTCAGCACACGGCTTCTGGACACTCGCCCGCTACGCCGACGTCGATGCCTTCCTGCGCGCGCCGCAGACATCGGCGGCCGCCCCCGAGGACCCCCTGTTCACCGCACTGCGCGGCGGCCGGGACGCCCCCGCCATGCGCAGCATGCGGCGGTGGATGGTGGTGAAGGACGGCTCCGAACACCGGCGGTTGCGCCGCCTGGTGGCCCGGGCGCTCACCCCGAACGCCGTCGAGGGGCTGCGGCCGGAGATCCACCGGATCGTCAGCGGTCTGATCGACGAGCTGGGCGAGGGCGAGATCGACCTGATCGGCCAGTTCGCCACGCCGGTGCCGATCGCCATCGTCTGCGGGCTGCTCGGCATCCCGGTCGAGGACGCCGGGCGCTGCCTGGAGTGGACGAACGCCATCGCGAACATCGTCGACCCCCTCATCACCCCCCAGATGCGCATCGCGATGAACCGGGCGGAACCCCAGTTCAACGCCTACATCCGGGAGCAGATGGAGCTCCGGCGCAGCCACCCCCGCGACGACGTCCTCTCCATGCTGATGCGGAAGGACGCCAACGGCGACGGGCTGAGCGACGAGGACGTCATCGCCCAGGTGCTGCTGCTGTTCAACGCCGGCCACGAGACCACGGTCAACGTCATCGGGAACGCGATCCACTCGCTGCTCACGCACCCGGACCAGCTGCGGATCCTGCGGGAGCGCCCCGAACTCGTCGAACCCGCCTTCGAGGAACTCGCTAGGTACAACGCCACGGTGCAGATCATCGCCCGGCAGCTGAGCGGCGATCTGGTCCTCGACGGCACCGTCATCCCGGCAGGCTCCTCGGTACTGGGCATCACCGGGTCCGCGCACCGCGACCCGGCCAGGTTCGAGGACCCGGACCGGCTGGACGTGCTCCGCACCGGGGTGAGGTCGCTCGCCTTCGGCTCGGGCCCGCACGCCTGCATAGCCGCGATGCTGGGCAAGGCTGAGGTCTCCATCGCCCTGACCGAACTCCTCCGGCGGTACGAGACCATCGAGTTCGCCACGGACGACCTGCGGTGGCACACCCGCTTCAGCTTCGTTCTCGGGCTCAAGAGCCTCCCGCTGCGGGTCGCGCACCGCCGGTAGCCGGCTGAGGTGCCGCCCGGGATTCCCCCCGTGCCCGTCCCCATGACGGCTTTGCCGTCACCGTGGCTGTCGGCCCTTCTCGGGCGGGTGCGGCCGCTACCGTCTCGACGCTACCGCGACCGGCCGGCGGCGGGCCACGGCCCCACCGCCGGCCGGTCGGCCGAGTTCCTCCTCAGCCCAGTTCCTCCAGCCACCTGCCGACCGCCATGGCCGTCGTCGCACCGTGTTCGCGCATGACCGTGAAGTGGTTGCCGGGCACGTCGACGGTCGTATGCGGCAGACTCCACGAGGCGCGCCAGTCCTCATCGCGGTTCCACTCCCCGATCGGCTCCGAGGCCCTGACCACGAGCGTCGGAGCCTGGATCTCCCGGGGCTGGAACAGTGCGAACATCCGGCCGTACCAGGCCTGCGCGGTGAGGCGGATGTCGTTCATGGGCACGTACAGGTCCTCACGCTGGAACATGCCGTCGTTGAGCTCGTTCTTCCACTCCTCGTACACCGGCTGGTCCAGCAGGTAGGCGTCGACGAGGACGACACCGGCCGGTACGACGCCCATCTGTTCCAGCCGGTAGGCGAGGGCGTGGGCGAACAGACCGCCGCCGGAGTGTCCGACGATCACGAACGGATCGTCGCCCACGGCCTTCAGCAGGGTGTTCGCCTCCCAGGTCAGTACGGCGTCGGGACCGGAGGGCAACAGCTCGCCGTCGCGATAACCGGGCACCGGAAGCGCGATGACGTCGCGCTGCCCGCGGAACGGCATGGCGAACCGGGCGAATTCATGAGGTCCCGCCACAGCGGAGGTGCCGCACTGGCCGACGATCCTCAGCCGCCCGTCACCGCGTGCGAGGAAGACAGGATCGGGCGACGTCCGGAGTTCGTCGGGCTGCTCGAACTTCGGACGGAAGCTCGCCGCCTCCATGAGGAACTCCATGAACCTGCCCAACGAGTCCTCGCGCGCGGCCTCTTGCAGCAGCGACCGCAGGATTCCACCGCCGCGCGGCCCGGCGTCGGCGCCCGCCTCGGCGTCGTCGGTGTCAGGGCCGAGCAGCAGCTGCTGCACGTGTGCGGCCAGTGCGGCCGGCGTCCCGTGCTCGAACACGATCGCGCTGCTCAGCGGCACACCGATGACGACCTGCAGGGCATTGCGCAGCTCGACGGCCGTCAGGGAGCTCATACCCAACTCGAGGAACTCGCGGTCCGGTTCGACGTCCTCCACGTCCGTGTAGGCGAGCACGTCGGCCGTGTGCGCCCGGACCAGGTCCAGGGTCACGCGGCGCCGCTCCGCGCGTGGCAGCTTCTCCAGCCGATCGCGGAGATCCTCGGGACCGTCACCACCACCGGCCGTCGTGCCGATGTCGCGCAGGCGGCGCACCTCGGGCAGGTCGTCGAGCAGGTGCCGGGCACGGTCCGCCGAGTACGCGGCAGCGAACCGGGGCCAGTCGACGTCGGCCACGACGGCGACGGCGCCGTCGGAGCGGACCGGCAACCGTCCGAGGACACTCGTCGCGACCTCCGGCGGCATGGCGCGCAGGCTGCTCTGCCGCAGCCACTCCAGCTCTTCCGGATCACCGGCGGCGGAATCCGTCCACGGTCCCCAGGCCACCGAGACCGCGGCAGTTCCCGCCGCGCGCAGGTATGCGGCCAGGGCGCCGAGGTAGGCGCCGGTCGTCGACCGGGCCACCTGCCGGGCATCCCCCCAGACCCCGTCGGCTGAGGCCAGCAGCACGAACGCCTGCAGGTCGAGACCGATGGTCAGTTCGTGCAGGTGCCGGGCCCCGGCCACCACCTGGTCGATGGCCGCGATCCCGGCCGATGTCAGGGCCGACGGCTCGGTGTCCGAGGTGATCTCGGGTGCGTACACGACAGCGGCCAGCGGCTGCTCGCCGGGGATCTCCGCGAGAACCCTGGCCAGAGCGGCACGGTCCGCCGGTTCGCAGGCCACGACCGTCACCTGCGCTCCACGCCCGGTCAGATCGGCGACCAACTCGGTCACACCGGGGCCCTCCGAGCCCTCCCGTCCGGTGAGCAGCAGGTGCCTCACCCCCTGGTCGGCGAGCCAACGTGCCGTTCCCGCCCCGACCGGGCCGGTGCCGCCGGCCACCAGCACGGTGCCGGACCCGTGCCACCGGACCGGTTCGCCGTCGGTCACCGGGTTCGGCACGTCCGGGACCAGCCGGGGTACCCGCATCTGCCCGTCGCGGATGGCCAGTTGCTCGGGTCCGGCCAGCAGCGCGGCGGTGAACAGCGGCCAGTGGCGGGCGGCCGGCTCCTCGGGCAGGTCGATCAGGCCGCCCCAGCGGGTTGATCCGGCACGGTCGATCGCACGGCCGAGGCCCCAGACGAGCGCCTGCGCGGGGTTGCGGACCGGGTCGGACGCGCCTGTCGACACCGCGCCCGAGGTGACGCACCACAGCGGGGCGTCGATACCGGCGTCGCGGAGCGCGTGGGTCAGCTCCAGAGTGCCCGCGACTCCCGCATCCTCGTCATGTGCGCCGAACGCCGTCAGGGACACCACTCCGGCGGGCGGGTCGGATTCGGCGAGCGCGTGCTTCAGCCGGCCAGTCAGGCCCTGCCGGGTCATGTGGGCACCGTCGACGGGCAGGCGCACCACGACGGCACCGGCGTCGACCAGGGCAGCGGCGATCTCGGTCCGCGGATCATCGATCGACGTGACGAGCAGCCAGGTACCGGGGGAGCCGGTGGCGACGGGCAGATCGGCGATCGGCTTCCAGAGAACCCGGTAACGCCACGAATCGAGCAGCGAACGCTGCTGGTGGCGCTGCCGCCACTCGGACAGGGCCGGAAGAGCCGATTCGAGTCCCGGCAGCTCCTCAAGGTCCCCGCGCTCCACGGCGTCCCAGAACGTGGCGTCCACCAGGTCGGCGGTGCCCGTCTCCATCGGCTGCGGCCAGTACCGTTCCCGCTGGAAGGCGTACGTCGGGAGCTGGGTGCGCCGACCGGTCAGTACGGCGGGCCAGTTGACGTCGATGCCGGCTTTCCACGCGTCGCCCAGTGACGTCAGCACCCGGCGCAACCCGCCTTCGTCACGCCGCAACGTGCCCAGTACCGCAGCCTGGACGTTCGCAGCCTCGAGAGTCTCCTCGATGCCGACCGTGAGTACCGGGTGCGGACTCACCTCGATGAAGGTGCGCATCCCCTGTTCCAGCAGGGTGCGGACCGCATCCTCGAACTCCACCGTGGAGCGCAGGTTGTCGAACCAGTACTGCGCGTCCAGGCGGCCCTCCACCAGCCGGCCGGTGAGCGTGGAGAACATCGTCACCGTGCCGTCGGCGGCCGACGACAGCCCTGCCAGATCCTTCAGGATCCGCTCCCGCAGTTCCTCCATCTGTGAGGAGTGCGACGCGTAGTCCACCGCGATCCGCCGCGCCCGGATCCCCCGCCTCCCACACTCGGCCATCAGTTCGTCGAGGGCACCGGCTTCCCCGGACACGACCGTGGACGAGGGACCGTTCACGGCAGCGACCGACACTCCTGCGCATTCCGACACCAGGTCCTCGACCATGTCCCGCCCCGCGGCCACGGACACCATGCCGCCGCCGGCCACGGAGACGAGTGCCTTCGACCGCAGCGCCACCACCCGCGCCGCGTCATCCAACGACAGCAGGCCCGCCACACACGCGGCGGCGATCTCACCCTGAGAGTGACCGACCACCACCGAAGGCACCACACCCGCCGAACGCCACACCTCCGTCAGGGCGACCATCACCGCCCACAACACCGGCTGGACCACATCCACCCGGTCCATGTCACCGGCCTGCAGCAGCACCTCCGACAACGACCAGTCCACGTACGGTGCCAGTGCCGTCTCGCACTCCAGCAACCGCTCCCGGAACACCTCCGAGCACTCCCACAACTCCCGTGCCATCCCCACCCACTGCGCACCCTGACCGGGGAACACGAACACCACACCACCCGAAGAAGCCGCGCCGCCCGCGGAACCCGAGCCGAGCCCCGCGACGACTCCGGACAGTCCGGCCAGCAGCTCGTCCGGGCCCTCACCCACCACCACCGCACGATGCTTCAGCGCCGCCCGGCCCGTGGCCAGCGACCATCCCACGTCCGCCACGGCCAGCTCCGGCCGTTCCACCACGAACGACCGCAACCGCTCCGCCTGGGCCCGCAACGCCTCCGCGGACCTCGCCGACACCATCCACGCCGACACACCCGAAGCAGATGACAGCACACCCGGACCGGCCGGCTGCGGAACCACCTCCGGCTCCTGCTCCCGTACCGGCGCCTGTTCCAGAATCACGTGTGCGTTCGTCCCGGACATCCCGAAGGAGGACACCGCCGCACGCCGGGGACGATCGTCGGTTCCGGGCCAAGGACGCGCTTCGGTGAGCAGTGACACCGCACCTGCCGACCAGTCCACCTGTGGTGTGGGCTCGTCGACGTGCAGGGTGGCAGGCAGCACCCCGTGCCGCATCGCCATGACCATCTTGATCACACCCGCGACACCGGCCGCGGCCTGGGTGTGGCCGATGTTCGACTTGACCGAGCCCAGCCACAGCGGCTCATCACTCTCCCCGCGGCCCTGGCCGTAGGTGGCCAGCAGGGCCTGCGCCTCGATCGGGTCACCCAGCCGTGTGCCGGTGCCGTGGGCTTCGACCGTATCGATGTCGGCGCCGGTGAGCCGGGCATTGGCCAACGCCTGCTGGATCACTCGCTGCTGGGAGGGGCCGTTCGGTGCTGTCAGGCCGTTGGACGCACCGTCCTGGTTGATCGCACTGCCGCGTACGACCGCCAGTACCTGATGCCCGTGACGCCGAGCGTCGGAGAGCCTCTCCAGCATCACCAGTCCGACTCCCTCGGCCCAGCCGGTCCCGTCGGCGGCCGCCGCGAACGCCTTGCAACGTCCGTCGCCGGCCACGCCGTCCTGCCGGTCGAACTCGACGAACGCTCCTGGCGTGGCCATCACCGTCACCCCGCCGGCCAGTGCCACGTCGCACTCGCTGCCGCGCAGTGCCTGGGCGGCCAGGTGCAGGGCCACCAGCGATGACGAACACGCCGTGTCGACCGTCACGGCCGGGCCTTCCAGTCCGAACGTGTACGAGAGGCGGCCGGAGATGACGCTGCCCGCGGTACCCGTCAGCAGGTGGCCTTCGGTACCCGGTACCCCGGCGACTCCGTATCCGGACGAAGAAGCGCCGGCGAAGACACCGACACTGCGGCCACGCAGTGACTGCGGATCCATTCCGGCCGACTCGAACGTTTCCCACGCCGTCTCCAGGAGCAGGCGCTGCTGCGGGTCCATGGCCAGGGCCTCACGCGGGCTGATTCCGAACAAGCCGGAGTCGAACCCGACCGCGTCCTCGACGAACCCGCCGAGACCACCCGCGATCCCTGACACCTCCGCGGGCCAGCCGCGGTCCACCGGGAACACCGACAGACCGTCCTGCCCACCAGCCACCAGGTCCCACAACTGTTCGGGCGTTGTGATCCCGCCCGGGTAGCGGCAGGCCATGCCCACGATCGCCAGCGGCTCGTCTGCCGCCCCCGTACGGGGCTGCGCCAGCTCCACCGGCTTTGCCACGCCGAGCAGTTGGGACTGGAGGTACTCTGCCAGCACTCGCGGCGCGGGGTAGTCGAACACCAGCGTCGCGGGCAGGACGAGGCCCGTGTGCGTGGACAGCAGATTGCGCAGCTCGACGGCCATCAGCGAGTCGAAGCCCAGATCACGGAACGCCCGGCCGGGTTCCACCGCTTGCGCGCCGGAGTGACCCAGCACGCTCGAAGCCTGGTCCCGTACCAGGCCCAGCAGTATCTCCTGCTGCCGTACCTCCGAAACCGCGGTCAGTTCCTTGCGCAACGGCAGTTCTGCGCCGAGAGCACCGTCGACGGCAGCGCCGGCCGTGCCGGTCGCCTCGGGCAGGTCGGCGAGCAGCGCACTGGACCGAGCGGAGGTGAAAGCGGGCAGGAAGACGGCCCAGTCCACGTCGGCCACCGTCAAGGTGCCTGTCCCCGCGTCGATGGCCTGGGCCAGTGCCCGTAGCGCGAACGCCGGGTCCATCGTGTTGAGCCCCCGCCGACGCAGGTAACCCTCCGTCTCACCCAGCGTGGCCATTCCCACCTCGGCCCACGGGCCCCAGGCAACCGAAGTGCCCGCGAGTCCACGGTCGCGACGTTGCTGTACCCAGGCGTCCAGGAAGGCGTTGCCTGCCGCGTACGCCCCCTGGCCGCCGCTGCCCCACGTGGCGGCGATGGAGGAGAACACCACGAACAGATCGATCGGCAGACCTGCCGTCAGCTCGTCGAGGAACACCGTCCCCTGGGTCTTCGCCCGAAGAACGGAAGCGAACACCTGCGGTTCGGCTTCTTCCAGCCGCTGCGGAACGTCCAGCCCTGCGGCATGCACGATGCCGGTCAGTGGCGTGTCGGCGGGAACACCGGCGATCACCTCGGCGAGCGTGTCCCGGTCGGTGACATCGCAGGCCGCAACGGTGACCTGCGCACCGAGCCGGGAGAGTTCCTCGACCAGACCTTCGGGGGCGACACCGCCTCGGCTGGTCAGTACCAGATGCGGCACGCCCCGTCCGGCCAGCCACCGGGCCACCAACGAGCCCAGAGCACCGGTGCCACCCGTGACCAGTACCGTTCCCGACGGACTCCATGTCCCGCCGGTCGGTGCCACGGGCTCGGCCCGCAGCACGCGCCGGCCGTGGACACCGGACGCACGAACGGCCACCTGGTCCTCGCCACCATCGGACAGGACACCGACCAGCCGATCGGCCGCCCTGGCGTCCAGCTCGGCGGGCAGGTCCACCAGACCGCCCCACTGCTGGGGGAACTCCAGCGCGGCGACCCGACCCAGACCCCACACCGCCGCCTGTTCCGGGCTCAGCAGCGGATCGGACCGCCCGACCGACACCGCACCACAGGTCGCCACCCACAACGGCACGGCAACACCCGCAGCGGCCCACGCCTGTGTCAGCGACAGCACCACCCCGATCGAAGCCGGAATCCCGTCCTGCGCCGGCATGGCCTCGACCGCATCTGCCAGCATCACGACACCGGACAGGTCGCCGGCCTCAGCGGCAAGCCGTACGAGCGCGAGCGCCAGCTCCTGCCGCCCTGTCGAACCTCCATCAAAGGGAACGCCGACCACCGCGGCGCCGGCGCCGGTCAGCGCTGCGGCCACATCCGTCCGCCCGGAACCGACGACCACCCAAGTCCCCGCCAAGGAGGGCGTGGACGGAAGACCGGTGAGTGGCTTCCACGTGACCTGGTAGCGCCAGGAGTCCACCACGGACCGCTCGCGTCGTCTGCGTCGCCAGGCCGACAGCACCGGGAGCACGTCGCCGAGCGCGGCGGGGGCTTCGGGCAGTTCGAGTTCCGCGGCCAGTCGCTGGAGGTCTTCGCGTTCGACCGCGTCCCAGAAACCGGTCTCGGCCACCTCGCCGCCGGCGATCTCGGCAACCGGCTCCGGCCAGTACCGCTCCCGCTGGAATGCGTATGTCGGCAGGTCGACGACCCTGCCGCCCCAGCCGGCGAACACAGCGGTCCAGTTGACTTCGGTGCCGGCGGTCCACAGGCGGCTGATCGCGGTGAGCGCTGTGTCGGTCTCGTCGCGGTCCTTGCGCAGGACTGGGACGAACTCGGCGTCGGCGGCGGTGTCCTGGGCCATGCCCGCAAGCACACCGTCCGGGCCGAGTTCGAGGTAGCGGGTCACGCTCATCGCTTCGAGGGTCGTGATTCCGTCGGCGAAGCGGACCGTGTGGCGTATCTGGTTCAGCCAGTAGTCCGGCTGTTGCATGGTGCCGGGTTCGGCGACGGCTCCGGTGAGGTTGGAGACGATCGGGGTCCGGGCGGGGTGGAAGGTCAGGCGGGCGAGGACATCCGCGAATTCGTCCA
>NZ_JBEXDB010000034.1:0-41351 GCF_040605575.1 Streptomyces sp. NPDC005566 | reverse complement strand
CCCCACGTCGACCCCCACCCCCCCCCCCCCCCCCCCCCCCGGGGGGCGGCCCCCCCCCCCCCCCCCGGGACGTGGTGTCGCCCCACACGCCGGGTACGGGGCCTCGCCGAACCCGTCCCGTACCGCCTCAGGGTGCGCCGCCCCGGCCTGCCCCCGCGGAATCCTCGGGCGGCGTGTCCAGGCAGTCTGCGGCATCCGAGAGTGCGGTCAGCAAGGCGCTCAGTGACGGCGGGACCGTCGTCGTCCCGCGAACGGCCGCGCAGATCTCCCTGACCGGTTCGGGCCCCCGGACCCTGCGCACGACAACGTCCGCATCGGTACCGCGCAACCCCATCCGGGGAATCAGCGCCACGCCGATGCCCGCGGCGACGAAGCCCAGGGCCGTCGCGTAGTCCCCGCTCTCCACCGTGAAGCCGGGGCTGAAACCCGCGGCCGCGCATGCGGTGAGCACGAGGTCCAGACATCGGTCGGCGGCCCGTTCGCTCCCCACCCAAGCCTCGTCGGCGAGGGCGCCGAGATCGATCACCTGCCGGCCTGCGAGCCGGTGCCCGACCGGCAGGACCACGTGGTACGGGTCGTCGAGGAGAGGTACCAGTCGGACTCCACGCGGGGCATCCCCCTGCGGCCGGACCACCACCGCCAGGTCGGCAGAGCCCTCTTTGACCTCCGGCAGCGGGTCGTGAGGATCGCTCAGCTTGAGCTCGACCCGGATTCCCGGGTGTCCGTGCCGCATGCGGGCGAGTGCAGGAGCCACCAATGAGGCGCCGGCGGAACTGAAGTAGCGGACGCTCACATGGCCGGTCCGGCCCTCCCGGAGGTCGGCGAGAGCCGTCTCCGCCTCGGCCACGGTCCTGCTGATGGTGTCCGCGTAACCGGTGAGCAGCCGTCCGGCCTCGGTGGGCCTTACGCCCCGGCCGGCTCTCTCCAGCAACGGCGTCGCAGCCTCCTTCTCCAGAGCCGAGACCTGCTGGCTGATGGCCGACGGTGTGTATCCCAGATTCACGGCGGCGGCGGACACCGATCCGCTGGTGACCACGGCACGAAGGATCTGTAGACGCCTCATATCCAGCATGTAGGTGAGCTTAACAGTGGCTATAGATCATTTCACTTGTCCTGTCGAGTCGAGGGATGCAGGGTGAGGAGCGGAAAGCGCGGCGGCCCTCGCCGAGACGCACCCGACACGACAGGAGCCTTCACCATGCCGCTCGGCCAGGATCGACACGACCCGTTCGCCGTCACGCACGGAATGGCCGATCTGTCCCCGGGGCTCCGGCTGCACTACGTATCGGCCGGCGAGGGCGCACGCACGATCGTGCTCGTCCACGGCTTTCCCCAGACCTGGTGGGAGTGGCGTCGGGTGATGGAGCCGCTCGTCGCAGCGGGCTACCGCGTGATCGCTCCCGACTACCGGGGTGCCGGGCACTCGTCGCGCCCGGCCTCCGGCTACGACAAGTGGACCCTGGCGCGCGACATCCACCAACTGCTGCACGAGCACCTCGGGATCCGCGAGCCCGTCGTACTCGTCGGCCATGACATCGGCCTCATGATCGCGTACGCGTACGCACAGCAGTTCCGGGACCACGTCTCCCATCTCGTGGCTGTGGACGCCCCGCTTCCCGGTACCGAGGTGTTCGACCGGCTGCGCAGCGACCCGCGAGTGTGGCACTTCGCGTTCCACGGGGCGCGTGACGTCGCGGAGACGCTGGTGGCCGGACGTGAACGGCAGTACCTCCAGGCCTTCTTCGCCGTACGCAATTCCGATCCCTCAGCCATCGACGCGTCCGACTTCGACGTCTACGTCTCTGCCTACTCCGCGCCGGGAGCGATGCGTGCGGGATTCGAGCTGTACCGGGCGTTCGACGCGGATGCGGAGGCAAATCGTGCGGCACTCGAACGCAACGGCAGACTGACGGTGCCGGTACTGGCGGTCGGCGGGGAGATGAGTACCTCGGGGGCGCTCGTCGAGGAGATGATGCGCGAAGTGGCCCACCGGGTGACGGGCTTCGTCGTGCCGGGCACCGCGCATTGGATTCCCGAGGAGAATCCGCAGGAATTCACCGCCGCGGTACTGGCGTTCCTGCGCGGACAGGACGGCTGACAGCGATCGGCCCGGCGCCCGGCGGCGTACGCCACCCGCTTCGGACCAGGCCCAGCCACGCGTCCTGCCCGTCCGCCAGCGGCTGCGGCAAGGGAATCGGCACGAACCTGCAGGCGAACACCAGGCCCGCGTCCTCGTCGTCGCCGCGTACGCGGTGGCTCCACGAGTCCCGGGTGTCCGCCGGAGCACGCAGGAGGAAGAACGTCGTTCTGCGCGGCCGCCCGGTGCCGGCATGAGGGCTGTCCTCCACCGCGATCCGCCGGACCGGGACAGCGGTCGCCAATCCGGTCTCCTCGGCGATTTCCCGCAGGACGGCGGGCACCAGGCTCTCGCCCGGCCGAACGCCTCCCGCAGGGATCTGCGTCCCCGCCTCCGGCACACCCACGTGGTCGAACACGAGCAGTTCGGCGACCTCGCGGTGGCGGACGACATAGGCGGCGACACGGATTCTGGGGCGGGTCATGCCTGCATTCATTCACGGGGCCGACCCGGAATGCGCCCGGGTCGGCCCGGCGGTCACAGACTCGTGACCGTCGGGACGCGCCGCGTACTTCGGGCGACATTCAGTCGCTCAGACAGAACCTCCGGTCCGTCACCCACTGACCGAACCAGTCGCTCAGCGGAATGCTGATGCACCACTCGGATCCGTTGGTGTCCGGTGCGGGGACGGTCGGTGTGGGCTTGTCGGGCTTGGACGTCCCGCTCGGCGTGGGTACGGGCGAGGTGGGATCGACGGTCCCCGGCCGGGTCAGCATCTCGCGGAACACCCGGGACGACTCGGGGTTCTCGGCGCACTGCCACACACCGTGCGGGCAGTAGTCCGTGATCGTCTGGTACACCGGCTTGTGCTGCTCGATCCACTTCAGCATCCGACGCATGTACTCCGGGTTGTCGCCGTTGCGGAACAGGCCCCACTCCGGAAAGGAGATCGGCTTGCCGCGCTCCGCCGCGAAGTCGACCTGCTTCTGCAGTCCGTACGGTTCGTTGACCTGCTCGTCGAACGTCCGGGCCGGAGGCTGGTCGTAGGAGTCCATGCCGATGATGTCGACGACGTCGTCGCCGGGATAGCACTCGGTCCAGGGGACGGCGTCGCGCCCTCGGCTCGGGGCGAAGTCGAAGCGGAACTTCTGGCCGGGGACCGAGCGCATCGTCGTGACGATGCGGTTCCAGTACGCCTTCCACGCAACGGGATCCGGACCGCAGCGGTGCGTGTACGTGGTGCCGTTCATCTCCCAGCCCAGGACGATCACCGTGTCCGGAATGCCCAGCAGGACGAGCCGGTCGGCCAGCTTCCGGAAGTGCTCGTCGAACTCTCCCCGGGCGCCCGCCCTCAGGAGCCTGCGCACCTCCGAGTCCGGGACGCGCGCCTCGTTGCGTTCCAGCATCGGGGTGTTGAGCACGAACATCCGGTCCTCGGACGCACGCCGCCAGGCACTCCACGCCGCGAGGAATCCGGGGCGGCCCTCGATGTTCTCCCACAGGTCGCCCGGCAGATAGCTGTGCCCGACACGCAGCTCCGTCCCGCCGAGCCAGCGCGACAGCTCCGCCATCCGCCGGACGCCGTCCGGTCCGTAGTCCAGGTAGGCGCCGATCGCGGTGGTGTCGGCCGACGCGTAGGGAGCAGGTGAAGCGCCCTTCCCGGCTTCGGAGTCCGACCCGGTCCGCTCCGTGACGACCGCGCCACCGACGAGGAGGCCAAGCACAGCCGTCCCGATGCAGAAATTGATGAGACGGCGCTGTGCGGGCACGGCTCCTCCTTGGGTTTCGGCATACTCACGACGATCTCGACCCTAAGGAGAAACGTTCAACAATGGGCTGTGCGAGCGCTTTCGAGTAGGCCATTCGCGACATCCGGAGAATCAGACCGGACCATTCGGGTGACACATGTCGAAGGTGAAGGGGAGTGAGCGTACGCGGTTGTCGAAATTCGAATCGACCAGAGCCGGTTCGCCCACCGCCCGCACGTTACCGAGTCGCGTGAGCAGTTCATGGAAGAGCGCTTTCATTTCCAGCCGCGCCAAATGCGCTCCCAGACAGTGATGGGGCCCGCCCCCGCCGTAGCCCAGATGCGGATTGGGTGAGCGGGTGATGTCGAAGGCGTCGGGGTCGGTGAACACCGAGGCGTCCCGGTTCGCCGAAGCGTAGAGGAGCATGACCTTCTCGCCGGGAAGAAAGGTGCGCCCGGCCAGTGTGGTCTCGGCCGCGACCGTCCGGCGGAACTGGATGATCGGCGTGGAGAGCCGGACGATCTCGTCCACCGCGCCGTCGGCGTACCGGTCGAAGTCGGACTCGAGGAGAGCGCGCTGCTCCGGGTGCGCGGTCAGCAGGAGCAGGCCGTGGGCGATCGCGTTACGCGTGGTCTCCACCCCCGCCACCAGCAAGAGGGAGAAGAAGGCGCCGAGCTGACGCGAGGACAGTGCCTGCCCGTCGACGTCCGCGCGAACCAGAGCCGAGATCACGTCGTCGGCGGGGTGCCGTCGGCGTTCACGTGCGAGCTTCGCCATCACCATCTGCATGCGGCCCAGGGACCGCAGACCACGGCCGGGTACGCGCAGCCGGGCGCGGCCACGGCGCCGGACGCCCACGTACTCCGACGCCTGATCGATCTGGGCGGCGATCTCGGCGCGATGGGGGCCGGGGATCCCCATCAGGTCGCAGATGACGTCGAACGGCATACGGGAGGGGGCCGAGGGCATGAAGTCGCCGGGGCCGTCGGCGATCATCTCGTCCACCAGCCGCCGCGCGATGTCGCGGATGTTCTCCTCGGCGGCCGCGAGCAGCCGCGGGGTGAACGCACGGGAGATGGTCCTGCGCAGACCCGCGTGCTCCGCGCCGTCCATGTTGACCATGGAATTGCCGAACACCGCTTTGGCCCAGCGGGCCGGTTCCGGCGTGGTGACACCGGGCGCGCTCGCGAAGAGATGTGGCTTCCGGCTCGCCGCCTTCACATCGGCGTGCCTCACCAGCGCGTGGAACGGCGCGTGCGAGCCCGTACGAGGGGTGAACAGGACCGGTGCGTCCTGCTCCCGCAGCAGCGCGAACGCGGACAGCCGCTCGGGCCGGGGCAACTGCCAGAACGACGGGTCGGCCAGATCGACGTCCGCTGTTCTGCGCACGCGGCTCGTGGGTACCTGCGTCGGCGCGTTCATGCAACCTCCGTGAGCTGAGACGGCCATGCTGGCCCGCGGCGCGCTGCTGCCCGGGCGACACGGCCGTACGGACCGGAAAATTCCCACGGTCGCGTGATTCGCACACGGCGAGAACCGTTCACGTGCCGCCTCGTTGTCAACTTCGAGGGAGAGGACACCTCGGAAGAGTGGACGAGAGGCAGGAAATCAGATGATGGATCCGACCACCGGCACGAGCGGCGCACAAGCCGGCAGGAAGAGCCCGGGCCGCCGCGTCGTGCTGCGCGCCGCCTTCACGGCGAGCATGGTCGCCGGGACGGGCGGCGCACTCGCTCCGATTCTCGTGACGGGCCAGGAGGCCCGAGCCGGCACCGCGCAGGATCGGACCCCCGCCGCGGTCACCGAGGCCCGCGCCGGCGGGCGAGGGCGCCCTTCCGGGCCCGAGCGGTTCGCAGAGATGTACCGGGGCCGTGACATCCGCGGGACGGCGGCGGTCATGGTGCCTGCCGGTGGTGGAGCGGCCACCGGCCGGACCGGAGCCCTGTCAGCGACCGCCGACACGCAGGTGAGCATCGACGGCAGGACGCTGCACGTGATGCGGCGCGCCGACGGGAGCTACCTCAGCACGGTCAACCACTACGAGTCGTTCCCGACACTGCTCGAGACGGCGCGCGCGGCAGTCGACGAGATCGGCACCGCCCAACTGGCCAAGGCCTCCCCGCACACCATCTGAACCACGAAGGGCGAGCACGCGTGTACAGCCGCAAGAATCAGCGCAACCTCACACGCACGGAGAAGAAGCGCCTGGTCGGGGCGATCCTGGAGCTTAAGCGCTCGGGACGGTACGACGAGTTCGTCGACCTGCACCGGGAGTTCTACGTCACCGACGCCGAGAGCCGGCCGCGGCCCGCTCATATGACCCCGTCCTTCTTCCCGTGGCACCGCAGGTACCTGCTGGAGTTCGAGAAGGCCCTGCAGGCCGTCGACCCCGGAGTGTCGATCCCCTACTGGGACTGGACACGGGACAACACACCGGCGTCCTCCCTCTGGGCGGAGGACTTCCTCGGCGGCAACGGCAGGTCCGGTGACCGGCAGGTCATGACCGGGCCGTTCGCGTACCGGGAGGGAAACTGGCGTATCAGCGGGGGAGTCACCGACGACCACTTCCTGCGCCGGAACTTCGGCCGCCCCTCCGAGCCCGTCCGCCTGCCCAGCAAGGCCGATGTGGACCGGGCGCTCAGGGACCCGGTCTACGACACCGCGCCGTGGAACAGCGTCAGCACCACCGGTTTCCGGAACAGGATCGAGGGCTGGGGGATCAGAGGCGGACGAGGGGCGGCCAACCACAACCAGGTGCACCGCTGGATCGGTGGCTCGATGGGGGGCGCCGCGTCGCCCGACGACCCGGTCTTCTGGCTGCACCACGCGTACATGGATCTGCTCTGGACACGCTGGCAGAAGGCACATCCGCGCTCCCGCTATCTGCCGGGCCGCGGACTCCCGGCCGGCGATCCGCAGAACGACCGGGTCTTCGCCGTCGACGAGCCGATGCCACCCTGGGACGTGGCGCCCGCGACGCTACTGGATCACACCCGCCTGTACCGCTACGTCTGAGCCGGCGGGATCCGGGCATCGCCCGGAAAACGGCCGGGCCGCCCCTCCCGGTGGGGAGGGGCGGCCCGGCGGCGTGCGGCGTGAAGATCAGTGGCCGTAGCCGTAGTCACCCTTGTCCTCGTGGCTGTCCGACACGTTCGCGCAGGTGTTGCCGAAGGCCGGGTTGAGCAGCGCGATGACGTTCACCGTGTTGCCGCAGACGTTGACCGGGATGTGCACGGGCACCTGAATGGCGTTGCCCGAACCGACACCCGGGGAGTGGGCGGCAACGGCCTCGGCTCCGGCGTCGGCGGTAGCCAGGCCGGCACCGCCGGCGATCAGGGCACCGGTACCCGCCATGACTGCGGCTACCTTCGAGATGCGCGACATCTGTTCTCCTTGAGAGGGTCGAAACCGGCTGCAGAAAGTGCGCCGGCATGCCCTGACAACGCGACAATCGACAGACGGTAACGGATCGGATCAAAAGTCGTAATCCACGACTATCTCCGGCCGATGGCGGAGAGGCCCCCCGCAGGCAGAGCGCTCAGCCGGCTGTGCCAGTCGCGTGCGGCGGGAAAGCGGTTCTTCACGGCCTCCGCGGCCCGGTCCCGCGCCACCACCTGCGACTCGCGCAACCGCAGCAGCGGTTCCAGAGCGGAGCGGGCGAGCAGCAGGCGCTGGTTGACGACCGGAACGGGTTCCCAGCTGTTCTTGTACTGCTCCGAGCCGCGCAGCAGACTCAGCACGCTGCGCCCCGTGTCCGCCGCCTGCTGTGCCGCCTCGCGCAGCAGCATCACCGACACGTCCACCTTCCTGTCCCGGAGCCCGGGATCGGCCCCGTACAGATAGGCGCCGGCCAGGTGCGCGGATCTGAGCGACAGGTCGGCGGCCACCACGTCGCCGTCGAGCACGAACTCCGTCAGCGACGCCTCGCCGTCGCGGACCATCCGGCGGGTCGCACGCACGAGATGCGCGGAGAAACGCGGCCGCAGGTGCTCGGGGTTGATCCCACGGCCCCGCCACTGGCGTTCGTGCAGCCGCACCAGGGTGTCGACCGCGTCCGCCACGCGGTGCTCCGGTGCCGGGCGGCACTCGATCCGCAGAGCGTCCAGCTTGCGCAGCTTGGAACGGGCGCGCTGGGCACGCGAACCGGGCATCCGTGTGAGGAGAGCGCCGATGGGCTCGGCGGGGAGTTCCATGCAGGTCGAGTCCGCGAGCCTGCTCCTGGCGCCGGACCAGTTCTCGTACAGCAGCTGGGCCGAGGCGTCGGGCCGCACCTCCCGCAGATCGATCACCGTGTGAACGGCGGCCCGTTCGAGCCCGCGCTCCAGGGCCATGACCGCATCCTTCGCCTCCTCGTCGTCCACGAGGATGTCGAAGAAGTCGGAGATCGCCCCGCCCATGGGCATGAGCAGGGGCATCGGGCGGTGTACGAGCATCAGGGGAGCGGCACCGATCAGCCGCCCGTTGCGCCGCGCCAGTACGACACGGAGCCTGCCCGGCGCTCCGTAGGAGAGCCACCACGAATGCAGCCAGGCGTGGCTCTGGAACGGGGTGGAGGTCGAGCACCGGCGGTGCAGGGCGTCCCATTCCCCGGAGAGTCCGGTGAACTCCCCCAGGTCACGGCAGAGGGTGACGGTGAGTCGCCCGTCGAGGTCAACGGTCATCGCACGAGCTCCCGTTCGTCGGCCGGGAGCGGACCGTCCGCCTGGGCGGGAGCCGGCACCTGGGCGTGGAGGCCCCGGTGCCCCTGGCGGGGCCGTACGAGGAGGACCAGGCCGCCGATCAGCCCGCCCGCACTCGCACCCACAGCCGTACCGAGGGGCACCGAGGGGGACACCGGCTCCGCCGACGGCACGGCGTGCGAGAACTTGAGCAGTTTCACCCCGGTGTCCTTGGCGACATGACCGCTGCTGACCACCACGGCCTCGGTGACCGCGTTGGCGATGTCAGCGGCCCGTCGCCGGTTCTCCGACGTTCCGGTGATCGCGATCATGGGTGAGTCGGGGGAGGTCTCGGAGCGTACGTGGGTGCGCAGTTCCCGAACCGGCTCGCCCGCGGCGCCCCGGGCGTAGACCAGGGTCGCCTCGCTGGTGGCCAGGCGGCCGTACGACTGGGCGTAGCCGAGCGCGGCTGCGGGATCGATGCCCTTGTCCGCCGCCACCATGGCGTAACTGGTCGCCGAGTACTCGGTCGGGGCGAGCAGACCGTAGGAGAGCCCGGATGCCGTTCCGATCAGGATGCAGGCGGGCAGGGGCCACCAGTGGGGCAACGCGGGCTTGGGGCGGATGCGGCGGAACCGTCCGCGGGCGGCCGGCTGCTGCTCGGGCGACTCGGTCATGAGTGTGCTCTCCAGGTCGAAGGGGCGGTGTCGAGGGCGTGCGCGTAGACGTCCATGACGCGCTCGCTGCTGAGCCTGATGTCGTACTGGTCCACGGCCGGGGGCGGCGGCAGTCTTCGTGCGCCGCTCTCCATCCGGTGGCGCAGCACGGCCGTCAGCTCGTGCGTGAGATCGGCGGGAGTGGAGGGGGACCCGGCGCCGCCGATGCGGGTGGCGCCCGGTGCCCGGCCGGCCGGGAGGTCCTCGATGGCGGGACAGGCGCTGTGCACGACGGGAAGTCCGGCGGCCAGGGCCTCGACGGCGGCCAGCCCGAACGTCTCCTCGCGCGACGTCGAGACGAAGGTGTCCATGGCCGAGAGCACTGCGGGGATCCCGGGGCCCGCCGTGCCACCGTCCGAGTCGCACTCGCCGAGGAAGCGGACCCGCTCGTCGATCCGGAGCCGTGTGGCCAGGGAGCGCAGCGAACCGGCTTCGGGGCCGTCCCCGGCCAGTACCAGCCAGGCGCCCGGGAGCGCCGCAACGGCACGGATCAGTACGTCGAAGCGTTTTCCGGGGACGAGCCTGCCGATGCCACCCACGACGAATGCGTCGTCCGGGATGCGGAGCAGCGCCCGGGTCGCACGGCGCTGACCGCTGTCGAAGCGGAACCGGGCCGCGTCGATCCCATTGGGCACGGTGTGGATCCGGGCGGCCGGCACACCCCAGTCGAGCAGACGGCCGGCGATGGTGGGGGAGACGGCGACCGTAGCCGCCCCGAGGCGCTCGGTGCGCAGGTACAGGGCCCGGGTGCCGCGGGTGAGCGGCCGCCCTTCGATCTCCGCATGCCCCAGCGAATGCTCGGTGGCGATCGTGGCACGCGTGGTCCCGGCGAGTCGGGCCGCGATCCGACCGTAGACGCACGCCCGGTACAGATGGGTGTGCACGAGGTCGTAGGCGCCGCGCCGGATGAGCCGGGCCAGCCTGGGCACGGCGGTCAGGTCACGGTTGCCGTTCATGCCCAGGTGCCCGACGCGGATGCCGTCGGCGCGCAGCCCCTCGGCGACCGGGCCGGGGTTCGTGAGCGTCACGACGTCGCAGGGCACCGGCAGATGACGGAGCAGCAGGCGCAGCTGCTGCTCCGCGCCGCCGACCCCGAGGCCCGTGATGACGTGCAGGGCTTTCACCGGGTCCCTCCCGTGGGGACGGGCGCGGGGGCGGCGCCGGGCCGGTGGCGCAGCCGGTGCCGCAGTTCCTTCGCGCGCAGACGGGTGCCCCGGTCGGCGTGGCTGATGTGTGTACGGGGCAGGGCCAGCGGTCCGGTCAGGGCGCCGGGGCCGAGCGCGCAGCCGTAGTCGTAGCCCGCGTCCCGGACCGATGCCAGCACCCGCCGGTCCGCCGTGCCGTACGGGTAGCAGAAGCCGACCGGAGCGGTCCCGGTGATGGTGCGGATCGCCTCCCTGCTGCCGTGCGTCTCCAGGCGCAGTTCCTCGTCGGTCAGCGTCGTCAGATCCAGGTGGCGCATGCCGTGCGAGCCGACTTCCAGCCCCGCGTCCGCGACGGCACGGATGCCGTCCTCGGACAGCAGGGGCTTCCGGGGGCCGAGCGGATCCCATGCGTTGGATCCGCCCGTCCGGCCGGGCAGGACGAACACCGTCGCAGTGAAGCCGTGCCCGATCAGGACCGGGAGCGCTTCGTGGAGGAAGTCGGCGTACCCGTCGTCGAACGTCAGCCCGACCAGCCCGCGTCGGCCGGCGGCGTGTGCGCGCAGCAGCGCCCCGACCCCCACGCCGTGGAGGCGGCGACGGCGCAGCCAGGTCAGCTGCTGGTCCAGGCGGTCCGCGGAGACGGTGATGCCGTACGGATCGTCCGTGGGGTCGCTCACCGAGTGGTAGGTGAGAATCCACGGCTGGGGTCGGAGAACGGACGGGACGGCGGCGCGTGCCGATGTGTCAGCGGCCATGAAGGAACCTCTGTCGGGTGAGAGCCAGCAGATGAACGACTTCGGGAGCTCTGAGGGCAAGTCCGGTGAGAAGGAAGGCTGCCGGGACGAGGACACAGCCTGCGGCCAGGCTGAGTGCCGGATGGCCGATCGCCGGGGCGGCAGCCCATCCCGCGGCCCCGGCGACCGCTGCCGCGGCCGTGGGCCGGCCGAGGGAGACGGCGACAGCGCGGACCCGGATGGCGACCGCGCGCGAGCCCAGCCCCAGGAGGAGCAGCAGCGCGGCCGTACTGATGCCGACGGCGTTCGCCGCCGCGATGCCGTTCACACCGAACGGGCCGGCCAGGGCCAGACCGGCCCCCGTGGTGACCAGCAGCCCGACGCCCATCGCGCAGACCGGGTACCAGGTGGGCTTTCCGGCGGAGAAGAACGGCCTGCACAGCGTTCCGACCAGGGTGTGTCCGAGCAGTCCGAGTGCGTAGATCCGCATCACACCGGCAGTGGCCGCGGTGTCCTGTGCATCGAAAGCCCCTCGCTGGAAGAGCACTTCCACGATCTGGTGCGCGTAACCGAGCACCATCGACGTGCCCAGCAGGACCACCGTCCCGGCCAGTGCGAGATCGCGCTCGACCCGTCGGCGGGCGCCGTCCTGGTCCCCGGCCGCCATCGCCCGGGCGACAACCGGGAAGGTCACCGTACAGATCATCATGGACAGCACCATCGGGAGCTGCGCGACCTTCTGCGCGTAGTTGAGATGCGAGATGGCCCCGTCGGGCAGGGACGAGGCGAGGAACCGCTCGACGAACACCTGCGACTGACGGCCCACCACGAACAGCACGACGGGCGCGAGGACCGTTGCGCCCAGGAGCGGCGAGAGGCCCTCCCGTGCCGGGCGCGGCCCGTCTGCGCGTGGCACCCGCCGTCGCAGCAGCCGCGTGAACGTGGGCAGCTGGGTCAGGATCATCAGCACACTGCCGACGGCCACCCCGGCCGCCGCGGCGCGCACACCCCAGACGGAGTGCAGCGCGAGTGTCATGCCGATGATGCCGATGTTGTAGGCGATGTAGACGCCGGCCGGGGCCAGGAAGCGCCCGTGCGCCCGCAGGGCCGCGCTGAAGTACCCGGTGACGCCGAAGGTGAGCACCGTGACCGCTGTCAGACGGGTGCATTCCACGGCGAGGCCGGGGTCGCTCAGACCGGGCGCCAGAATCCTGACGACCCATGGAGCGCCCAGGACCAGCAGGACGCCCGCACCGGCCAACGAGGCGAACATCCGGGGAAAGGTGTCCGCCACGAGCGCCCGCACGGGATCGTCCCCGAGTCCGTCCGCAGCGGATCCGGAGGCGGCGCGCCGGGCCAGCGCATGGCTGAAGGCAGGGACGAGCAGCAGGGCCATCCCGTCCTCGATCAGCAGCGTGGCCGCCATCTCGGGCACGGTCCAGGCGATCAGGAACGCGTCACTGGCATGGCTCGCGCCGAAGAGCCGGGCGATGGCCTGGTCCCGTACGAGCCCCAGCAGGGAGGCGATCACGGTCAGCCCGGCAGCACCGGCGGCCGCCCGGGCGAGGAACCGCCCCGGCCCCGGCGGAGCTCCGGGCGCGGATGTCCCGGAGCCCTTCGTCTTCTCGGCTGTCGCCGCGGAGACCCGGCTCACGCGACGGTCGCCCTCTCCGGCTCGGCCAGCGCCCACCACGCGGCCAGTCCGAGCACGATTCCCGTGAGGACCGTGGAGGGACCGCCGATGTCCGCGTACAGGAAGTCGACGGTCTGCCAGGTCATCAGCCCGACCGCGGCGAGACCGCAGTCGAGGGCCGCGGCTCCCCGGGCCCGGGCGAGGACCAGCCTGCGCACCCCTCCGGCCAGGATCACCACCCAGGTGCCCGCCAGGGCGGTGAGGCCGATGAGACCCTGCTCGCTCAGCACGAGCAGATACATGTTGTGGGGGGACAGCAGCGGCTGCTTGCGGAAGTCCTGCCCGGCACCCGCGGTGTCACTGCCCGACGAGAGGCCGATCGAGGCGTGTCCGTCGCGGTGCGCGGGAAAGCCCTTGAGGCCGACGCCGGTCACGGGATGCTCGCGCCACATGCCGGCCGCGGCGGCCCACATGGTGTACCGGTCGTTGACCGACCGGTCGGGGGTGCGCGTCACCTCGGTGATGCTGGTGAGCCGCTGCGAGATCATCTCGGACCCGACGCCGAAACCGCCGACGAGTACGACTCCGGCCGCGCACAGCACAGCCAGCGCGCGCACGGCCTGGCGCAGCCCGGTCAACGCGAGCACGGCCAGGGCACCCGCGACCGTCGCGATCCAGGCCCCCCTGCTGAAGGACAGGGTGAGCGGAACGACCAGGAGCGCGGCGACGCAGAAGGCACCGGGACGCAGCCACCGGGGCCCGCCGGCGCGGGTGCCCAGCGCGTACGCGGCGGCTGCGAGCAGCCCGAAGGCGACCACCGTGGCCATGCCCATCACGTCGCTGGGCCCGAACGTACCGACGGCGCGGATGTCCTCACCCATGTAGGAGGCGCCGGACCCGGAGGCGTACTGGTACACCCCCGTCGTGCCCTGGACGAGGGCGAGGAGCACCAGCGTGCCCGTGATGATCCGGAACCCCCGGGCGTCCCGGACCAGGATGAAGACGGCGGCCGGTACCAGCACGAAGATCTGCAGGTACCGGACGAATCCGGGGAG
Source organism: Streptomyces sp. NPDC005566 (assembly GCF_040605575.1). Lineage (NCBI taxonomy): Bacteria > Bacillati > Actinomycetota > Actinomycetes > Kitasatosporales > Streptomycetaceae > Streptomyces > Streptomyces sp. NPDC005566. Next base: position 27,585 of record NZ_JBEXDB010000034.1, on the reverse strand, counting down.
CGCCGCCGCCGGGTCCGCCGCAGTGACCGTGGCCACCGCGAGACCCACGGCCGGCAGCCCCAGGACGACGGCCGCGGCCGGGGTGAGAGGGCGCATCCGCAGGAACAGCAGGCGCCCCAGGCAGACGAGCACCGCGACGCCCGAGACGAGGTCGGCCGGCGGAACGCCGTACACGGTCCCAGGCCCCGAGCCGTCGGCCGGCACGGCCAGGAGCAGGACCGTCGCGACCAGGGGCAACAGCGGCCAGGCGGTCGCCCACCGGCGCACGACCGGGGGCGCCGGGCCGGACCGGACGACGGGTACCGCCGGCGCGGCGGTCACGGTGAGAGTCACGGTTCAGCTGCCTCCGAGGCGGAAGACCGAGCCCGCAGTCCGCGCGAGGACGCACACGTCCTGCCAGAGCGACCAGGTCCCGATGTACCGGTTGTCGAAGCGGACACGGTCCTCGATCGAGGTGTCGCCGCGCAGACCGTGCACCTGGGCCAGCCCCGTGATGCCGACGGGCATGCGGTGACGGGCCCGGTAGCCGGGGTGGATGCGGCTGAAGTGCTGCACGAAGTAGGGGCGTTCCGGGCGGGGGCCGACCAGACTCATGTCGCCGCGCACCACGTTCCACAGCTGCGGGAGCTCGTCGAGGGACGTCCGGCGGAGCGTCCTGCCGACGCGGCTCATGGCCTCGTCGCCCGACACGTTCCACCGGGTGGCGGACTCATGGGCGTCGGCCGGCCGCAGGGTGCGGAACTTCAACAGGACGAACGGCCGTCCGTGCCGTCCGATGCGCTCCTGCCTGAAGACGACTCCAGGGCCGTCACAGACGCGTACGGCAAGTGCGCAGACGGCGAGCAGAGGGGCCGCCGCGATCAGGGCGATCATGGCCAGAACGGCGTCCATCGCCCGCTTGACCCGGTGGCCGGCCGGCCTGTGCAGGCCGTCGTCCAAGGCCTGGGCCGCGAACCCCCACACATGGTCCGGTCTGGACGCGGTCCGGCAGGGGGCGATCGTCCCCTGCTCGGTGATCAGCCACACCCGGCAACCCTGCCGGACGAACTGCCCGAACAACGCGGCCCCGCCGGATACCGACTCGGGCGGAGCCGTGAAGACGGCGTGCCGCACGGAGTTCTGGATGACCGCCCGGCCGACGTCCTGCGCGGTCGTGAGTACGGGGAGATGCGCTCCGCCGGAGGGCGACCCGGCGGGGCCGGGGACATCGGCCGATGGAGCGTCGGAACCCACCCGGCCCACCGGCCGCAGCCCGTACTCCGGGTGCTCCTGCAGGGCAGCGGTGACCCGGTGGGCGACCTGACCGTCGCCGACGACCAGCGCCGACTGGGGGCTGCGGGCAGCAGACCGGAGCCGCAGCCGGTGGACCGCCGTGCGCGCACCGCAGCTCAGCAGCGTCTGCGCGGCGACCGCACAGGCCAGCGCCGTCCAGCCGATGCCGTAACGGGGGTCGTACGCGGTCAGGGCCTCGGTGGTCACGTACCACTGGACCAGCGAGAGACCGAGCAGCGCGGGCAGCTCCGCGAGAACGGACGGGGACAGTCCGATCCGGTACAGGCCCCGGTGGGCGTGCAGCAGCAACTGAGTCACGGCCTGGAGGACGAAGACCCCCGGAGGCCACGGCAGGGGGGCCACCAACGCCAGGGCGAGAACCAGCGCGAGGCCGTCGGCGGCGACGAGCCCCGAGGGGGACCCCCACCTCCTGCGGTTCCGGGTGGCCCGCAGGGACTGCGCGCGCCCGGTACCGTCGCGCGGTGGGCGGACAGCGGAAGCCGTACGCCGTACGGCTGTTGCCTGGGCGGCTCGGGGGACAGGTGCACTCTCCGTCGTCATTGCTCGGTGCGCTTCCTCGTCGTGGGGCGGGACAGGCCGACAAGTTCCTGGTAAAGGCTCAGAACCGCTCCGGCGGTCTTCCTCACATCGAAGACCGACCGGGTATGTCTCTGCGCCGTGCCGCCCAGCTCCTTCCGCAGCAGCGGGTCGGTCAGCAGAGCGGTCAGGGCCGTCGCGAGGGCTGCAGGGTCCTCGGGCGGCACAAGGCAGTGGGATTCGTGGCCGGGCGGCAGGCTCTCCCGGGCTCCGTTGACATCGGACATGAGGACGGGGGTGCCGCACGCCATCGCCTCGAGCGGGGCCAGCGCCATCCCCTCCCACCGCGAAGGCAGGACCAGGACGTCCGCCGCGTGGATCCACGGCCGTACGTCCCTGCTCGCTCCCGCGAACAGCACCCCCGGAGGTGCCGCGCGCCGCAGTTCGTCATGGCACGGTCCGTCACCGACCAGGACGAGCCGTGCCCCTGGTACCCGCGTCCGCTGCCAGGCCCGCAGCAGCACGTCCTGGCCCTTCTGCCGGCTCAGCCGCCCGACACACACGACCAGGGGAGCACCGGCCGGGACGGTCTCCTGGAGCGGCAGGGCGGCACGGGCAGCCAGAGCGGCCTCCGGGCCGGCCGGCCGGAAGTGGCCGAGGTCGATGCCGTTGTGGATCACTGACCAGTGGGCGGCGACGCCCGCGCGCTCGCCCGCGCGGCGCTCGGATTCGCTGACGCAGAGGATGCGGTCGCTCCACCGTGCTCCGAACCGCTCCCACTTCAGGGCCAGCCGGGCGGTCCTGCCCTCCACGGCATCGAACGACCATGCGTGGGGCTGGAACACCGTCGGCACCCGGCCCCGGACGGCCAGCCGGCCCGCGAGGCCGGCCTTCGCACTGTGGGCATGGATCACATCGGGTGTGTACGCGCTGATCAGACGGCCCGCGGTCACGACCTCCCGGCCCAGCCCCGGCCCCGGGGCCCGCTCGGCCGGCCAGGTACACACCCGGGCCCCCGCCACGGCCGCCCCGGACGCCAGCGAACCGCCCGGCGGGCAGGCCACGACGGGCCGCAGCCCTGCCCGGACCTGCGCGGCGACGAGGTCGGTCACGACCCGTGCGACTCCGCCCTCCACCGGCTGGACCAAATGAAGGACCGTCAGTTGTCTTTCCTCGGTGCAACTCTTTTGCAGCACGCACGGCTCTCTTCTCACATGCCCCCGACGAGCCGGTTCGGATAAGTACCGGCGGAAAGGAATATGGCGGCGGAGATAAGTGGGTTAAACCGAAATGCACTGTGACAGACAGTGTGTACGAAAACACGCATGACTCGCGCATGAGGGGTCGGATTGGCTCCTACCAGGGGTGCCGGCACCGGATTGCCGAATGCTGCGGCGTGTCAGTGCCTCGCATCTTCTGCTGTTCTGGACTGTTGCTCCATGATGGCGATGCCCTGCGCTTTCCTCTCGCATTCGGCCGATCGAGGGTGGCGCCAACTCGTCATGGAATTCGGGACACCGGAATCCGCGGATCCTGAAGTTCCGCCACCGGGTGTCGAGTTGTGCGAAGCGGATTGCGGGCCCTCGCTGTTTGCCGCCGGCGGTGGGTCTCCTGGCCCTGCCCGTCCCGCTGTGTTCCGCGCGGGAACCGGCCAATCGTCGTGAAGGGCCCCGGGAAGGCACGGGGCCCCGGATGTACTGCTGTCGGGCCGCGGGTACCCGTAAGTGCGGCCGACGGGGCAGTATCGAGTACTACTCGTGATGATCGTCCGCCCCGTGACGGTGGTCCGGGCCGTGGACGCACCGACGACGACAGAGGAGAACCGATGGTTCACGAACGGGCCGGTCAGCCGGCGCAGCCCGGAGACCTGGTGGACGTGGCGCGTCTGGTGACCGCCTATTACACGGTCCACCCCGACCCGGCCGAACCCGGCCAGCGCGTCGCCTTCGGTACCTCAGGACACCGGGGCTCGGCCCTGGCGGCAGCCTTCAACGAGGACCACATCGCCGCCACGACCCAGGCGATCTGTGACTACCGGACCCGTGAGGGCACCGATGGGCCGCTGTTCCTCGGCGCCGACACCCATGCGCTGTCCGAACCGGCGCGGGTGACCGCCCTGGAGGTGCTGGCGGCCAACGGGGCCACCGTACTGATCGACAGCGACGACGGTTACACCCCCACCCCCGCCGTGTCGCACGCCATCCTGACGTACAACCAGGACCGTGGCAGCGGTCTCGCCGACGGCATCGTGGTCACCCCCTCGCACAACCCGCCGGCCGACGGCGGCTACAAGTACAACCCGCCGCACGGCGGGCCGGCCGGCTCGGACGCCACCTCCTGGATCCAGGACCGGGCCAACGCCCTGATCGAGGGCGGGCTGAAGGAGGTCCGGAGAATCCCGTACGCCCGGGCGCTCGCCGCGGACACCACGGGGCGGCACGACTTCCTCACCGGGTACGTCGACGACCTCCCGGCCGTCCTGGACCTGGACGCCGTACGGGACGCGGGGATCCGGATCGGTGCCGACCCCCTCGGCGGCGCCTCGGTCGCCTACTGGGGCCGGATCGCCGAACGCCACCGGCTCGACCTCACCGTGGTCAACCCGCTCGCCGACCCCACCTGGCGTTTCATGACGCTGGACTGGGACGGAAAGATCCGGATGGACTGCTCCTCGCCGTACGCCATGGCGTCCCTGATCGAGCAGCGTGACGCGTTCACCGTCTCCACCGGCAACGACGCGGACGCCGACCGGCACGGCATCGTCACCCCTGACGGCGGGCTGATGAACCCCAACCACTATCTGGCCGTGGCCATCCGCTACCTCTACTCCCACCGCGACGGCTGGCCCGCAGGCACGGGCATCGGCAAGACGCTCGTCTCCTCCTCCATGATCGACCGGGTCGCGGCAGACCTCGGGCGCCCGTTGGTGGAGGTGCCGGTGGGATTCAAGTGGTTCGTCGACGGACTGTTCGGCGGCACCCTGGGTTTCGGCGGCGAGGAGTCCGCCGGAGCGTCCTTCCTGCGCCGCGACGGCCGGGTGTGGACCACCGACAAGGACGGCATCCTGCTCGCCCTGCTGGCTTCGGAGATCACCGCCGTCACGGGCTCCACGCCCTCCCAGCACTACGGCGAACTCACCGCCCGCTTCGGCGACCCCGCCTATGCGAGGGTCGACGCTCCGGCGACGCGTGAGGAGAAGGCGGTACTGGCCAGGCTCTCCCCGGACCAGGTCACCGCAGACACCCTGGCGGGTGAGCCCATCACCGCCGTACTCACCGAGGCGCCGGGCAACGGCGCGGCCATCGGCGGCCTGAAGGTCTGCACGGACAGTGCCTGGTTCGCGGCCCGCCCCTCCGGAACGGAGGACGTGTACAAGGTGTACGCCGAAAGCTTCCAGGGCGCCGGACACCTGGCCAGGGTCCAGGACGAGGCGCGCACCCTGGTCGCCGAGGCACTGGGCGGCACCGGCTGATCCGGGACCGGCGCGCCGTGGCCGGACCGCCGTGAGCCGGGCTGTTACGCGGCGGGAACGGTGTGCTGGACCTGGCGGAGGAACGTGGCGTTGTCCGGGGTGGCGCGGACCTTCTCCAGCAGGACTTCCAGGGTGGCCTGCCCGTCCCTGGACTGCAGGGCGCGGCGCAGTCCCCGCACGGCCGCCAGTTCCGCGGCGGGTACCAGGAGCTCTTCGCGGCGGGTGCCGGACAGCGTGATGTCGACGGCGGGGAAGACCCGCCTGTCGGCCAGCCGGCGGTCCAGACGCAGTTCCATGTTGCCGGTGCTCTTCAGTTCTTCGAAGAAGTAGTCGTCGGCGCGGGATCCGGTGTCCACTAGCGCGGTCGCCAGGATGGTCAGCGAACCGCCCTCCTCGGCCAGGCGTGCCGCCCCGAACAGCTTCTTCGGGCCGATGAGGGCGGAGGCGTCGACGCCACCGCTGAGGGTGCGTCCGCCCGCCCCGGCGGCGTTGTTGTGGGCCCGGCACAGCCGGGTCAGGGAGTCGAGGAGGATCACGACGTCCTGGCCCTGCTCGACGAGTCGCTTGGCCCGTTCCACGGCGAGGTCGGCGAGCGCGATGTGCTCCTTCGCGGGCCGGTCGAAGGTGGAGGCGTACACCTCGCCGCGTACGGAGCGGCGCATGTCCGTGACTTCTTCGGGGCGTTCGTCCAGGAGGACGACCATCAGGTGGCACTCGGGGTGGTTGGTGGCGACTGCTGCGGCGAGCTGCTGCAGGAGCACGGTCTTGCCGGTCTTCGGAGGGGCGACGACGAGGCCGCGCTGCCCCTTGCCGACCGGCGAGACGAGGTCGACGAGGCGCATGGCGGGTCCGCCGCGCGGTGTCTCCAGGCGCAGCCGCTCCTGGGGGTGGAGGGGGGTGAGGTCGCGGAAGTGCGGCCGGCCCCGAAGGTCCTGTGCCGGACGGCCGTTGACCGAGTCGATCCGGGACAGTGCCCGCGGCCGTTCGCAGGTTCCAGCGACGACGTCGCCCTTGCGCAGGCCGAACTGCCGGATGAGTGTGGGCGGCACCTGGATGTCACCGGGGGAGGGATGGCCGCCGTCGGTGCGCAGTACGCCGTGTCCGTTGTTCGTGGTGTCGAGGACACCTGCGGTGCGGACGGGCTGATTCTGTCGCGTGACGGGGCGTTCGAGTGTGCTGGTCATGGGTGGGTCCTTTCGCGGACAAGGCGAATGAGGTGTCCGGCGAAGCGGAGGCGGCGGAATCACGCCCCGTGTGACGGGCAGAAGGCCCGGACCGGACAGAAGAAGTGGTGCGGAGAGGCTGGATCGCCGGTCACTGGAGGACGGGCGCAACAGCAGAAATGAGAGGAAACGGCACCGGCGCCCGATTCGGGGCGTACACATGTGCTTGCCGCACCATAGCACGCAGGTCGAGGTGGGGGAAGAGGCAGCTCGGCTACCCGGCGCCGCCGGCCCCGGACCGGAACCGCTGGACTGCGCGGGAGGGGGTCACCGCGAGCGCCTGCTGCCGGAGCCGTCTCGGCGGACGACAGGTACCCGGCCGTTCGGACGCGATTCCCGGGAGCTTACCGGCGCGGGTCGTGGGTGCGGTGTCCGCCTACACCGCACCCACGGTTCGAGCGGTCACCGCACCACGGTGCGCACGCGGCCTTCAGCCGTCTTCCGGCTTCTTCGCGCCGACCGTCTCCGCTGTGTCCACCACATCACCGCGGAACGCCCCGAGGATCTGCTCGGCGGCCAGGGTCGCCGTCAACTCGCCCCCGCGTACCCGCTGTTCGAGCTGCGGCGTGAGCGCGCGCACGGCCGGATGGCTGCGCAGGCTGTCCAGAAGCTCGTCGCGGACCATCGTCCACGTCCAGTCCACCTGCTGCTCGCGGCGCTTGGCCGTGAGCCGCCCCGTGCTGTCCAGGAGCGTACGGTGCTGCTCCAGTCGCTCCCACAGTTCGTCCAGACCGGTCGACTCCCGGGCGCTGCAGGTCATGACCGGAGGAGTCCACGCCGCGTCCACGGGGTGCATCAGCCGCAGGGCGCCCGCCAGTTCACGTGCCGCCGCGCGGGCGTCGCGCTCGTGGGGGCCGTCGGCCTTGTTGACCGCGATGGCGTCGGCCAGTTCCAGGACACCCTTCTTGATGCCCTGCAGCTGGTCGCCGGTGCGGGCCAGAGTGAGCAGGAGGAACGTGTCGACCATGTTGGCGACCGCGGTCTCCGACTGCCCGACCCCGACCGTCTCCACCAGCACCACGTCATAGCCCGCCGCCTCCATCACCACGATGGACTCACGGGTCGCCTTGGCCACCCCTCCGAGCGTCCCCGCGGTGGGGGAGGGGCGTACGAACGCCCGGGCGTCCACGGCCAGCCGTTCCATCCGGGTCTTGTCGCCCAGGATGGAACCGCCCGTACGGCTGGACGAGGGGTCGACGGCCAGGACGGCGACCCGGTGCCCGAGCCCCGTCAGCAGGGTGCCCAGCGCATCGATGAACGTGGACTTCCCCACGCCCGGAACCCCGCTGATCCCGATGCGCCTGGCCCGCCCCGAACGGGGCAGCAGCTCGCTCAGCAACCGCTGCGCCAGCACCCGGTGATCGGGGCGGGTCGACTCGACGAGAGTGATCGCGCGCGCCACGAACGCACGCTTCCCGTCGAGCACGCCCTTGACGTATGCGTCGACATCGATGTTCGGAGGCATCCGTCAGCGGCTCACAGCTCGTGGCCGAGCGCGGCACCGAGCCGCGTGACCAGGTCGTGGGCCGCATCCGGGATCACGGTGCCGGGAGGGAACACCGCGGCGGCACCCGCCTCGTGCAGCGTCTCGATGTCCTGCAGCGGAATCACCCCGCCCACCACGATCATGATGTCCTCCCGGCCCTCGGCCGCCAGTTCCGCGCGGAGGGCGGGTACGAGCGTCAGGTGCCCGGCGGCCAGCGACGAGACGCCCACGATGTGCACGTCCGCCTCGACCGCCTGCCGGGCCACCTCACCCGGCGTCTGGAACAGCGGGCCGACGTCCACGTCGAAGCCCAGGTCGGCGAAGGCGGTGGCGATCACCTTCTGCCCGCGGTCGTGGCCGTCCTGGCCCATCTTCGCGACCAGGATGCGCGGACGCCGTCCCTCGGCCTCCTCGAAATCGTCGACCAGCGTGCGGGTACGGTCCACGGACGGGGACTCTCCTGCTTCTTTGCGGTACACGCCGGAGATCGTACGGATCTGGCCCGCGTGCCTCCCGTACACCTTCTCCAGGGCGTCCGAGATCTCGCCGACCGTGGCCATCGCCCGGGCAGCGTCGACCGCGAGCGCCAGCAGATTGCCCTCCAGGCCCGGTCCCGGGTCCCGCTCGGCCGCCGCCGTCAGCGCCCGCAGGGCGTCCTGGCAGGCCACCTCGTCCCGCTCCTCGCGCAGCCGCCGGAGCTTCTCGATCTGCTGCGTACGCACCGAGGAGTTGTCGACCTTGAGCACGTCGATCTTCTCGTCGGTCTCCACCCGGTACTTGTTGACGCCGATGACCGGCTGGCGCCCGGCGTCGATCCGCGCCTGGGTACGGGCCGCGGCCTCCTCGATCCGGAGTTTCGGGATGCCCGCGTCGATGGCCTTCGCCATGCCGCCGGCCGCCTCGACCTCCTCGATGTGCTGCCAGGCCCGACGCGCCAGGTCGTACGTCAGCTTCTCCACGTACGCGCTACCGCCCCACGGGTCGATGACCCGCCCGGTGCCGGACTCCTGCTGGAGCAGCAGCTGGGTGTTGCGCGCGATCCGGGCCGAGAAGTCCGTCGGCAGGGCGAGCGCCTCGTCCAGGGCGTTGGTGTGCAGCGACTGGGTGTGGCCCTGGGTGGCCGCCATCGCCTCCACGCACGTCCGCGTGACGTTGTTGAAGACGTCCTGAGCGGTCAGCGACCACCCGGATGTCTGCGAATGGGTGCGCAGCGACAACGACTTGGAGTTCTTGGGCTCGAACTCCTTCACCAGCTTGGCCCACAGGAGCCGGGCCGCGCGCAGCTTCGCGATCTCCATGAAGAAGTTCATGCCGATCGCCCAGAAGAACGACAGCCGCGGCGCGAACGCGTCCACGTCGAGGCCGGCGTCGCGTCCCGCCCGCAGGTACTCCACACCGTCGGCCAGCGTGTAGGCCAGCTCCAGGTCGGCGGTGGCTCCCGCCTCCTGGATGTGGTAGCCCGAGATGGAGATCGAGTTGTAGCGCGGCATCTTCTGCGAGGTGAACGCGAAGATGTCGGAGATGATCCGCATCGAGGGACCGGGCGGATAGATGTAGGTGTTACGGACCATGAACTCCTTGAGGATGTCGTTCTGGATGGTCCCGGCCAGCTTCTCGGGCGGCACGCCCTGTTCCTCCGCGGCCACGATGTACAGCGCGAGCACGGGCAGCACAGCGCCGTTCATCGTCATCGACACCGACATCTTGTCCAGCGGAATGCCGTCGAAGAGCTGGCGCATGTCGTAGATCGAGTCGATCGCCACGCCCGCCATGCCGACGTCACCGGTCACCCGGGGATGGTCGCTGTCGTAACCGCGGTGCGTGGGCAGGTCGAACGCGACGGAGAGACCCTTCTGGCCGGCCGCCAGATTGCGCCGGTAGAACGCGTTCGACTCCTCGGCCGTGGAGAATCCCGCGTACTGCCGGATCGTCCAGGGCTGGTTGACGTACATCGTCGGGTACGGGCCGCGCAGGTACGGGGCGATGCCGGGGTAGGTCTCCAGGAAGTCGAGGCCTTCCAGGTCCTGTCCGGTGTACAGCGGCTTGACCGCGATGCCCTCGGGTGTCTCCCAGAGCAGCTCGTCCTCGGACGTACCGGTCGACTCCTTCACTGCCGCACGCCACTGGTCGGCGGACACCTCCGCAGGGGCGTCGGCGGCCAGGGGGACATCGGAGAAGTCCGGAACAGGGGTTCCCGCACCCGGGGTCCCGGAGGTCTCGGTGGTCTGCATCACGCCACTCCCATGCAGTCGAGTACGGAGGAGAGGACGGCGACCACATCGCAGCCCGCGAACACGTGGCCGTCGACGCTCGGGTACTCGCCGGGCCGGCCCGCGAGGAGGACCTGCAGGGCTCCGGCGGAGGCGAGGGCCCCGGCGACGGCGTCGGCCTGCTCGGCGTACATCGCGTCGGAGGAGCACAGGCAGGCGATCGTCGCCCCACTTGCGGTGAAGGCCCCGGCCGCGGTCGCGGCGTCCACGGAGGCGGGCTCGTGGACGGGTTCGATGCCGCCCGCGACGAAGAGGTTCGCTGCGAAGGACGCCCGCGCCGTGTGCACCGAGGCCGGGCCCAGGGCGGCGAGGAACACCTTCGGGCGGCTTCCGGTGGCGGCCAGGTGGCGGTCCGAACGGGTCCGCAGAGCCTCGAAGGCCTCGTCACGGCGGACCTTCGGCAGTCCTCCCGCCGCAGGGGCGGGATGGGGTTCGCGCTCCACGGGCCGCTCGGTGAGCGTCGGGAACTCGCTGACGCCCGTCACCGGCTCCTTGCGCCGCGCCAGGTCCTTGCTGCGGGCGGCCCAGGTGCCGGCGAGCCGCTCCTCGACCATGCCGGAGCGCAGCGCGGCGGCCTGACCGCCCGCCCGCTCGACCTCCTGGAAGAACGACCAGGCTGCGGCGGCGAGTTCATCGGTCAGCCGCTCCACGTACCAGGAACCGCCTGCCGGATCGATGACCCGCGCCAAGTGCGACTCCTCCATGAGGATCGTCGACGTGTTCCGGGCGATCCGCCGGGCGAACGCGTCCGGCAGACCCAGTGCGTGATCGAACGGCAGGACCGTGACGGAGTCGGCCCCGCCGACCCCCGCGCCCAGGCAGGCGAGTGTCGTCCGCAGCATGTTCACCCACGGATCGCGGCGGGTCATCATCACGGGCGAGGTCACGGCGTGCTGCTGCTGCGCACCTGCCGCGGCGCTTCCGCACACCTCGGCGACCCGGGCCCACAGCCGTCGTGCGGCCCGCAGCTTCGCGATCGTCAGGAACTGGTCGGCGGTCGCCGCGTATCGGAACTCCAGCTGCGCGCACGCCTCCTCGACCGAGGCTCCCGCCTCGGTCAGCGCCCGCAGATAGGCGACGCCCGTCGCCAGCGAGAGGCCCAGTTCCTGGGCGGCCGAGCCGCCCGCCTCGTGGTACGGCAGTGCGTCGACGGCCAGCGTGCGCAGCCCGGGGTACTCGCGGCCGCACAGCCGCGCCCAGTGGACGGCGGCCGTCAGGTCCGGTTCGCCGCCGGTACGGGCGGCGTGGCCGAGCGGGTCCGCGCCGAGGCTGCCGCGCGCGGCGGACTTCGCGATGCCGCGCGCCTCGTAGAGCGCCGTCAACTCCCGTACCGCAGGCTCGAAGTCGCTGCCGGCGTCGAGCGATACGGGTGCCAGGTCGAGATAGACGCCTTCGAGCGCACGGGCGAGGCCGGTGGCCGGAACCCCGCCGGGCCCGCCCACGGCCAGCCACAGCGAGGTGACGCCGTTCTCGAGGTCGCCGAGTACGGCCTCGTTCAGGCGTACGGGGTCCGTCAGCGCGTGGCGTTGCCGTACGTCCCAGCCGCCCGCGATGCTGCCCGCGGCCTTGCTGCCCCGGGTGAAGGGGGCAAAACCGGGGAGTCCGGGGTCGGCTGATACGTCGTCGGAGGTGTACAGAGGGCGGGCGGTGAGCCCGTCCCCGAGCGCGGTGGACAGCGCTTCCTCGGCGGCCGTGCCCGTGACTTCCTTGCCAGACTTGCGCAGTACGCCTTCGACAAGGCTCTGCCACTGATCATGGGAGGGGTCAGGGAACTCGGCGGCCAGAGAGAGCCCGTCAGCAGGCAGGACCGTCATGCTCAGATGCTAGGTCAGAGCTCTGACGACCAGCAGTGGCACCGGCTGTGACCTTGCCCTCTCCGGAACGCACCTGATCCTTCACGGACCGTCGCGTTTCCCCCGTCCGGGGATGAGCGGGTCCGGTTTCGTCGTACCCCTGAATGGCAGGCAATGGGGCGAATGCATTGCCTTAACCATGAAGCTTCACAGTGCGTCACTGAATGTCCGAAGTTATGCTTCTGACGTTCCAGCAACGCAGGAAAGGGGCGCGTCGTGGCCGTGGGACCCGTGGAGTACCTCGTCGTCGTCTTTCCCGGCAGCACCCTCACCGGTCCGATGGCATCGGCACTGGCCGACGCGGTCGCGTCGGAGGCGGTGTCGGTCCTGGACCTCTCCTTCGTCCACCGCGGAGAGGGCGGCACGCTCGCCTTCAAGGAGCTGCGGGATGTCGACCCCGATGGACTGGTGTCGTTCGAGCCGGTCGCCGGTGAGGTGGCCGGCCTGGCTGCCGTCAAGGACATCGACTCACTCGGCAGGAACGTACCACCGGGGAACTCGGCCGCGCTGATCGTGCGCGATGACCTCTGGGCGGCGCCACTCACCCGAGCGGTCCAAGAGGCCGGCGGACAGCTCGTGGCGCGTGAGCGGCTCCCCGCGGAGGGGGAAGCGGGGGAGCCCACGGACGGCGGGGACGATGTCATCACCTTGCTCGAGCGGCTCGCCGAGCTGCGGAAGCAGGACGTACTCACCGACGCCGAGTTCGCGGCGCAGAAGACGAGGATCCTCGCCGACTGACAACCCCGCCGGTACCCGGCTGTTTCCTTTGTCGATTTTCGCGCTACGTGCGACGTTGATTCTGACCTGTGGAGTTCGTCGGGAATGAGGCAGTTCATCGTGCAGACCGCCCGGGCCGTCCCTGCCGCCACCGTCGTCAACCTGCGCGATCTGGGCGGCATCGCCCTGGGGCGCGACCGCCGCCTGCGTCAGGGAGTGCTGCTGCGCTCGGGCCAGCTGAGCGACTTCGACGCGGAGAGCGACATGGCGGTGGCCGCCCTCGGTATCCGTACCGTCGTCGACCTCCGCACCGCGGACGAGCGCCAGTGGGCGCCCGACCGTCTGCCGCCCGGCGCACGGCTCTTCGTCGCCGACGTGCTGGGAGACGACCCCGGTGTCGCACCGGCCAGGATCAGGGCGCTGCTCGGCGACCCGGACGGCGCAGCGAGTGTGCTCGGCAACGGCAGGGCGGAGGAGTTGTTCGCCCAGACCTACCGGAAGATGGTGCTCTCGCCCGGCGCCGCGGCCGCGTACCGCGCCTTCCTGGAGACGGCTGCGGACCCGCGTGCGCGACCGGTCCTGTTCCACTGTGCGACAGGCAAGGACCGGACCGGCTGGGCCGCCGCGCTCCTGCTGCTCATGGCGGGCGCGTCGCGTGATGTCGTCCGGGCGGAGTTCGTGGCCGTGAATCCTGCCGTTCGCGGCGCTTTCGGACCCGGCGTCCGGCGTTTCCTCGAGGCGGGCGGCGACCCGGACATCGCGTCCGCGATCGTCGAAGTCCGGCCCCGCTACCTCGAAGCGGCCCTGGACGCGATGGACGAGAAGTGGGGCGGTCTCGACGGCTATCTCCACAAGGCGCTGCGGGTGCCCCCGGCGGTGGTGGAGCGGTTGCGCGCCGACCTGGCGGTACCGGCCTGAACGCCGTGCGGCCCGGTGCGACGTCCTCTGAGGACGTCGCACCGGGCCGCCGTTGCGGAGTCCGGGTCAGACGCGCAGGAGCCGTTCGCCGACGTCACGGTACTGCTGCAGGGCCACCCGCAGCTCCTCCGTCCGGGCCTCGGTGCTCTCCTGGGCCTGCCAGCTCGTGCGCAGGGTGCGCTTGCGTTCCTCGAGCGCCTCGGTCAGATCCGCCACGATCCTGTCGAACGTGCTTTCGGCCTCTTCGACCGCCTGTCGCGGGCTCTCGACGAACTCGGCGACGGCCTGCTGCATGCGCTCGGCCAGCGACTCCTGCTCCTTGACGGGCAGCAGGGGCGTGTTCGCCGGGGTGGCCCGGGGCCGGCCGTCCGGCCGACCTGACGGAGCCGACGCGGTGGACGGTCGCGCGGCCTGCGGCGCACCGGCATCGCCGGGGCCCCGGTTCATGACCTGGGTCGGGTCGGCGCCGGGCGTCGCGGTCCGCGTCGCGGCAGTCCCGGGCGCCGGATCGTGCCGCGGTTCCGGGGTGGTCCGCGGCGTCTCGTTGCGCCGTGCTTCCGTCGAGGTCCGGGGGGTCTCGTTGCGCCGTGCTTCCGTCGAGGCCGGAGGAGTCTCGGTGCGCCGTGCTTCACCTGCGGTCCGGGGCTCCTCGGTGGCAGAACTGTCAGTGGGTCCGGTGCGGTGCATCATGCGGTCCTTCCGTTCGTCCGGTGCCGGCTCGTGTGGGCCGGCTCGTCCGGAGCCTGTCCGAGCAGTACGTCGAAGAGGGCGCGGGACTCGATCAGCGCCTTGCGCATGTCCTCGGTGTTGCCGTTGCCGCGCACCGCCGTGTGCACCTTGCGGTACCCGTCGACATGCTCCGCGTGGTGCACCGAGATGGCGGCCGTCTGCTCCTCGAACCCGGCCCCGTCGGGGAAACCCCGGTCCCGCGCCAGTTGCGCCAGCAGCGCGTCTGCCTGGGCGACCGCTTCGGTGGGCGAGTCGATGAACTGCTCCTGCACCGCGGCCCAGCGGTCGGTGTATCCCTCGCGCGCCTCCGGAGCCAGGGGCCGCTCCTCCAGGTTGCCGTGCAGCTTCACGCGCTCGGCGAGTTCGTGCTCGGCGGCCTTCGTGTCGCCGTTGTGCCGCTCGACCGTGCGGTCGTACTCGGGTCCGAAGCGACGCCGCAGCCCGTGGCCGCCGTCCGTCCGGCTACGGACGAGGAAGTAGCCGAGAGCCGCCAGCAGGACGACGGCAACGATGATCACCACAGTCGTCATGACTGACCCTCCTGTCGGTTCGCGGTCGGTGCGTAGCGCAGTCTCACTTTCGTCAACTCCCTTCGGGCGAGCCCGGTCGAAGTGCCGGGCCGTGTGCAAGCAGTCGTGTACCCGCCTGACGGAGTTCATGCGGACGGACCGCTCGGTATCGTGGAATGAGCCGGACCCGGGCCCGAACCCGGACTTCTGCCGAACGAGTTCTGAAAGGGGCACACGGTGACCGAGCGCAAGCCCACCGGAGTCAGCTTCGAATCGTGGGTGGACAAGCAGATCCGCGAGGCCGAACAGCGAGGCGACTTCTCCGCGTTGCCCGGTTTCGGCAAGCCGATCCCCGGGCTCGAGCGGCCCTACGACGAGACGTGGTGGATCAAGGCAAAGATGCAGCGGGAGGGGCTGTCCGTGCTCCCGCCGTCGCTGACCCTGCGGAAAGAGGCGGAGGACGTCAGGGAGGCAGTCGCGGGTGCCCGGACGGAAGCCGAGGTCCGGAGCCTGCTGAACGAGATCAACGACAAGATCCGCAAGGCGCTCCTCATGCCGCCCGAGGGTCCGCCCCTGAACCTCAGGCCCTTCGACGTCGAGGCCGTCGTGAAGGAGTGGCGGGGCCGCCGGGGCTGAACCTTGCGTGTGGGGGCATGGCCGCCGTGCGCGCCGGGAGCCGTGGATGCGTAATACTCGCTATATGAAGTCGAGCATTACGTACCGGCGTGGCGGGCCCACCGGACCCGCAGGGGTCCGCATCAGGCGGGCCGTCGCTCGGGATGCCAGGCGGCTCACCCGTCTCGTCACCACCTCGAGCGCCTACGACGGGCCGTACGCGCCGATGGTCGAGGGCTACCGGGTCGGCCCGGACTATATCGAGACGCACCGGGTCTTCGTCGCCGTCGGTGCTGACGACCGCGTGCTCGGCTTCTACTCGCTGGTCCTCTCCCCGCCCGAACTCGACCTCATGTTCGTCGGCGACGACGCCCAGGGGCGTGGCATCGGGCGACTCCTCGTCGGTCACCTGCGGGACGAGGCGCGCCGCGCCGGGCTGAGCGAGGTGCGAGTGGTCTCGCATCCGCCCGCCGAGGGCTTCTACCGCAGTGTCGGCGCGGAGCGTACCGGTACGGTGGCGGCCCGCCCGCCCGCGGTGATGTGGGACCGCCCCGAACTGATCCTCCCGGTCGAGAGCCCTTGACGGCAGGGCGTAAAACCCGGGTGGCCAACTGTGGGACCTGTCGGCGGACGACGTACCGCCCCCAGGACTGCCACTGCCGCCCCGCATGTAGGTGGTGCCGTGGCTTCCACGCAGCCACTACCAGCCCGAAACTCCTGAATGCCTGGTGGGGGAGTGGACCCGGGCTTCGGGCCGGAGTCTCCTGTGGGCCCGCGCGTCTCGTGGTCCTCGACATTGATGCCTACAGGCAGAAGTCGACCGGTCCCTCCGGTGACGCAGCTGTCCTTGTCCGGGCCTCACGTGGCTCTCCATTCAGGCCGCCGCCGACCACGCGGGTCAGGTGTCAGCTGCGCTGGAAGAGAAGGAGCAGGACGGGTGCGAAGAAGCCGTCGCGCCTGGTCGCTTGCGTGCAGAAAATCACTGCCTCGGTTCAGGTTCGCCCTCTACTGTCCAGACCATGAACAGGGAAGCTCAACGGCTCGTGTACTCCTCGAAGAAGTGGATACATGCTGCATTCGCGGCGCTTTCTGATGGGCCCATGTCGCAGGACATGGCGGTGCACCACGCCGGGGTCGCGGCAGAGCATCTCCTCAAGGCATACCTGGCCAACCTGCACCCGGCGCTGATTGTCGAGGCCAAGGACTTCAGCTCGATGCTCCACGCCACCGGGCACGGGGCCCATGCCTCGGCGCCGAAGAGTCAGGCCAAGACCATCGGGCTCATCGAGGCGTACCTTCGCGTATCGGTGCTCCTGAAGGGGAAGATGCCCGTCTCCCGGAATGAGCTGCAGCCGGTCGCTGATGCCCGCAACGGGGTTGCTCACGCTGCGTTCCATGACTCAGCACAGGTGAATCCGGTGTTCACGACGAGCCTCCGGGTGATCGATACGCTGCTTCCTGCGCTGGACATCAACATCCTCGACAGCTACTGGGGCACGTACGAAGGGCTGCACGACAGGCTGCTGGACCAGCGAGTGGAAGAAGCGCGTGTTCATCTGGAGGGGCAGCTCGCCAAGGCTCGCCGCGTCTTCGATGACCGTTACGGACATCTTCGTGAGTCAAAACTCGGCTTGATTCTCGAAGCGGTTGCCCGGTCCAGCATGGTGATCGATGACGCTGAGCACCGAGAGATGGCGGAGTGCCCGGCTTGTGAGTCGTACGGCTGGCTCGGTGGCGACATACGTCACGATCTGGAACGGGACATCGTCATGCTGACCCCGACGGTATTTTCCTGCGTTGCATGCGAGCTCCATCTTCAGCGCGACGCTCTGGGGCTGCTGCCGGACCCCCTCACTGACGAGATCGGAATCGAGAAGTCAGTGCAGGAGTACTACGAGGAGTTCCCTCCCAGCCTGGATCTGGATCTGGATCTGAATCCCTACGAGGCGGACGCGGCAACCAAGAAGCTGTACGGGATGAGCTGACGTAGTACCCCGTCGCTGTCCGGAGTTACCCAGCAGCCCCGCAAGCTGAGCAAGGGTCTCCGAATGCTTCCTGAAAAGTATTCGGATCATTCTGACAGCCCACCGACACGAAGGCCCCCACCGTTACCGGTGGGGGCCTTCGTCGTCCGCAGGTGGCATGGTCAGGTCTTGGACCTTCCGGATAGCTCCGCGAGCATCGACACGACTTCCCGCTCACCCCCGAGGGCCCCAGTACGCGCCGAGCCCGTTCACCTCACCGACCGGCCTGCAGAGCCGTCCAGGTCGCCGAGCCCGCGATGCCGTCCACCGTCAACGACCGGCTGCTCTGGAAGTCCCTGACCGCCTGGGCAGTGCTGGGGCCGAAGCTGCCGTCGATCCCTACGGTCCGGCCCAGTGCGGCCGTCAGCGACCGCTGGAGCCGCTTGACGTCGGCGCCCGAGGAACCCTCCTGCAGGACGGGCTTGGTCCCGGCCGAGAGCAGCGCGGTCCAGGACTGACGGCCGATGACCCCGTCGGACGACAGGCCGCGTGCACTCTGGAACGCCTTCACGGCGGTCCCGGTCTTCGTGCCGAAGACGCCGTCCGCGGTACCGGCGGCGAAACCCTGCGCGTTGAGCAACGTCTGTGCCGCCGCGACCTGGGGGCCGGTGGACCCGCTGCGGAGCGTGTCGTAGGCCGGGAAGTCGAGGTTGACCGGAACACCTGTGCTGCCCCCGACGAGCTGCATGTAGTAGGTCCAGTTCCAGTTCACCCCCGGGTCGGTGTGGTCGTTGTTCGGGACCTCGGAGTGCCCGACGATGTGCGCCCGGTCCTTGGGGATGCCGTACTTGTCGGCCAGATGACGCGTGAGGGTGGCGGACGACCGGTACATGGCGTCGGTGAACCAGGCAGGGTTGTCGACGTACCCCTCGTGCTCGATGCCGACGCTGTAGGCGTTGCCCGAACGCGCGTGGTAGGCCGTGTCCTTGTCGCGAACGGTCTGGGTGACCTGCCCGTCGGACGAACGGATCACGTAGTGCGCGCTGACGTTCGAGCTCGGGTTCTGGAACCAGCTGATGGACCCGGCGTACGACCCCTGGGTGACGTGGATGACGACGGCGGAGATCGACGCGGACCGGCCCACGGTGTAGTTCCCGCTGTTCGCGGCCACCCACAGCGCGGGCGGGTAGTCGGTGCTCAGGGGCCCCACGGCGGCCGAGCCCCCCTCGTCCAGGGCGGGCACATCCGTGTATCGGCCCCGCTCGGGACGTACGGCCTGTGGGCGTACGGCGACGGTCTCGCCCGGCGTCGCGGTGGCACGGACGCCGTTGGTGAGGAAGTCGTAGACGGAGTCCGCGTAGAGCCGGGCCGTGCGGTCGTCCGCGCTGCCGCTGTACTCGGCCACCGCCGGATACCAGGCGCCGACGTCGTCGCGGTCCGCCGCGTCCAGCCCCAGCCGGTCGGCGTACGAGCGCAGGACGGCGGCGGCGCCACGGATGTTGGCCGCGGTGCTGTGCCGCAGCGCGTCCGGTGCCGCGCCCGTCAGCTCCGCGGCCCGCTCCAGGGTGTGCGAGCGGGGGTTGCTGACCAGGTGCATCACGCCGAACCCGTTCGCGTGACTGGGCTTGCCGTCGTGGGGGTCGAGTCGGCTCTCTCCGTACCCGATTGCCACGAGCAGATCGCGGGGGACGTCGAACTCGGCGCCGGCCCGGGCGAAGGACCGGCCGACGGTGTCGTGCGCGGCGGGCGTCGCGGCGGCGGACGGCCCGCCCGTACCGGTGAACAGTACGGCGACGGCCGTACTGAGTACGAGCGAGGTGGTGTGTCTCCATGATCGCGGGCGTCGGTACATCGGTGGTGTCCCCTCGTCGGCGTCGAATCGAACGGTGTCGGCCGGCGATCCGGGTAGGACTGCGGCACGACGTTCCGGTGCGTGTAAGGAGTCACTTCAACCGACATTGCATGCCCACGTCAACAAGGCCAAGGGCCGCTGTGATGTGAGGACTTCGACTTCATGGGGCCCTGTCATTGGTGCCACCAATGACATCTCCGCTTCCCTCTTGACCCCTGAGGTGTACTGGCCATCCACTGGGTGCGCCCTACTCTGCCCGCCCGCCGGGTGCGTCGATCGAAGGAGCGTCGGATGAGCGTCCGTGGACGTGGTGCCCTGGGCAGATCGATGGTGGCAGCGACCGCCGCCGTCGGGATGCTCCTGGGCCTGCCGCAGGGCGCCGCAGCCGGTCCGGGTTCCGCCCAGGACGCCCAGGGCGGCAGGGACAAGGGCCGCTGGGTCGAGGGTCGCCTGGACGCCATGACGCTGGAGGAGAAGGTCGGCCAACTCTTCGTCACCTACGCCTACGGCGAGACTGCCGAGGACAGCGACGCCGACGACGCGGCCCGCAACCGTACGTGGCTGGGGGTGGACAACGGTGCGCAGGCGGTGGAGAAGTACCACCTCGGCGGGATCATCTACTTCGCCTGGACCGACAGCTTCCAGAACCCGGGCCAGGTCGCCGACCTGTCCGACGGGCTCCAGCGGGCCGCGCTGGGGAGCGGCGCCCAGGTGCCGCTCCTGATCTCCACCGACCAGGAGCACGGCCGGGTCGTCCGGTTCGGCCCGCCCGCCACCCAGTTCCCGGGCAGCATGGCGCTCGGCGCCTCCGGAAGGCCGAAGGACGCCTACAAGGCGGGGCGGATCAGCGGCACGGAGCTGCGCGCCGTCGGCATCAACCAGGACTACGCCCCCGTCGCCGACGTGAACGTCAACCCGATGAACCCGGTCATCGGCGTACGGTCCTTCAGCAGCGACCCGCAACTCGCCGCCGACCTGACAGCCGCCCAGGTAAGGGGCTACCAGAAGGCCGGCACGGTCGCCACGGCCAAGCACTTCCCCGGGCACGGCGACACCGACGTCGACAGTCACACCGACCTGCCGGTGATCACCCACAGCGAGGAGGAGTGGGAGCGGCTGGACGCGCCGCCGTTCCGCGCCGCCATCGACGCCGGCGTCGGCTCGATCATGACCGCACACCTCCAGTTCCCCTCGCTCGATCCGTCCGGCACCCCCGCCACCCTGTCGAAGCCGATCATGACAGGCCTGTTGCGCGAGGAAATGGGCTACGACGGCGTGGTCGTCACCGACTCGCTGGCGATGGCCGGGGTCCGGAAGACGTACCCCGACGCCGAGGTTCCCGTCCGTGCGCTCCAAGCGGGCGTCGACATGCTCCTCATGCCGCCGAACCTCGACCTGGCCTACCGCTCGGTGCTCGCCGCAGTCGCCTCCGGGGAGCTGACGGAGCAACGCATCGACACCTCCGTGCGCCGGATCCTCGCCCTCAAGCAGAAGCAGGGAGTCGCCGACGACCCGTACACCGACCGGACCGCGGTCGACAGCGTGGTCGGCAACGCCCGCCACCTCGAGGAAGCGCGGACGATCACCGACCCTACGACGACCCTGATCAAGAACGACGGAGGGTTGCTGCCGCTGACCGCGGACGGCAACCGGGTCCTGGTCACCGGTTCGACCGCGGCCGTCACCCAGACCCTCGCCGGCGCGGTCACCACGCAGGGCGGGACCGGGACCGCCCTCGCGACGGCCGCCAACCCGACGACGGCGGACATCGCCACAGCCGTCACCGCCGCCGCCGGCCAGGACACCGTGGTGGTGCTCACCAACTCGGCCCGCACCAACCCCGGCCAGGCCGCCCTCGTCCACGCCCTGACCGCCACCGGCACGCCCGTCGTCACGATCTCGGTCGGAGTCCCCTACGACATCGCCTCCTACCCGCAGGCAGGCGTCCACCTGGCCGCGTACTCCAACAACGCGATCGCGCTGGAGTCCGCCGCCCGCGTCCTCTTCGGCGAGGTCTCCCCCCGTGGCAGCCTCCCGGTGAGCATCCCGAGGGCCGACGCCCCGGGGACCCCGCTGTTCCCGTTCGGCCACGGCCTGACGTACAAGCACTGACGGACGAGCGCTGCGCACGTCCGATCCCCACCTGGCCCTACGAGGGAGACCCACCACCGTGAGACGCAGAGACCTCCTGACGGCGTCGGCGGCGCTCGCCGCCACCCCCGCCCTCGCCACCCGGGCCTCGGCCGCCACCCCCGGCGGCACGGCCGAGGCGGGCAGACACGCCCGTGTGCGCACCGGCTTCGAGCGGTTGCGCGCGAGCGGCTACGCCTCGCTGGCCGGACAGCGGGTGGGCGTCATCTCCAACCCGACGGGCGTCACTCCCGACCTCGGCCACATCGTCGACGCGATGGCCGGCGACGGGAAGGTGGACATCGTCGCCGTGTTCGGCCCCGAGCACGGCTTCCGCGGCATCTCGCAGGCCGGAGAGGGCGAGGACTTCTACACCGACGCCAAGACCGGACTGCCCGTCTACAACGCCTACAACAGCTCCACCACCATGGCGGGGCACTTCTCCGAACTGAATCTGGACACCGTGGTGTTCGACATCCAGGAGATCGGGGCCCGCTTCTACACCTACATCTGGACGATGTACCTGGCCCTGGAGGCGGCGGCCGAACTGGGTCTGCGCTTCGTGGTACTCGACCGCCCGAACGTCCTGTCCGCGAAGAACGCGCACGGCCCGGTCCTGCACCCGGAGCACTCCACCTTCGTAGGGCTGAAACCCATCGCGCAGCAGTACGGCATGACCGTCGGCGAACTGGCCGGTCTCTTCAACGACACGTTCGTCCCCGAGGCGACCGGCGGCAAACGCGCCGACCTGCACGTGGAGCGGATGTCGGGCTGGAAGCGCCGGATGCGGTACTCCGAGACCGGCCTGCCGTGGGTGCCGCCGTCACCGAACATGCCGACGGTCGCCACGGCCGAGGCGTACGTGGGGACCTGCTACTTCGAGGCCACCGCCCTGTCCGAGGGGCGCGGCACCACCATGCCGTTCCAGATGGTCGGCGCGCCCGGCATCGACCACCGCTGGCAGGAGGCCCTCAACGCGCTCGACCTGCCGGGGGCACGCTTCCGGGAGGCGTACTTCAACCCCACCTTCTCCAAGCAGGCCGGCAAGACCTGCGGCGGCGTGGAACTCCAGATCACCGACGTGGACCGGTACGACCCGATCCGAACCGCGCTGGTGATGATCCTGGAGCAGCGCCGTCTCTTCCCGCAGTACGGCTGGCGCAGCCAGGACGGCGGGAGTGCCTACTGGCTCGACAAACTCAGCGGAAACCGCGAGGTGCGGCTCGCGGTGGAGGCGGGCGCGCCCGTCGACGACATCGTGGCCCTGTGGCAGGACGACCTCGCCGCGTTCCGCACCCGGCGCGCGCGACACCTCTTGTACTCCTGAGCCCACTGAACAACTGCACTGAACAACTGCACTGAACAACTGCACTGAACAACTGCTCCGGAGTTACTGAGCTTGCGGCCCCGGTGTCATCGTGAACTCTCGGGAAAGGAGAACCGCTGCGCTCAGCCGGGGACCGGGCCCACTGGCTCCGCAGCGGAGTCATGGACCAGTTCGGCAAGCTGCACGAGGTAGTTGTACTTCCCGGTACGCCCCTGAAGGCGCAGGAGGTAGGACCGGTCGGAGCACTGGTAGATCTCGCGACGGCGGACTTTCCAGCGGGTGTGCGTGTATGTGTGCGCCGCCTGCAGGAGAGCAGCCGCAGCCTCTTCGCTGCTGCCTTCGAGTTCCGTGACGGTACGCGCTTCCGTGTTTGCCTCTGCGATACCGCCAACAGGTATGGCCAGCACTATCCATCGGGACATCCCGGGATCAGTTCCTTCCCCTCGGTGTCGCCCTGACGCGACCCGCGCGGTGCCAGTGTGACAGCGCACGGCGGCGCTTGGACCTACTGCTGCCGCACCCAGCACCGCTGATCGCCGGCGACCGGAACCCGGCTCCCATCTGCTGGCCCCACAGGAGGCGAGGGCAGGTCCGCTCCTGCCGGAGCCGGTATCCGCGCACACCATCGAAGGCCCGCACCCGCTCGTCCGGTGCGGGCCCTGCGCTGCAACCAGGGCGTTTCTTTTGAATCACCTGGAAACGGCCCGCGCCGGAGCATGTCAGGCCAGACGGAAGCCGCTGCGGAATACACCGCCGTACTCCCCGGGCGTCTCCCAGCACGTGTAATGGCGGCCAAGGAGATCGGGCAGGTCGATCCCCAGTTGCTCCGCCAAGTCGGTGGCACCGGTCCGGCGGGTCCGAGAGGGGTCATCGGCAGCTTGAAACAGGGCTGTGGCGCCGCGTAGTTCGACCACCACGTACTCCACACGCTTGCCCGTGACGACTACGGGTTCCTCGTGGTGCCGCTCATGCCGGGGATTCACAGCCTGCCCGCAGAGCCCGCAGCACAGGTTGTCCTGTGATGTATGCACGGCAGGCATCGTACAGCTCGCTCGAACACGTGTAGCCACCAGTCATTCTCACCCGGAACGCCCGGGTATCGGCCCGCCGAACGCCCCCTCTCCCATCACCGATCCGAAAGAGACGCCCAGGACGATTCGATCGGATCACTTTCGTTGGCCGAGGTTGCCGTTGATGTTGTCGGTGTGATTCACCGCATCAGCGCTCTGATCTCGGTCTTCGGCGTCCTTGCCAGCGTGTGCTGGTCGTTGTGGGCGTTCGTGAGCACCCGCTCCCGGGCGTCGGTCCTCTGGCTCGTTGCTGGATTCGTGATCTTCTCACCGTGAGGTGATCGACGCGATCGCCTTCACGTTCCAACCGCGAGGCATACAAGCAGCGCAACACCGTCGCACGCTGCATCAACCGCTCAAAACAGTGACGAGGGATCGCCACCCGCTACGAGAAGACAGCGGTCATCTACCTGGCCGGACTGCACATCGAGAACAACTTCCTCTGGTCAGCACAGTGATCCGAACGAAACTGCCTGGTGCCACGGCCGTGGCGGGACCGGGGTGGATGTTTGATGCGGCATCAGGAGACGCTTGTGGTGCGGGTCGCGCTGGTGACCTTGCAGTCCCTGGTGTCGTTCTCCTTGCCGGACCCTACGTAGGGGGCTTCCACGTCCAAGGTGTAGTTGTTGAAGGCGGCGACCGTCACATCGTCGATCGTCCTGACGACCGGTGCCACACTCGAGTTGTCGCCGTCGAACTGCACCGTGATGTCGTAAGTCTGGTCCGTCGTGGCTGAGTTCGTGATGTACAGATGCCCCTGCAGTTGCGCGGACGCCGAGTCGATGGAGCAGAACTTGAACTCGACGTCCGTCATGGCGTCGACGGGGCCGGTTGCGGACCCGGCGGTGGGGCTTCCCACGGTGTCTTCGCTGCCGGAGACGGAACTGCCGCCCGTATCGTCGTCGTAGTGGCCGCCGCCGCTGGAACTGCTGGAACCTGAGCTGTGATCGTTGTCGCAGCCGCCACCGCGCGAGCCACGCGCACCGGTCAGCGTGATCAGGACGATGCCGAGAACAGCGATCGCACGGACATTGCGTGTCTTCACGATTCAACCCCCGCTTGCACGTGTGGAAATGGTGCAAGGGTACGGATGGCGCTGTCACGTCGGCTGACCGGGTGACCTCGAGCGGGCACCGGCGTGATGCCGTCCGGCAGCACGCTCGCGATGTTGATCGAGCCGCGCTGTTCGGCGGCCTGCGAGTTCTCCGAGTGCGGCAGGGCTCGCGTCGGCTATTGCCCGGGTCCCCTTTGGGCCGAGCGAACACCTCAATGCCATCGTTCAAGGGGGCGGTGACCCACTCCGGCCACACCCACCCTCAAGCGGTGAGGCTTCGGGCCGAAGTGCTGGTCACGGGGGCCGGCGTGCAGGACTCGGCCGCCGCCCGAACCTCGGCCTGGACAAGCAGATCGTCCGCTAGGACCCCACTATCGGGAGTTCGCTGTTCTTTCACGACGCTGGGCCTGACTCAGTCGCGAGAACGGGTTCTGGCTCAACTACTTTGATCTATAACTGCGGTCACCGGTTTGATCTAGATGTTGTGGGTCGGGAGGTTGTCTGCAGCAGGGCGAAGGTCGTCCGCGCGGTTACTCGGGTGACGACGACCTGGCAGACCTGATCGCTCCTGATGGCGATGTTGATGATGGCGAGTGGATGACCGCCGGGAGCGATGACATGCGCTTGGCTATCGTCGACGAGCATCCTTGTGCTGACGCGGATTCGATCCGCGAACAGCGTCGTCTCCTCGGCAACGGTCCGAGCTCCACGGACGACGGCGTGTGTGCCGGAAGGAATAAGAGTGTCGTCGGCGATGCGCACACAGTCGTCGGCCATCAGAGCGATCATCCGGTTGATGTCGCCGCCGGCGGCGGCGGCAAGAAACGCTTCCACAACGACGCTGTCGACCGCAGCCGCCCGGTGTGGTGCGGGATCAGCGCTTTCTATCCGAGTACGTGCCCGGCTCGCATGCTTCTTGGCGCTATCTGCGCTGATGGCGAGGATCTTCGCCACATCGCGGAACGGCACGTCGAACAGATCATGTAGAACGTACGCGACGCGCTGGGAAGGAGTCAGCGCGTCCAGGACGACCATGAGCGCGCGGGAAACTTGTTCCCGCTGCAGGTAGCGCTCGTCGGCTGTCAACTCTTCCGCTGGAAGCTCGTCGGCCAATAGCGGGTCCTCATGGCGGCGAGCTCGCATTCGCAGTTGGTCAAGGCATACGCGGCTCACCACAGTCGTCAGCCATGCCGCCGGGTTCCGCAGACTGTCGCCGTCGGTCGAGGCTGCCTTGATCCAGGTGCTCTGCACAGCATCTTCCGCATCGTGCACGGATCCAAGAAGCCGGAACGCCACCGCCATGAGCCGCGGCCGGGCGGTTTCGAACTCCATCACCAGTTCCACTTGGTGTCACCTTTCCCATCTGTGAGACGTCGGGACCGATGAGACCACCAATCTCACGCCCGACATCCTGAAGGAGAGACACGCCCATGAGCGTACAGACTGTCCGTTTGCGTACAGACCCCGAACAGGTCACAGCAGTCTCCGAACAACTCAAGCGGTTGTTCGCTGCGCTGCGAGACTCGGCACCACAACGGATCAGCTACCTGGCCATACGGGATGCTGAGGAACCCGTGTTCACCCTGATTCTCAAACTCTCCGACGGTGCTGAGAACCCGTTGCCGTTGCTTCCTGCCGCTGCAGCGTTCCGCAGTTGGTTGCCCGGACAGACCGATGATGACCCGACTCCACGTTTGTGCACCGTGATCGACCGGTACAGCGCATGACGACAGCCCTGCTCGTACTCACGGTCCTCTGTATCGTCGCCAACGCATTCATCGCTACGGCCGACTACGCCAAAGCGGGATTCGTGGTGAAGAACTCCGCTGAAGTGCACCTTCCCGTGAAGGTGCTTCCGCCGCTCGCGACGTCGAAACTCGCCGGTGCCGTCGGGCTTGTCATCGGACTGGCTTGGCTGCCCTGGCTCGGCCTTGCGGCAGGCATCGGACTCGTTCTGTTCTTCGTCGGTGCCGTCATTGCTCACATCCGGGCCGGCGTCTACCACAACATTGCCTTTCCCGGCCTCTACCTGCTGCTTGCGGCCGGATCAACTGCATACATGCTCCATCAGGTCGGCTCATGACCCATGCCAACGCCCCTCTGTCTGTTCAAGGACGCCGCGGCTCGTCGAGAGGTGCAAGATGCGCCCGATCGCTCACGTCGCCGCCGAGATGGGGATCTCGCGGGCCTGCGCGTCGAAGTGGGTGAACCGGTGGCGCAGGCACGGCAATGTGCGGCGCTCGACACACCCGGATGGCGCACACCGAGCCATTACCTGATGAGAAGCCACATCGAACAGGCTCCACGGCCGGCCCCTGCGGACCGCATCCGCGCCCTGACTCCGCAGAGATGTCGCGAGCTTCCCGTACTGCCGCGGGCTCAACCGGGTGGACGGGGCTATGCAAGACGGCTTCCGATGCTGTGATCACACCAGCCACAACAAGATCATCTCACCCGTGACCGGAGAGATAGCTCAGACGCGAAGGCTCAACGGGACCTCCCCCTGAGTCGTGGACACGCTGATACTGGATCTGCTTGATCCGGAGGAAGCGAGAAGACCGTCGATGGCGATGAAGGACTATTCGGA
>NZ_JBEXDB010000033.1:0-50389 GCF_040605575.1 Streptomyces sp. NPDC005566 | reverse complement strand
AAGGGCCCCCCACCCCCCCGGCCCCGCCCCGCCCCCAACCCACTTCTTCGCCCCGGGCCGGACCGCCCCGCAACTTGCGGGGGCCCGGAACCGTGACACGGTTCCGGGCCCCTCTCATGTGCGTGCCTCACTACCTCAGCTGTCCGAGGGCTCGCGGCGGACCGAGAGCAGGTCCTCCAACTGCTCCTCGCGGGCCTGGGCGGCCACGAACAGCAGCTCGTCACCGGCCTCCAGGGTCTCCTCGGGGCTCGGCGTCAGGACGCGCGTACCGCGGATGATGGTGACCAGCGAGGTGTCCTCGGGCCAGGCCACATCGCTGATCGGGGTGCCGGCCAGCGCGGACTCAGGGGGCAGCGTCAGCTCGACGAGGTTGGCGTCGCCGTGGCTGAAGCGCAGCAGCCGGACCAGATCACCGACGCTCACCGCCTCCTCGACCAGGGCGGACATCAGACGCGGCGTGGATACCGCGACATCGACCCCCCAGGACTCGTTGAACAGCCACTCGTTCTTCGGGTTGTTGACCCGGGCGACGACCCGCGGAACGCCGTACTCGGTCTTGGCGAGCAGCGAGACGACCAGATTGACCTTGTCGTCGCCGGTCGCGGCGATCACCACGTTGCACCGCTGCAGCGCCGCCTCGTCCAGCGACGTGATCTCGCAGGCGTCCGCGAGCAGCCACTCGGCCATCGGGACCCGTTCCACCGAGATGGCGGTCGGAGCCTTGTCGATCAGCAGCACCTCGTGCCCGTTCTCCAGGAGCTCGGCCGCGATGGAACGCCCCACCGCACCCGCCCCGGCAATCGACACGCGCATCAGTGACCGCCCTCCTCAGGACCTTCGGCAAAGGCCTCCTCGACCTTCGCGATCTCGTCCGTACGCATCATCACGTGGACCAGATCGCCCTCCTGCAGCACCGTCTGCGACGAGGGCAGTATGGCCTCGCCCAGCCGGGTGATGAAGGCGACGCGAACGCCCGTCTCCTCCTGCAGCGTGCTGATCTTGTGCCCGATCCAGGAGGGCGTCGTGTGCACCTCGGCGAGCTGGACCCCGCCGCTCGGGTCACGCCACAGCGGCTCGGCCCCCGACGGCAGCAACCGTCGCAGCATCTGGTCCGCCGTCCAGCGGACCGTGGCGACGGTGGGGATGCCGAGACGCTGGTAGACCTCGGCACGCTTCGGGTCGTAGATGCGCGCCGCGACGTTCTCGATGCCGAACATCTCGCGGGCCACCCGGGCCGCGATGATGTTGGAGTTGTCGCCGCTGCTCACCGCTGCGAACGCCCCGGCCTCCTCGATCCCGGCCTCGCGGAGGGTGTCCTGGTCGAAACCGACCCCGCTCACCCGCCGGCCGCCGAACCCTGAACCCAGCCGGCGGAACGCCGTGGGGTCCTGGTCGATCACGGCGACCGTGTGCCCCTGCTGCTCCAGGGTCTGTGCGAGTGCGGCTCCGACTCGGCCGCAGCCCATGATGACGATGTGCACCTTGCGCCTACCTCGCCGTCCTGGTCGTCCGGATGACCTGCGAAAACACCCTGCTCACACTTCTCTCTCAGCTTGCGGGGCAAACAATGGGGCAACCACCTTCGGTGTTGCCCGGGATGAGCTTATGCGGCGCCGCATCCACCGCCTCATCCGAGTGTGCGTACGCCGCGGCCGGAACGGCAAAGGGAACCCCGCGGGAGCTGCACCGCGGGGCCCGCGGAGCCTGGACGGAGAGCCCCGCCGGGCCCCTGCTCCGCCGCTCGCACCGCAAGGATTCCGTTAAGGATTCCATGGACTTTTCCGGTGAGGGCGGGTAATTATGAAGGATTTACGGGCACCGAGGGGGTGGTGCTTCGGCGGCCCGTCATCACAGCGCTTACGATCCTCAGCGTGTCCAAACTGACCGACGTGCCCAAACGGATCCTGATCGGCCGGGCGCTGCGCAGCGACAAGCTGGGAGAGACACTCCTCCCCAAGCGCATCGCGCTCCCCGTCTTCGCATCCGACCCGCTGTCCTCTGTGGCGTACGCACCGGGAGAAGTCCTCCTCGTACTGTCCATCGCGGGCGTGTCGGCCTACCACTTCAGCCCGTGGATCGCGGCCGCCGTCGTGGTCCTCATGTTCACGGTGGTCGCCTCCTACCGGCAGAACGTGCGCGCCTACCCGAGCGGTGGCGGTGACTACGAGGTCGCCAACACCAACCTCGGCCCCAAGGCCGGCCTCACCGTCGCCAGCGCCCTCCTCGTCGACTACGTCCTCACCGTCGCCGTGTCGATCTCCTCCGGGGTGGAGAACCTCGGCTCGGCGATCCCCTTCGTGGTCGAGCACAAGACGCTCTGCGCCATCGGGGCCATCGTGCTGCTGACCCTGATGAACCTGCGGGGCGTGAAGGAGTCCGGAAAGCTCTTCGCCATCCCGACGTACCTCTTCGTGGCGGGGGTCTTCGCCATGATCCTCTGGGGCGCGTTCCGTGGGCTGGTCCTCGGCGACACCATGCACGCCCCGACCTCGGACTACGAGATCAAACCCGAGCACCAGGGGCTGGCCGGCTTCGCCCTCGTCTTCCTGCTGCTGAGGGCCTTCTCCTCCGGCTGTGCCGCGCTCACCGGTGTCGAGGCGATCAGCAACGGTGTGCCCGCGTTCCGCAAGCCGAAGAGCAAGAACGCCGCGACCACCCTCGCTGCGATGGGCCTGCTGGCCGTCACCATGTTCTGCGGCATCATCGGCCTCGCGATGGCCACCGACGTGAAGATGGCCGAGAACCCGGCCAAGGACCTGATCCACAACGGTGTCGCGGTCGGCGCCGGCTTCGTCCAGGACCCGGTGATCTCCCAGGTCGCCGCAGCGGTCTTCGGCGACGGAACGTTCTTCTTCGTGGTCCTCGCCGCGGCCACCGCCCTCGTCCTCTTCCTGGCCGCCAACACCGCGTACAACGGCTTCCCGCTGCTCGGCTCGATCCTCGCCCAGGACCGCTACCTGCCCCGTCAGCTGCACACCCGCGGCGACCGGCTGGCCTTCTCCAACGGCATCGTGCTGCTGGCCGGTGCCGCGATCCTGCTCGTCGGGATCTACGGGGCCGACTCGACCAAGCTGATCCAGCTCTACATCGTCGGCGTCTTCGTCTCCTTCACGCTCAGCCAGACCGGCATGGTGCGGCACTGGAACCGCCACCTCAGGAGCGAGCGGGACCCGGCCAAGCGCCGCCACATGATCCGCTCCCGTGCGATCAACACCTTCGGAGCCTTCTTCACCGGGCTGGTCCTCGTCGTCGTCCTGGCCACCAAGTTCACCCACGGCGCCTGGGTCGCGCTGCTCGGCATGGTGATCTTCTTCGGGACGATGACCGCGATCCGACGGCACTACGACCGCGTCGCCGAGGAGATCGCCGCCCCCGACACCCCGTCCGACGACACCATGCGGCCCTCCCGCGTCCACTCGATCGTCCTCGTCTCCAAGCTCCACCGCCCCACCCTCCGTGCCCTCGCCTACGCCAAACTGGTCCGGTCCGACCACCTGGAGGCGCTCTCCATCAGCGTCGACCCGGCCGAGACCAAGGCGCTCAAGGAGGACTGGGAGCGGCGCGGCATCAGCATCCCGCTGAAGATCCTCGACTCGCCCTACCGCGAGGTGACCCGTCCGGTCATCGAGTACGTGAAGGGCCTGCGCAAGGACAGGCCCCGCGATGTGGTCAGCGTGTACATCCCCGAGTACGTGGTCGGTCACTGGTACGAGCACCTGCTGCACAACCAGAGCGCCCTGCGTCTGAAGGGCCGGCTGCTGTTCACACCGGGTGTGATGGTGACTTCCGTGCCCTACCAGCTGGAGTCCTCCGAGGCCGCGAAACTGCGGGCCAGGAAGCGCGCGGACTGGACCGCACCGGGATCGGTCCGCCGAGGCCCTGTGGAGCGGCGGAACAAGGAAACCGGTCACAAGGGCTGACTCGGTGCAACCGTTCGTGGTAAGCGGCCGGGCGACATCCACGTAGACTCGTGGGTTGTTGTCCGGCCGCTTTCCCCTTGATCTCTGGAGCCACCCCCTCATGCAGAACGAATCCACGTCGTCGCAGGCCGGGGAGTCGCTGATCGGGCGGGAGTACGAGGTCGAGGTCGGCCCCGTGGCACACGGCGGCCACTGCATCGCGCGCACCGCCGAGGGCCAGGTCCTCTTCGTACGCCACACCCTTCCCGGTGAGAAGATCGTGGCCCGGGTCACCGACGGCGAGAGCGACTCACGCTTCCTGCGCGCCGACGCCGTACAGATCATCGAGGCGTCCAAGGACCGGGTCGAGGCCCCCTGCCCCTACGCGGGCCCCGGCAAGTGCGGCGGCTGCGACTGGCAGCACGCCAAGCCCGGTGCCCAGCGCCGCCTCAAGGGCGAAGTGATTGCCGAGCAGCTGCAGCGGCTCGCGGGCCTCACCCCCGAGGAAGCCGGCTGGGACGGCACCGTCATGCCGGCCGAGGGCGACAAGCTGCCGCCGGGCGAGGTGCCCGCGTGGCGCACCCGCGTCCAGTACGCCGTCGACGCGGACGGCCTGGTCGGACTGCGCAAGCACCGCTCGCACGAGGTCCAGCCGATCGACCACTGCATGATCGCCGCCCCCGGCGTTTCCGAGCTGGGCATCGAGAAGCAGGACTGGCCGCAGATGGCGACGGTGGAGGCCATCTCCGCCACCGGCTCCCACGACCGTCAGGTCATCCTGACCCCGCGCGAGGGCGGCCGACTGCCCCTGGTCGAGCTCGACAAGCCGGTCTCCGTGCTCCGCGTCGACGAGAAGGACGGTGGCGTCCACCGCGTCCACGGCCGCGCCTTCGTCCGCGAGCGCGCGGACGACCGTACCTACCGCGTCGGCTCCGGCGGCTTCTGGCAGGTCCACCCGCAGGCGGCCAACACCCTCGTGCGCGCGGTCATGCAGGGTCTGCTGCCCCGCAAGAACGACACCGCCCTGGACCTCTACTGCGGTGTCGGTCTCTTCGCGGGCGCGATCGGCCAGCGCATCGGTGAGAAGGGCGCGGTGCTCGGCATCGAGTCCGGCAAGCGCGCCGTCGAGGACGCCCGCCACAACCTCCAGGACCTCGACCGCGTCCGCATCGAACACGGCAAGGTCGACCAGGTGCTCCCGCGCACCGGCATCACCGAGTGCGACATCATCGTCCTCGACCCGCCGCGCGCCGGTGCCGGCAAGCAGGTCGTCAAGCACCTGTCGGGGCTGGGCGCACGCAAGATCGCCTACGTGGCCTGCGACCCGGCGGCGCTGGCCCGGGACCTGGCGTACTTCAAGGACGGCGGCTACAAGGTCCGCACGCTGCGGGCGTTCGACCTCTTCCCGATGACGCATCATGTGGAGTGCGTGGCGATCCTGGAGCCGGTGAAGAAGGACGACTGATCCGCGGGTTTCGTGGTCCGGGTGGGTCGCTTGACCTGTTTGCCTCCGTGTAGCGGGTCGAGCGGGCGGATCACCCCTTGTGGGTCATCTGACCTGCGAATTCATGAGGGTCGGAAATTCTTGACGCTCGCGGCGGAAGGCTCGACCTCCAACGCGGCCGGGTACGGGCACCGGGGTCGGCCTGATCGGGCTCGTCGCCAGGCCGTCAGCGACAGGTACCGCAGCAGCGCGTGAAGGCAGCCCGGCAGCCGCCCGCGGTGACAGTCCCGCCCTCTGTGCAGCCGCGGGTCAGGCAGCGCGGCGGTCGCCCTTGTCATCGCAGGGCAGTTGCGCGGACGGGTGATGGGCGAGGAAGTCGCGGCCGGCCTGGCGTTCCACTTCGGTGATCGCCGTCGGTGCCACGTCGATGATGCCGCCGAAAGGCCGGTCCACGTCCCGGATGATGATCAGCATCGTCGTCAGGAGTGCGGTGATCACCGTCAAAGTGATCAGCTGACCCCGGTTGTTCTTCCGGGGCAGGCAAATACCAAGGGCGACCACTGTGATGACGAGCGTCGCGAGCAGAAACCAGAAGATGGCGCTGGGGATGCTCGCACTCGCCTGGGTGAGACGTTCCTCGCGCTCGTCGGACCGCTTGCTGTCGGCGCCGACCAGCATTCCGAAAACCGGTTTGTCCGCCAGCGTGCGAAACGTCCGACGGAAGTCCGTCGACCAGACACTGGGCGCCGGCGAACCCTTCCCGTCGGACATGGCCGGCCATTCCCGGACCCGTACGGAGCGGGCGTAGCAGACGGCGTCGGCTTGGATTCGCGCCCGCTGCGCAGCGGGCGCGTATTCGGCGGTTTCCACCAGCTGGTCCAGAGCTCGGGCCTCCCCCCGTGAGGCGACCTCGGCTTTGCCGTATGAAGAGTTGGCGGTGACCAGGACGAAGGCGAGAAGCAGGACCGTCAGGGTGAGGAGAGGTCCCACGAGGTCCTTGACCGCCATGCCCGTGTCGTCGTCCTCGCTGAGCAGCCTGGGCCGCAGCCATCGGTTGGCCGCCAGGCCGGCAAGTAGGGCGATAGCGGCGACAACGATGATGAGGACCACGAGGGGTCACCTCCAGTGACACGCGAGCACTTGTCCCGGTCGTGGGCACGACAGGGCGCCGTGATCATGTCCTGGCCGCCGTCACATTCTGTGAGCAAAAACGATCACCCGCCCCCGATCGAGGGATCAACCTTCCGCCACACGGGTGCCTGCCGCGCCCCTTGCCTGGCAGCCCTCATCCCGCAGGCCGGCCGGCACGCCGGCCTGGTCCAGGTCGTCACCCGCGGCCGCGCGCGGGAGACGCAGGCGCTGCTGACGGGCAGGCGTGGGGCCTCCGGAGGCCCCAGCGCGGAGCGCGGTACCTGGCGAAGATCGCCGGGTACCGCGCTCGTCGATGCCGGTTCGACCGGCCGGGCCGCAGAGCAGGCGTCAGCTACTTCCGTACGCCCAATGCGCGGATGATCTCCTGCTTGACCGAGCCGCCACGGTCGTCGGCGGCCGAGGCCCGCACGGAGATGTACTGCGCGTCGTTCGGTACCCGTACCGAGCCGGTCCTGGAGGCGGACCTGCCGCGTACACCGTCGAGTTCGACGGACCTCCACGTCGCGCCGTCGTCGAAGGAGACCTCCAGTGTGGAGTCGGTGATCTTCCCGGTGTCCGGGGCACCCTTGACGTACTCGGAGAAGATCCCGAGATCCAGACGCTTCCCGGCCCGCACATCACCGTGAATGTCGGTGTCGACGTCGAACCCGAGATTGAGCATCGGCAGATACGTCCACCGGTCGACCGGTGTGGCGGACGACTTGAAGGTCCACTCGGAGTGGCCCTTCGTGGAGAGATGCCAGACCTCCGGGTCCAGGGTGGTGTCGGTGACGACCCTGAAGTCCTGCTCGGTCGGCTTGACCCTGGCGTCCCGGGCGTACGCACCCGAGCCCAGCTTCCGGTCGACCCGCACCCCGTCCACGTACACCTCGGTGACCTGGGTCATCGAGGTCTCGTGCCACACATTTCCGAAGCCGGAGTGGTCCGGTCCCGAGTCGCCCCAACCCGGCGTGTTGAACTGCAGGTAGTTGCCCGAGCGCTCCTGGCCCCAGCTGACGCCTGTGCCGAGCCACGGGTGCCAGACCGGCTTGAACCAGTCCACCGAGGAGCGCGTACCGCCGCGGTGGTGCACGACGCCCTCACGCTCCTCGATGGCGTTCGGGCCGTTGGTCACGGACTGGTGCCACGCCCGGTCGGGGCGGGCGCTGATGTAGTCGGTGCGCTTCGCGGGGAGCTTGATCCTCTCCGGGATGCCCATGCCGACGGGGAAGTTGTCGGTGATCGAGTAACGGAACTCGCTGCCGTCGGCCTCCTTCGGCGCGTGGAACTTGTTGTTGACGACCGCCAGCTCGCTCTTGCCCGGCCGGTACGTCAGGTCGGTGGGGGTCGCCCCCGAGTAGCCCTCGGTGAGGTCGTACACATACGGCGTGTTCTCGGTGCCGGTGAGATCCACGCCCCGGTTGCGTCGAGCGGCCTCGGTCAGCCGCGCCCCGTCTGCGGCGTTCACCGTAGCGATGTACAGCGGGCGGGTCGCCCCGTCGGCCGAGGCGAAGTTGCCGAGCAGCCGCCCGGGAGCGTCGTCGGTCACGAACAGGGCCTTGGCGCCCGCGTCCTGCGCGTTCTGGGCCAGGTCGGCGGGGGCGATCGCGTCGGTGCGGCGTACGACGACCGCCTTGCCCTTCACGTGCTTGCCCGCATAGTCGGTGGCACTCCCGGTGCCCGTGTCCACCAAGGACACCCGCTCGCGCCCGGTGAAGAGGTCCGATCCGCGCTGGACGACTGCCTCGCCGAGCCGCGTGCCGCCTGCTTCGACATCGAGTTGCGGCTTGCCGAGCCGCCACACGGTCCGGTACTCGAAGGTGCCCGTGGCGGGCTTGCGGGTCGGCGCGGCGAAGATGCTGTCGTAGTTCGCCGGGACCTGTACGGACGGGGAGAAGGACTCGCCGTTCGTGGTCCGGCTGAACTTCATGATCCGCTGTCGGGTCTCGGTCCGCTGGTCGACCTCGGCCCTGATCTCCCGCAACGCCCGTCCGTCGAGCGTGACTTCGCGGTTACGGTCCAGAGTGACCTCGGGCTCGGCGAGAAGACCGAGGCCGAGCGAGTCCTTGCCCTTGTTGCCACGCACGTCGAGGAAGCTGGACAGGTTGTAACTTCCGGGCTCCAGGCGCAGCTCGAGCGTGCCGGAGTCATCTACCGGGGCCTGGATGACCGACGAGCCCTTGACCATCGGCTTCACGGCCACGTAGGCGGCGGACGGTGCACCGTCGCGGTCCTTCACGTTGATGATGAGGGTGTAGCGCTCGTTTTCCTTGGTCATGCCGAAGGACGTGTGTGCCACCTCCGTTTCGCCGGCCTTGGCGACGATCCGGCCGGAGGTCGTGCCGACGGGTGCGGCAGCGCCGTCACGGGTGACCGTGGTCTGTGCGGTGCCGCGCGCGGGCACGGTGAGAGTGGAGTCGGCGAGGACGACCACGCCGGAGGGGGCGCCCTCGGCGGTCAGCGCCAGGGTGACCGGCCGGTCGGAGGCGTTGGTGTAGGTCAGCGTCCTCGTGACCGGCTCGTTCGACTCGTACGGCCAGCCGATGAAGCCGAGGTCGGCGCTGCCGGTCGCGGTGATCTGCGCGGTGATGGCGGACCGGACGTCGACGCGGCCCGCACCCACCTGGTACGACGTGCCGCTGATCTGCTTGGACGTGCTCATCAGCCCGTCCTTGAGCTGCTGTCCGCTCCAGTCCGGGTGCTTCTCGGCGAGTAGGGCCGCCACGCCCGCCACGTGCGGGGTCGCCATGGACGTCCCGCTCAGCGAGGTGTACGGGCCGCTGCCGCTCACGAGCTGCGAGCGGGCGGCGAGGATGCCCACGCCCGGCGCGGACAGGTCGGGCTTCAGGGCGTTGTCGCCCCGGCGCGGGCCCTGACTGGAGAAGGACGCGAGCCGGTCGGCGGAGTCGACCGCGCCGATCGTCAGCGCGGAGTCGGCGGCGCCGGGGGACCCGATGCTGCCGGGAGCGCCGGAGTTGCCTGCCGCGATGACGAACAGGGCGCCGGTGTCCCTGGAGAGGGTGTTCACCGCCTGGGCCATTGGGTCGGTGCCGTCGCTGCCCTGCGACGATCCGAGACTCATGGAGACGATCTTGGCCTGGACGTCCTTGGCCGCCCACTCCATGCCGGCGATGATCTGCGACTCCGTGCCGGAGCCCTGGTCGCTGAGGACCTTGCCGACGGCGAGCGTCGTGTCGGGTGCGACCCCCTTCTCCTTGCCGTCGGAGGCCGCACCACTGCCACCCACCGTGGACGAGACATGCGTGCCGTGGCCGTTCCGGTCGGCGACCTCCTGGCCGTCGATGAAGCTCTTGGTCTCGCTCACCCGGTCCTTGAGATCAGGATGGGTCAGGTCCACGCCCGTGTCGAGGACGGCGACCTTGACACCCTTGCCGGTCAGCCCGGCCTCCCAGGCCGCAGGAGTGCCGATCTGGGCATTACTGCCCTCCATCGCGGTGTCGACACGGGCGTCCAGCCAGATCTTCTCGACCCCGCCCGCCAGTCGGACCGGTGCCGAAGTCGATTTCGGAGAGCGGGAGGTGGCATGTGACGCGACCGTGCGCCAGAACTCCCCGGACCTCGACGCCTCCAGGGCCGCACCGCCCACGCTCGGCAGGCCACGGACCTGGCGGGCTCCTCGGGGTGCCGCGCTCCGGGCGTTCTTCGTGTACGTCACGATGAGCGGCAGGCCGGCGGAGGACGAGTCGCCGAGCCCCTGCTCGATCAGAGCGGTGACGTCGAAGAGTTCGGCGTCGAGGACGCCCGCCTGCAGGTAGGGCCGGGCCTCGTCGGGTACGACCGTGATCCGGCCGCCGGATATCTCGGTGCGCACCGCCCCGGTCGCGTCGGCGGGGCGCTCCACGGCGACCGACTTCCGGCCCGCGCCGAGGTCGGTCACGGTCACACGGTCACCGGTGATCAGGGTGACGGTTGGTGCGGTGGTGGGTGCGTGCGCGGGTGACGCGGCACGGTAGGTGCCCGTCGTCGTCCCTGTTGCCCCGGCTGCGACGGCCTGCCCGGCCGGCAGCAGCATGAGCGACAGCCCGGCTGCCAGCAGGCGGGATCGCCGCCTCGCGGATGCTCTGGTCATGGATGTCTCTCCTCCGCGCACCCGGTGAATGGGTGGTTCCGGGCGCCGCGAAGACCTTTCCATGGCAGCAACCTGCTTGACAGCGCCAGGTGTTGGCGGGTGACGGACATGACGGGGATCCGTCAGCACGGTCGCCGGGCACGGACTCGCCCTGCGCCTCTCCCTACGGAAGGTGGAGTACCTAGCCAGGGAGCGGAGTCTGAGTCCGTGGCTCGTGGGCCCGCGGTGCTCCTGGGCCGGCGGGGCTGAAGCTCTCGCGGGCCGCATGGGCTCACGGGCCCGCGGGGGCCTCGTGGGCTCACGGCTTCTCGGGGGCGAAGGACAGCATGCGGGCTGCGGGCCGCGCGTCGTCGCCGTTCACGAACGAAGGCGTGATGACGATCCGGCCGTTCACGTAGGCCAGGTTCCCGGCGAGCATTCCGTGCTCCGTGGCCCGGGCCGATGCGGGATGCTGCAGTACCTGCTTGTCCGTGTCCACGCCACCTGGGCCGAACCGGATGATCCCGCCCGGCCGGCTCAGCGAGGCAGCCTCGTAGACGAGCGCGTGCGTGCCGCCCTCCGCGAGCAGGGGGTGGAGGGTGCTGTCATCGGACTTGACTCCCCAGAGGAATTTTCCGGTGGCGAGGTCGTAGGCGCCGACCTGGTCTGTACCCCCCAGATGGACGGTGTCCTTCCCGACGGCGGTGCCCTCGCAGTTCTGGATGCCTTCGCCCGAGTCACCCATGTCGGCGCAGTACGTGAAGCCCTTCTGCCTCGCGTCGATGGTGGTGCGGAGCTTTCCGCCGGGTCCCAGGGCGACGATCCGCCAGTTGTCGGTGCGTTCCTCGGCGTGGAGCGTGGTGAGGACGACGGGGGCGACGGACAGCACCTTGCCGGCGTTCCAGCCCGGCTGGGTCCGGAAGCGCCAGAGGACCCTGCCGGTGCGGGGGTCGATCTCGCGGAGTTGGCTGTAGCTCTTGCTGCGGTCGGTACTGATCGCGCAGTCGGAGCTCACCAGGAGCCGGGAGCCGCCCGCCACGTCGTCGGGGTAGCACTGCCCGGTGTCTTCCATGGGGATGTCGTAGAGCTTGACGCCGTCGCCGACCCGGTACGCGGCGGCACTCATGCTCTGCACGACCGCGAGGGTGCCCCCGCTGATGGCGGTGTGCACGACGATCGTGTCGTCCCCGGAGCCGGTCTCGGTGAGCTCCTTGCGCCACCCGGCCTTCCCGGTCCGGAGGTCGATCATCTGGAGCTGGTTGCACCGGTTCCCGCTCCGGGCCTGGCTGTTCTTGTACACCAGGACGACCTTGCCGTCAGGGGTCGGATTGACCGGTGTCTCGCAGACGGGGGCGGGCAACGGCACGCTCCACAGCTCGGCACCGTCCGAGAGCCGGTAGGCGGTGACCTTTCTGTACGCGGCCTGGACGACAGCGTCGCCGACGATCCACAGGTCGTTGAGAAGAACGTTGCGACCGGGCAGGTCGGTCCGGTCGTCGACGATCCACGCCGTGGCGTCCCCCGACTCGCGCGCGGCGTTGATCTCCTTCGACGTCGGGATCCGCTTGGGCTCGGGCGTACGGACCGCGGGTGTACGGGGCGTGGTCGGCGTCCCGGAGGGGCGAGGTGTCTTCTCCGCCACGGGCGCCGCGGAGCCGCCCCACCGGCCGTCGGTGACGGCATACACCACTCCACCTGTCACCAGGAGCAGAAGAACGACAACCGTGGCGATCGCCGGCATCGTGCCGAAGCGCCTGCGGCGGTTCGGCGGCACCGGAGGGCCGTAGCCGTCCGTGGCGTACGGGTTGCCCGGCACCGGCCGCTGTTCCGGGGGCGGCATGTCCCAGGGCTGTGGCGGGCGAGGCATCAGTCTTCGCTCCTCTTCGCCGGTCCGCACCCGACCGAGGCCGTGGGTGACTCCTCGCCGCGGCATCCTGCTGCCGCCGCGTTCATCGGCACGGTCAGGCAGCGCAGCCGCACTCGGAACGTCACGATCTTTCTCTCCTCATGTCGCGCAGTTCATGTTCATGATCAACGTGCGGGGCGGCCCTCAGACGGCTGCGCGTTCACCGGACGGATCGGCGACCACGATCTCGATGTGCGGCGGGGCGTACTTGCGTGCCTTGCGGACCATCTTCGCCAGATCGAACTTGGTACGCGGAACGGCGACATGGATCGGTGCGGGCATGGCCGGGTTCTGCGACGGGCCGTCGGCGCCCGCCGGCAAGGTCGCGCCGGGACGCAGGCGTGCGCCGATCAGCGCGTGCGGCCCGTTCGGCGGAGTGGCCACGACGAACTGGGTGACGTCCGTCCACGGCAGCAGTACGTGGCCGAACCGGGCGCCGGCTGCGTCGAACTGGAACGCGGTGCGTCGCTTCTCGAACCAGGTGATGATGAAGGGGACCGCCGCGACGATGACCACTCCGCCCTTCATGTCGAGTGCCCAGCCGAGCAGGACGGCCAGTGCCACGACGCCGACGATCAAGCCCCACAGGCTCGCCTGGTCCTGGGCGGAGAACGGGTGGGCGACCCGGTAGCGTTCCCATCGTCCACCGCGGCGGGTGGGCTGTGTGCCGGGGGTGCGATTGATGTGCGACATGGTGTTCTTTCTCTCGTGATGTCGTGTCGGCCGGGTGTTTGCCGTCCGCAACCTCGCCCGCGCCAAGGTCTGTTGCCTGCACTTTCCCGCCGATGCCCGACCGTTCGGTGACTCAAGGGGCAGCTCACCCCGTCCGGGGCGCCGGCACCGAAGCAACCTGGCAAACTCTTTCGCGACGCGCTGAATTGCCGGTGAAATCCTGCTGATGCGGGGACTCGAAAGCTGCCCGGGCACGGGGCGTACGCGGACGTGGGGACTTCGAAGTGGGCGTGGACGCAGTGGATTCGGGCGCGAGTCCGGCCGATTCGAAAGGGCAGTTGCGGATCGACCTGCTCGGGCCGGTCAGTGCTCGTCGCGGCGAATCGCCGCTCGCACTCGGCCCGGTACGACGGCAGGCGGTTCTCGCCGCCCTGATCCTGCGGGCGCCTGAGTTCGTGACGTACCGGCAACTCCTCGACGACGTATGGGGAACCGAGCCGCCGGGGACGGGCCACCGGGTCCTGTCGAGCTACGTCTATGCGCTGCGCAAGACGCTGAACGGGGCGGGCACCGGGTCGGCCCAGTCGGTGATCCACGGTGGGCGCGGCGGCTACCGCTTCGTGCCCGGGGGCGCTCGGACCGACCTCGCCGAGCTCGCCGAACTGGGCGCCCGCACCCAGGGCGCCAAAGCCGCCGGTGACTTCGAAGCGGCGCTCGACCACGGCAGTCGGGCCCTGGACCTCCTCCGCGGTGAGCCGCTGCCCGGTCTGCCGGGGCCGCTCGCCGATACGGAGAGACAACGCCTCGCCCGGCAGCGGCGCACGCTGCACCAGGACCGGGCGGAGTGCCTGGTACTGCTCGGGCGCTACCCGGAGGCCCTGGACGCGCTCATGGCGGGGCCGCTGGCCCGGCCGCACGATGAGCCGCTCGCCGCCCTGCGGATGCGTGCGCTGTACGGCAGTGGCCGGCAGGCCGAGGCGCTGGCCGTCTACCAGGAGATGCGGCGCCGCCTTCTCGACGAACTGGGCATGGAGCCCGGAGAGGAACTGCGCCGCGTGCACCAGGCAGTTCTGCGCCGAGATCCCCAGCTGCTGCCCAGCCGTTCGGCGAGGTCGCCCGCGGCCGACACCCTGACTCCCCAGGGCACGCAGCCCGAGGAATCCCTGCCCGAGCAACGCCTCCCCGACGCATCCGATCACCCGAGCGGCACCCGCCCCCGTCGAAACGACCTCCCCGGTGACACCGCCTGTCTGGTCGGCCGCGAACGGGAACTCGCCCTGCTCACCGCCCCCGTGTCCGCAGAGAGTGTGTCCGTGGTGGCGGTCGACGGCACGGCGGGCGTCGGCAAGACCGCCCTGGTGGTGCGCGCCGCGTGGGCGCTCGGCGACGCCTACCCCGACGGTTGCCTGTTCGTGGACCTGCATACGCACGGCGCCGCCCACGAGAGCGTCGGCCCGCAGCGGGCCCTGCGTCGGCTGCTGCGCGCGGTCCGCGACAGCGGTGATGAGATCCCGGACGACCTGGATGACGTGGCGGACCTGGTCACGGCCTGGCGTGCGGCCACGAGTGCACGACGGCTGCTGCTGGTCGTCGACGATGCCCGCAGCGCCGAGCAGGTGCGTCCGCTCCTCCCCGCCGGACCGGGGAGCAGGGTCCTGGTCGCAGGCCGCCAACGCCTGCTCGGCCTCGACGCCGATGTCCGGCTCACTGTTGAGCCACTGGGCACGGGCGATGCGGTCGGTCTGCTGCGGGAACTCATCGGGGAGTCCCGGGCGGACCACGAGCCCCAGGCAGCACTCGAGCTCGCCCGGCGTTGCGGCGGTCTGCCCCTGGCGCTGCGCATCGCGAGCGCTCGGCTGCAGAACCGCCCGTCGTGGACCCTGGCCTTCCTGGCCGGACGGATGTCCGACGACGCGCGCAGCCTCGGCGAGCTGCGCGCCGAGGACCGCAGCGTGGAGGCCGCCTTCCGGATGTCGTACGACCAGCTCACGCCCGAACAGCGGCGCGGATTCCGTGCGTTGGGCCTGGCTCCGACCGCTCGCTTCGACGTGCTCACCCTCGCCGCGATGCTGGGTGCTTCCCGTGAGGATGCCGAGGACCTCCTGGAAGACCTGGTCGACGCGAGCCTGCTGCAGCAGCCGCATCCCGGCCGCTACAGGCTGCACGATCTCGTACGGGCACACGCGCGGCGACTCGCCGCCGAAATGCCCGAGGAAGCCGACGCAGACCGTGCCGCAGTCCTGCACCTCTATACGGCCGCAGGCCGCATCGCCAGCGACTGGGGCCCCGAAGGCTTCTCAACCGGCCCCGAGGGCACGGGTGGTTCCCCGTTCCCGAGCCGGCGGGAAGCCTCGGCCTGGCTGAAGGCGGCGGGCGGAGAACTGGTCGACGTGGTGGCCTACGCGGCCGCCGCCGGGCAGTTCGACCACGCCTGCCGGATTGCCGAAGCCCTGGTCGACCACCTGGTCCATCAGGGCCGGTTCCACGAGTGCCGTGCCGCCCTCGAGGTTGCGCTGCCGTGCGCGGACATGGCCGCCGACCGGCGGATGTCCTCCTCGCTGCGCAACTGCGTGGGAATGGTCGACATCTA
This sequence comes from Streptomyces sp. NPDC005566, assembly GCF_040605575.1. NCBI lineage: Bacteria > Bacillati > Actinomycetota > Actinomycetes > Kitasatosporales > Streptomycetaceae > Streptomyces > Streptomyces sp. NPDC005566. The sequence goes on along the minus strand of NZ_JBEXDB010000033.1, from coordinate 34,678 downwards.
CCAGGGGCGGTTCCGGCAGGCGCACACCTGGTTCACCGAAGCGGGGCGTCACGGCTGCGGACACGACGATCTGCGGAACCAGGCTCGGACCCTCGCCGGGATGGGGGCCGCTGAGTGGATGCTGGGCGGCATCGAGGACGCGGTTGCCCACCTGAGTGAGGCGGTGGAGCTGGCGGCCAGGCTCGGTGACGACTGGCTGACCGGGATCGCGCTCTGCAATCTCGGCGCGATCCGCTCCCAGCAAGGGCGGCACGAACAGGCGCTCGAGCACTACGCCGTCGCCCTCGGCATCGCCGAAAAGAACGGCCGACCCAGAACGATCAGCAATGCCCTGTGCTTCGCCGCCGATGCCCACCTGGCCCTCGGTCGGCACACGGAGGCCACCGACTTGTTGCGGCGGGCGGTCGAGCTGGCCCGCGAGGCCGAGGACCTGCCACTGCACGCGGCGAGTCTGTCCCGTCTCGCCACCGCGGAACACGTCCAGGGCAGCCTGCACTCCGCCGTCGACATCCACCGCGAAGCCCTGTCCACGCTCACGCCGAGCGCCAGTACGTGGCTGGAGATGGAGGTCCGCAACCGTCTGGGCAGCACCTACGCGGCGGCGGGCCGCCACGACGAGGCGCGGCATGAATTCCGGACCGCTCTCTCCCTGCCCGGAGCCGGTGACCACCCCCGGCAGAACGGCATGGCACGCGACGGGCTGAGAAGCCTCGACGTTCGCTGCCCGCCTGAAGAGAACATCTGATCCGAACGGTGACGGGTAGTCACCTGCCGAGCGCTTCTCGCGTTCCGCAGCGTCGGGGGCGCCCGAACCCGACTCGAAGTGCGCCCTGACGGAGTATCAGGCGATGGTGCCAGGCAGGCAGGTAGCGCGCCGAGTGCAGGTAGCGCAGAACCGCAACGCTCCTGGCAGTGGGCTCCCAACCGGCGCCGACTCCCTCGTCTACAGGGCGTGGCGTCGGCGTGAAGGAGTGGCGGCGAGGGCGGGACGTGCTCCATGCCGCGCGCTGTCGTCGTGCCGGGTCAGGTCGGCGGGTGGGCCGACGGTTCAGCTCGACGCGCGTGTGCGCTGCTGATCCCGGTCAGCGGCGGCCGGCGGTCAGGGTGATGAGGAACTGGCCGCCGCCCGGCTCGATGTCGGCGGTCACCGGCAGCCCCGGTACGAGTCGGGAGAACCGGTCCACCAGCCAGTCCGCCGCCTCCTGGGCGTCCCGCCGGGTCGGGCAACGGCCCACCATCTCGCGGCCCCCCTTGCGCTCCAGCCTCCCGGCAACGGTGATCAGCGGCGCGGGTTCGACCACGTACAGGCGGTCCGGCCAGGCGATGACCACCTTGACCGCACCCTTGCGGGTATTGCACCCGCGGTGCGCGAGCCGCTCGGCGACCTTGGCCTTCCGGTCGGCGGTCCGGCTGTCGACGCTGGGCCCTCGCGGGTCGTTCACCGACTCGTCGGGGTCGACCGCTTCGTCACACACCCAGCACCGCCAGCCGTCGCGCTCGGCCACATCATCAAGGAGACTCATCCGAGCAAAGTAGCGTGCCCGGCCGCCACCCCGCGCACCAGGGCCCCGGCAGAGTCCGAACACCGGCCAACGATGCTGCGACGTCTGAGAACCAGTATCTCTGATGCTTTGACCTGCGTGAATGGCGTGCCTGGGCGATCTGAATCGCGGTGGAGCGCGCGGCGTCGGCCGGGACCGGCCGAGCGCGGCCTTGCGTGCGGCCACCCCGGTGAAGCCACGCCCGAGGATGAACCGCTTGTCAGCTGATGCTGCGCCAGTCGACTCAGGTGCGCGGGCCGGCGCCGTGCAGCAGGGTGTCGACGATGCGGGCGGCAAGGGTGTCCGGGTCGGCGTCGTCGTTGCCGCGCAGGGATTCCCCGAGGAGTGCGTAGTAGACGCGGCGCACCCAGTCGAGGTCGGCTGTCGCGTCGATGAGCTTGTCCGCTTGGGCGCGTTCCAGCACGGTGGTGCAGCGGCGGGCGATGTCCTGATGCAGGAGGGCGGCCTCGCTCTCCGGGTCTGCCGACAACTCGAGGGCGAACGCCCAAGCGCCTTTGACCTGGAGCACGTTGGCCGTTATCCGGTGCATCGCCACCAAGGGCGGTGCGGTGTCCGGCCTGCCGTCGTCCACCGCCTGGGCGAGCCGGCGGGCCGCGGATGTGGCCAGCGCCTCGATCAGCGCCTGGCGACTGGCGAACCGCCGGTGGATCGTCGTGCGGGCCACTCCCGCGGCTGCGGCGATCTGTTCCATGGATGCGCCGGGCTCCTCTGCGAGCACCTGCTCAGCTGCCTCGAGGATCGCGCGCACGCTGCGCTCCGCGTCCGCTCGCAACGTTCGTTCCGTCGACTTGTTCATCACGTCTCCATCAGACCACTTGTGCAGGAATGCGGCACACCTATGAGGTGACTTATTCTATAGATGCGACAAGGCTGTTGCAGATTGCCGAGTTGCTGCTACCTTCACTCCCAGTTGCAGTCGTCTGGAGGAGGAACTCGTGCACAGCACTGCCCTTGTCACTGGAGCGTCGTCCGGCCTCGGCGCGGAGTTCGCCGCGCAGCTCGCCGCCGGGGGACATGACGTGGTCCTGGTCGCACGCTCCGGCGATCGGCTGGCCGCCCTCGCGGAGCGCCTCACCGCCGAGCACGGAGTCCGCGCCGATGTGCTGGTTCAGGACCTCGCCGAGCCGGATGCGGCCCGCAGCATCGCCGACCGGCTGGCCGCCCGCGGTCTGAACGTCGACCTGCTGGTCAACAACGCCGGCTTCGGTACCTGCGGTCGCTTCGAAGAGATATCCGGGGCCCGCGACCACGATCAGCTGATGGTCAATGTCGTGGCACTCGTCGACCTCACCCATGCGCTGGTGCCCGGCATGCTGGAGCGCGGCCGCGGCTCGGTCGTCAACGTGGCCTCCAACGCCGCCTTCCAGCCTTCCCCCTACTTCGCCGTCTACGGCGCGGCCAAGGCCTTCGTGCTGAACTTCGGTCTCGCCCTGCGCCAGGAGTACCGCCGGCGCGGCATCCGCGTGCTCACGTTGTGCCCCGGCCCTGTGGAGACCGCCTTCTTCGACACCATCGGCACCCGCCGGGCGGCCGTCACCGGCACCATGACCACCCCGGAACCCGTCGTACGTGCTGCGCTGCGCGCGCTGGAGCGTGACCGCGGCTACGTCGCCCCCGGCCTCGGCAACGCCCTGGCCGCCCACCTCACACCACGGCGCCCCCGAACCCTGGTCGCCGCTGTCGCCGAGCGCATCACCCGCAAGGTCCTGGCCACCTCGGCCGATGCCTCGACCGTGCCGGAGCGCGCCGCATGAAACTCCCCGCCGCTGCCGTCGGCGCGTCCTCGGCCATGCTGCTCGTCGGCACCTCGACCGCGGTCTCCGCGACGATCGCCGACTACCCGGTCTTCTCCGGACAAGCCCTGCGCTACGCGCTTGCCGCGGCGATTCTGTTCGCCGTCGTGGGCCACCAGCGCCTGCCTCGTGTCCGCCTGAACTTACGTGACGTTCTGCTCCTGATCGCGCTGGCCGCCACCGGGCTGGCCGGGTTCAACCTCTTCCTCGTCGAGGCCACACGGCATGCCGGCCCCGCCATGATCGGCACCGTGGTCGGAGCCGTTCCCCTCGTGCTCGCCCTCGTCGGACCCTTGATGGAACACCGACGCCCAGCTCCCCGCACCGTCGGAGCCGCGATCGTGGTGGCGCTCGGCGCAGCCGTCGCCGCCGGCCTCGGCTCGGGCAGCCTGACGGGTCTGCTCCTGTCCCTGGGCGCACTCGCCGGCGAGGTGGCCTTCTCCCTGCTGGCCATCCCGCTCCTGACCAAACTGGGCCCCCTGAGAGTCGCCGCCTATCCGGCGGCCCTGTCCGTCCCCATGCTGCTTGCCGCGGGCCTCGCCCTGGACGGCACCGCCTCCCTGCGACTGCCCACCCCCGGCGAAGGCGCCGCCTTCGTCTACCTGGGTGCGCTCGTCACCGCGGTCGCCTTCTTCCTCTGGTACGACGCACTGCGCCGCCTCGGTGCCGACCGTGCGGGCCTCTTCGCCGGTCTCGTGCCAGTGGGCGCACTGCTCACCACCTTCGTACTCGGCATCGGTCAGGCGGGTCCCGCTGACGTCACCGGTGCACTGCTCGTCGCCGCGGGCGTCGCCGCCGGTCTGCGGCAGCCTCGCCGCGACAGACCGGCACCACACCACAGCCGAGTGAGTGTTCGCGAGCTGGATTCCGCCCACCCGCTCCCGCGCACACTTCCGTGCCGATTCTCCAAGGGGCGAATGACCAACGGCATGCTTCGTTCCGGCCGGACGCGCTGAAGAGCCCGACGCCTCGGCGGCCGGCCCGGCCGGGTCCCGGCGCGCCGGACCCCTCACTCCGTCGTACGAGGGCTTACTTGACGGGTTCGAGGCAGAGGGTGAAGTCCCGGCCTGCTCCGCCCTGGGTGTAGCGCTGGTACTGCTCGTCGCAGGTTCCGTCCGTGCCGGAGGTGCGGCCGGTGACCTTGAACTGGGCTTCGGGTGTCCCGCAGTCCACGATCTCGAACTCGGGATCGCCGACGGATATCACCGCGGTGGCGGCCGCGTTGCCGGCGTGCAGGCAATCACCCGCGTCGGCGGTCGCGGCGCCCCCGAACCAGGTCGTGTAGCCGCCGTATGCGACGACACCGACCACGGCGACGCCGACGACTCCCCTGAGGACGCGCTTGACGCTCCAGCGGCGGGCGGGGACCGGTGCGCCGGGGTGTCTGTACGGGTTCTGGCCGGGCGTTGGAGTGGTCATCGGGGTCCCCTGAGGAGTCGTGGTAAGTCGATCGGCGGCAGAAAGTACCACCATTGACGCGACGCCGGGACCCGCCCGTGACTGCCGGGCTGCGTACCCGGTTTCGGGCAGGCAGCGCTGAACACGGAGACAAGGCAAGCCAGTCGCCCGCGTGGGGGGTCGAGGGAGCGGTCATGCCATGAACGACCGCTCGGCCCCAGTCCCGATGGGGCGTCAGGCGGGGGTGCTGCGGTGGCCGGGGGAGGCCCGAGGCTGTCCGTGATCGGCGGCTCGGGGCTCGCGGGAGGCTTCTGGCCGTCGCGCCCGGGCGTACCTGGCCGGTCAGTTCGGCCTCCCTCGTCTCGCATCGTCAGTACGCGGTCCTGTCCGTCCGGTGCTCGTGCCGCCTGCGGCGCGTTCACCGCTGGGTACCTTCCGGTGCTGGAGCGTGTCCGGCCGATCATCGACGTAGTGGGGCGGGTGGACGCGGTGTGCGAGCTGCCGCGGCCGGTGTGACGGTGTGGCCGAGGCCGACTGTCTCTCCGACGAGCGCGCGAAAACCTATGGCGGCCGTAGTAGACATTGAATGGTGGTGTGGCTATGGTTTCTCTTGTAGCCGAGATCGAGCGAGCCCGGCAGGGATGAACTGCCGGGCAGTGGTGACGCAGATCGCAGCACGGTGCGGTAGTGGAGTTCCGGAGCCATCGTTTTCGCAGGACGGTGACGGGACTGACGACCGGACCGGGTGGCCCGAAGTGATCAGGGGCCGCCGTGAAGCAGTACGCAGTTCCGCTCGGTAAGTGATTGATTCGAGGGAAGAACGGAGGAGTCGAGCGCCATCAGGATCGCCCGGGAGGAAGTCTTGGACCCGGGTACCGCAGGACATCGATAGTGAGGTGGTCTCCGGTCAAGCAACCGCGATCCCCGCTCTCCCGACAGCGTTCAGGTCGGGTATGCGGAAACAGAGGGCCGACGCAGTAACAGGGTCGGCAGATGGTGTAGAAGTTCCTTCGGGGTCCTGGTGCCAGTACGGCACCAGGACCCCTCCACGCGTTCCGCAGAGAGGTGCAAATGACAGTAAACGACTCGTTCGGTCGTCTTGATGACGACGACTACCCCGCCTACACCATGGGCCGGGCCGCCGAGATGCTCGGCACCACCCAGGGTTTCCTCCGTGCCATCGGAGAGGCCCGTCTGATCACCCCGCTCCGCTCTGCGGGCGGCCACCGTCGCTACTCGCGCTACCAGCTGCGCATTGCCGCCCGAGCCAGGGAACTGGTCGACCAGGGCACGCCCATCGAGGCCGCCTGCCGCATCGTCATCCTCGAAGACCAGCTCGAAGAAGCCCAGCGCATCAACGCCGAGCACCACCGGGCTGCCGGGCCGTCCTAGTCCTGAGGCGGTGCGCTGCGGTTCCGGCGGTTCCCGCGCACATGCGTCGGGGTGTGACGGCGGGTCGGCTGTCCTCCGGGTCCGCTGTCGGTTCGGAGGTTCCCTGCTTCGACCACGTCTTGGCTATGCGCGTTTCGCGGGGCTGCGCGGCAGGGACCAGAACTTCGACCGCATCGAGCAGGGCGGCGGCGCCGGCGTGTTCATGGACGGCGACCGTTTCCCGAAACGTTGTGCTCCGGGTGGATTAATAGTTACGACCGCGAGGTGAGGGTTTAAAGCGCCGGGCAGGGAGTGTTTTTACCGCAACGATCGGAATGGAATTACCTGACGCACAGTGGTCACAATGACATGCTACTGTCGATCTCAGTTGCAGTCATGGTTCCCGAACTTCAAGCGCCTCCAACGGTAATTCAGCCGTTGGAAGCGTTTTTGTATTTCCGGTCATCCCGGGAGGGGCATCATCGCGGCGACCCGGTATCCGTGCGTTGCGGGTCCCTGCGTACCGCCCCCCGAAGGAGATATGACATGGCGTCCGGCACCGTGAAGTGGTTCAACGCGGCAAAGGGTTTCGGCTTCATCGAGCAGGATGACGGCGGTGCCGACGTGTTCGCCCACTTCTCGAACATCGCCGCCCAGGGCTTCCGTGAACTGCTCGAAGGCCAGAAGGTCACCTTCGACATCGCGCCGAGCCAGAAGGGCCCGACTGCCGAGAACATCGTTCCTGTCTGACGAGAGCCAGGACGAGGACGAGGATGAGGGCGCGGACGAGCGCTGTGCGGCGGGAGGCTTGCATCTCTCGGGGCGGGGCCTCCCTCGAAGCTGCACCTGCTGAAGTGCCGGATTTCACGTCCGCGTGACGTCCCCTTTAACTGCCTGCATGCGCGTCGATTCACTGCGGGCCAGATTTCCTTTCGTATTCCATTCGGCTCGTTATCGTGACCCCCGCACTGCTCCTGCGCGGTGGGAATTCTTTGTTACGTGCCCTGTCGAGGAAGGTTCTGAATGAACCCCGCCCCTATGGACGACCCCTCCTCCCGCAGCCGGACCAGCGGCTCCGCTCCCGGTGCGCTCGCCCCGAGTGGCGGGAAGCCGGTGGGCATGGATATCCGTCGCAGGAACAACGTCACCGTCACGGGCCGTGCGGACGGGCCGGTGCTCCTGCTGGCGCACGGGTTCGGCTGCGACCAGAACATGTGGCGCCTGATGGTCCCCCTGCTGGCAGATGAATTCCGGTTGGTGCTCTTCGACTACGTGGGTTCCGGCCGCTCGGATCTTTCGGCATGGAGTGAGCAGCGCTACAGCTCGCTGGAGGGATACGCCTCGGATGTGCTGGATGTCTGCGAGGAGTTGGACCTGCGGGATGTGATCTTCGTGGGGCACTCGGTCAGCGCCATGGTCGGGGTTCTCGCAGCGGCCAGGGCCCCCCAGCGGTTCTCCCGGCTGGTGATGGTGGCACCGTCGCCCCGCTACATCGACGAGGACGGGTACCGGGGCGGGTTCAGCGCGGACGATATCGGTGAGCTGCTGGAGTCGCTCGAGTCGAACTATCTCGGCTGGTCGGCGGCGATGGCTCCGGTGATCATGGGGAACCCGGACCGGCCCGAACTCGGCCAGGAGCTGAATGCCTCGTTCTGCGCGACCGACCCGGACATGGCCCGCGTCTTCGCCCGTACGACGTTCCTGTCCGACAGCCGCGAAGACCTCAGGACGGTCGCGGTGCCGACGCTGGTACTGGAATGCGAGCAGGACGTGATCGCCCCCCGCGAGGTCGGTGCCTACGTCAACGGCGCGATCCCGGGCAGCCACCTGGTCACGATCGAGGCGACGGGGCACTGCCCGCAGTTGAGCGCGCCGCAGGCCACCGCGGTGGCGATCACCGACTTCATAGGCGTGACCCACTGATGTCCCGCAGCGATCGATCTCCGGACAGGGAAGCCACCGATGTGGCCTTCACCGCCCTGCTGGAGGACAGCGCGGAGGAGCTGTACGAGCAGGCGCCCTGCGGCTACCTGTCCACGCTGATGGACGGCACCATCGCGAAGATCAACACCACTCTTCTGGAGTGGCTGGGTCTTTCTCGGCGACAGGTGGTGGGCCGGATGCGCTTCGCCGATCTGCTCACCGTGGGCGGCAAGCTCTACCACGAGACGCACTTCGCCCCGCTGTTGCAGATGAAGGGCGAGGTGAGCGGCATCGCCCTGGACATCAAGACCTCCGACGGGCAGCGGATGCCGGTGCTCGTCACCTCGAAGGTGAAGACCGGCGACGACGGCGGGCCGATGCTCGTCCGCACCACGATCTTCGACGCCCGCGACCGCCGCGCCTACGAGACCGAGCTGCTGCGGGGACGTCAGGCGGCAGAAGAAGCGCGCCGACAGGCCGAGGCCGACCGCGAGCGGCTCCGGGAAGCCCTCGCCGTCCTCCAGCAGAGCCTGCTGCCTGCCGAACTGCCCAGGGTTCCTGGCCTGGAAGCGGGTTCGTACTATCACACCGCCTCTCCGGAACTTCTCGGCGGAGACTTCTACGACCTGTTTCCCCTCGACGCCGACCGGTGGGCGTTCTTCCTCGGCGACGTGTGCGGCAAGGGCCCTCAGGCTGCCGCGGTCACCTCACTGACCCGCTACACGCTCCGGGCGGCCGCCCTGCACGACCCGGACCCCGTCACCGTTCTGACCACCCTGAACACCGTGCTGCACGAGCGGTACACCAGCGGCGACACCCGCTACTGCACCGCGATCTTCGGCGTTCTGCACCCGGGCGGCGACCACGTCAGCGTGCACCTGGCATCCGGCGGCCACCCCTCCGCACTGATCCAACGCGCCGACGGCACCGCGCACTACCTGCCCACGCCCGGTGGCATGCTCATCGGCGTCCTGCCCCAGGCGCAGTTCACCGCCGCCCGGACCCGGCTGTCGCCCGGCGACACCCTGCTGCTCTACACCGACGGCCTGACGGAAGCCCGCACCGGGCCCGAGCGTGAGCTCTACGGCGATGACGCCCTGCGCGCTTTCGTCGCCGAACAGTCCGCCAGGGGGTCCCAGGCCCTCATCACCGCTCTGACCGGTCTCCTCGCCGGCTTCGGCGACGGACTCGACGACGACACGGCTCTGCTCGCCCTCGGCGTGCCCGCCCCGCTTCCTTCCCACCCCGTGAGTGAAGACCTGAGATGAGCCCGCTGAAGATCACTGTCCAAGACGCGGTCACCGGTCCCGTACTGGAGATCGCCGGTGACCTCGACCATGCGACGGCACACGAACTCCGTCAGGCCGTGGACCGCCTCACCCTGGCCGGTGGGCACGTGCTGGTCCTGGATCTGGCCGGCCTGGAGTTCGTCGACTCCAGTGGCATCACCGCGTTGCTGGCGGCACGCAACCTGGCCATGGAACAGAACGGCGACATCGCCTTGGCCGCCGTCCCGGCCAACACCGCGCGGATCCTGCGCATCGTCGGGCTGGACCGCGTCTTCACCCTCCACCCCGACACGTCGACAGCCACCGATCCCCGCTCCTCAGGCCGCTGATCAGCAGGACCGCGACCCTGAGAGTCCACCGCGACGCAGGAACGGCATCGGTGACGGTGCCGGGCGCCGGCACGGTGTTCCCGGGGCCGGATCAGGCGAGGCGGCCGAGGATGTCCTGGGACTCGATGAGCCCTTCGTCGCTGGGCTCCTCGCCTTCGCCGAAGACGCGTGCGGCCTGGCGGGCACGCAGGTCGAGATGCGCCTCGGCGGGCTTGGCGTAGCCGTGGCGGGTGCGCGCTTCGGCGGGGGTGAGTACCTCGTCGGTGTGCGGGGGGATGCCGAGCTTGACCGGTGCGACGACCGGGACGGTGGAGGGCGAGAGCTTCTCCAGGATCGTCAGTTCGGCGCGTGGGCTGAGGTGCAGGAGGGCGAAGCCGGCCTTCATGACGGGCACGATCAGGGCGTCGGTCAGGCGCGACTGCCGGATGCCGGCCATCCGGCGCATCCAGCGAGGCAGAGTGGCGATGGTCGCGGCCCGGATCGCCCGGGCCGCGACGAGGGCGCCGGGCTTCTCCCACCAGGGCATCCCCGGCAGGAGGACGAGTTCTGTCCTCAGCAGGTGATGCATGGCCTGCTTGGCGATGGGGCTGGCGGACATCGTCGGGCGCATCCGCTCGAAGTACGCGCGGACGCCGTCACGGTCGCGCGGGACGTCACCGGGCGGACAGGTCTGGAACTCCGCGGCCACGGCACAGGATTCCCAGTACTCCTTCTCCTCGTGCGCGGAGAGCTTGCCCGGCCCGTACTTCTCGTAGGCGTACAGGATGGAGTGCCAGCCCGTGAGCTGGATCCACAGCTGGGAGTCGGGGTCGTTGGCGTCGTAGGTGCCGCCGCCGTAGGGCAGTTTCCCTATCGCCTTGGAGTGGACCTTGACCAGGATGTCCGCTGCTTTGCACACGTCCCGTGAGCCTGCGAAAGCCACCATGGAGAAGTAGCGCAGGGTCCGGTCGTAGCGGGTGCGGGGCCGTCGGTAGATGTCCTGGGTCCCGTGCACGGCCGCCACCAAGGGCGGGTCGAGTTCCTCCACCACGACAGCGCGCTGCAGAGCGACGGTCGGCGCCGTGGGATAGCCCCAGACCTTCCACACCACCGAACCGGGGCCGAAGAAACCATAGTCCTCGTGCGGCTCGACCGTACGTTGTCGTGTCGGCATGCTGCGCCTCCTCGTGTCCGTGCTGCGTACGCCTGACGGCTGCCCGACCGTGATTACGACACCGCCGTCGTAAATTAAGACATGAATGTCGTAAGATGCCAAGGTGTCGACCCCGAGCAGTCCGAAGGCCAGGCCGCGCAAGCGTCGTCCCTACGCCCCTCGGGTGCCGATCGAGGAGCGTCGTGAGCAGCTGCTCGACGCGGCGCTCGCGGTAATCGTGGACGCGGGGCACGACCGGGTGTCCATCGACGCCGTGGCGAAGCGGGCCGACGTGGCGCGGGCCGTGGTCTACAGCGCTTTCGGTGATCTGAGCACACTGCTCGGTGCCCTGCTCGACCGGCAGCAGGCACGCGCCTTCAGCCGCCTGCTCGCCGTCTTTCCCCAGGGGGACGGCATGCGTGATCCGGCCGGGTTCGTCGCGGAGTCGGTGTGCCGCGGGGTGGAGATGCTTTCCGAGGATCCCGACACCTGGCGGCTCATCCTGCTGACCCCGCCGGCCATGCCCTCCGTGGTCCACGAACGCATTGAGGCGGACAGGGAGCGGGTGCGGCGCCGGGCAGCCGACTGGATCACCCGGCTCGGGGCCGCACGCGACGACACCCCTGCCCTCGACCCCGAGATCCTGGCCCACGCGCTCGTCGCCTGCGCGGAACACTTCTGCCGCATCGAGCTCACCGAGCCGGGCAGGTTCGCCCCGGAACACCTGGCCGGGCAGATCCGATCAGCCCTCGGCGCGCTGTGGCCGCCCGGCTGACCGGCGGCCAGGAGCCTGCGGTTCGAAGGGGCTGATGCGGGGGGCTGGTCCGGGAGGCATCGGGCGAAGCGAAAGCAGTGCGCCCGCCACCGCGCAACGCATTGACATGTCCCGGACTAGTCAGGATGCTGTGAGAGCGCTCTTCCATCGATGTAAATCCCCCCGCCGACTCGGCGTCGCAGCGGAGGCCAACCTTGGAACGGGACCATGAAGCTCTCTCGACTTCTCTCCGGCGCCGCCGCCGTCGCGCTCTCCGGCGTCCTCGCTGCCGTCATGTCCCTGTCGTCCGCCCAGCCCGCCCAGGCCGAACAGACCATCAGGGCCGCCGACCCGAGTGTGATCCGGGTCGGCAGCACCTACGTGTCGGTGCAGTCCACCGGTGGGGGCATCGCCGTGCGGCAGGCGTCGTCGACGGCCGCGCTGGCCTCGGCGCCCGCACGGCAGGTGTGGTCGGACACGGCAGGCCGCGGTGAGGTATGGGCTCCGGAGATCGTCACGGACGGCGGCCGCTACTACGTCTACTTCTCGGCCGGCCGCGGATCCGCCCACCGGATGTACGTCATCAGCTCGGCCGCCCCCGACAGCGGATACACCGGCGAGAGCCAACTGGCCCTCCCGGACGGCAAATGGGCCATCGACGGGACCCTGTTCACCTTCGGTGGGCAGCGCTGGTTCGTGTGGTCGGGCTGGGCAGGCGACACCAACGTCGAGCAGAACCTCTACATCGCGCGGATGAGCAGCCCCACCACGCCGACCGGAGCGCGGTACGTCATCTCGCAGCCCCGGGAGAGCTGGGAACGAGTGGTCGGCAACCCGTTCATCAACGAGAGCCCGGAGGCCATCAAGGACCCGAACGGGCAGTTGCACATCGTGTACTCCGCCAACGGCAGTTGGAGCGACCAGTACTGTCTGGCCGACCTCCGGCTGCGGGCCGGCGGCGACCCGACGTACGTCTGGGACTGGTACAAGTCGAACGGCTGCCTGTTCGGCTCCAACCGCGCGACGATGATGTCCGGCTGGGACCCGACGCTGTACGTCAACGGCCCCGGCCACCACAGCTTCGTCCTGCTCAACGGCGACATCAACACCAGCCCGCCCGCCGGCCCGAGGTTCCCCCTGATGTTCCACGCGGTCCCGAAGGGAACGCCGTACGCGTGGGAGAACCGGTACTGGTACACCGGCACGTTCGCCTGGTGGGGCAACACCACGTACAGCCGCGCCAACGTCCCCGGCCCGACGGCAGACACCGGGTGGAGCCTCAAGTTCTTCGAGTAGGGCGGCAGGCGCGGTCGAGGTTCCCGTCGAATCGGGCCGGCCGGAGGAGATGCGGGGATCCCGTCGGCCGTCGACGGGACCCCCGCACAGTGCTGTACAGGCGGGGACGGCCGGGACCGCCAAGGGTGCAGCCCGGGATGCGAGGACATGCTCGGGCTTCTCCTCGTAGGGCCGGCCCCGCACCGGCCGGCCCGATATTCGGCTGCGGAGCTCCGTGGCGCCTCCCATACTGAGCGGGCTCGAACTCCCCAGCCCCGAAGGAACCTTCCCGCGTGCAGGCCGCCGTCACCGTCACTCCCGCCCAGATCCCCGAACTGCTGCTCGGACTCGCCACCGTGCGGCCCGTGTTCCTCTGGGGAGCCCCAGGGATCGGGAAGTCGTCGCTCGTGCGGAGGTTCGCCGAGTCGCTGGGACTGGAGTGCGTCAGTCTCCTCGGGACGCAGCTCGCGCCCGAGGACCTGATCGGTGTGCCGCAGATCCGTGACGGGCGTTCCGTGTTCTGCCCGCCGGAGATCATCGCGCGCGACGAGCCGTACTGCCTCTTCCTCGACGAGCTCAACGCCGCCACCCCCGATGTCCAGAAGGCCTTCTACTCGCTGATCCTGGACCGGCGGATCGGCTCGTACGAGCTGCCCGCCGGCTCGATCGTCATCGGGGCCGGCAACCGCGCCACGGACAACGCGCTGGCGAGGCCCATCGCGTCCGCTCTGGTCAACCGGCTCACCCACGTCCATCTGCGGGCATCGGGAGCGGACTGGCTGGTGTGGGCGGGGGAGAACGGCATCCACCCCTGGGTGACGGACTACCTCATCGACCGCCCCGACCACCTGTGGTCGCAGCCGCCCAAGACCGAGGAGCCGTTCTCCACGCCCCGCTCCTGGCACATGCTCTCCGACGCCCTGCACTCCTTCGGGCCGGGCATCGACGAGCAGACGCTGAAGGTGATCGTGCACGGCACGCTGACCCCCGCGCACGCCGTCTCCTTCTGCGGCTACGCGAAGATCGTGCGCCACACCTTCGGCATCGAGGCGATCCTCAAGGGCGACGCGTCCTGGCCGGCCCGGCTCGAGGACCGTGATCTCCTCTACTACCTGGCCGAGGCGTTCCGCGGTCGGCTGGTGAAGGAGCTGCCGCGGCAGAAGGAGCACGTCTCGGCGTCCATGCGGCAGACCTCCTACCGGGCCAAGTCGCTGCTCGTGCAGCTGGCCGAGATCTCGGTCGAGGTCGCGCAGACCGTCATCGCGGACGATGCCGACGGCCTGCCGGTGCTGCCCGCCTGGTTCCTCATCGACGCGGCGCGCGACATGCCCAGGCTGGTCGAGGCCCGGCGATGAAGGCCACGGCACGCGGGGCGAACGGCAGGGGCGGGAAGAACGGCAGGGGCGGGAAGAACGCCAAGGGCGGCACGTCCGACCCGGCCGCCGAGGCATTCGCGGCCGGGCTCGCGACGGTCAAGCGGAACCCGGCCTTCGCCGCCGTCGACGCTTCCGTATGCAGGCAGGCCAACTGCGCCCTGACCCCGGCCGGGGGACTGGCCGCCGTCACCTCCAACGGCACCATCCACGTCCACCCCACCAAGCGGGCGGATCCGGCCGAATGGGCCTGGACCCTCGCCCACTGTCTGCTGCACCTGGGCTTCGGGCACGTGCCGGCGGCCACGGACGACCCGCGCGAGCAGCCCGACCGGTTCGACCTCGCGGCCCGCTGCACGGTCGTCAACCGTTTTCTGCTCACTTTCCCGGTGGGCCGTCCCCCAGGGCACCTGCCGGAGTCCTGCCCCGGCGGCGACGAGGCGGAACTCGCCGCACGCTGGCGCCGCGACGGCATCCCGGCCGCCCACGAACTCTGCGGTACCGCGGGCGGCCACCCGGACCAGGTCCTCACGACGTGGCAGGCATGGAACGGCGCCTCCGTCCCGGACTGGGAGACCGCCTTCGCCCACGCCCTCACCCGGAGCGTCTCCACCGCCATGGACGTGGCGGGGGGACGCGTCGACCGGGTCACCGGAGAGCGCGCACCGCAGCGCCCCTGGAGCCGGGCCATGAACTGGTTCGTCTTCTCCTACCCGCTGCTCGGCGGACTCGCCGCGGGTCTCACTGTCGTGGCCGACGCCGAACTGGCCCGTGCGCAGGGCATCTCGGTCGCCGCGGTGAACTCTGCCGCGGGTGAGATCTACATCAACCCGCTGTGTACGTTCACCGATGAGGAATGGCGCTTCATCCTCGCCCACGAGATGCTGCACGCCGCACTGCGCCACGGCGAACGCCGCGGTGGCCGCGACCCGTTCCTCTTCAACGTCGCGGCCGACTACGTCGTCAACGACTGGCTCGTCCAGATGCGCGTCGGCGACATGCCCGAGGGGCTGCTGTACGACCCGGACCTGCGGGACCTGTCCGCCGAGGAGGTGTACGACCGCATCACGGTCGGCCTGCGCCGACAGCGGCGGCTCGCGACCCTCCGCGGCAAGGGTGTCGGCGACATCCTCGGCGAGGCGCTGCCGCACGCCGAGGCCCGTCCGTACACCGACCTGGACGACTTCTACCGGCGAGGTCTGGTGCAGGGCTTCGATCTGCACCAGTACGGTGAGCGCGGCCTGTTGCCGGCCGGGCTGATCCAGGAGATCCGGGCACTGGCCCACCCGCCCGTACCGTGGGACGCACGGCTCGCCCGCTGGTTCGACGAGTACGTCCCCCGACCGGAAGCCGTACGGTCCTACGCCCGCCCGGCGCGGCGGCAGGCGTCGACGCCGGACATCCCGCGCGCCGGCCGGTACTTCCCTCCCCAGGAGACGGCCCGCTGCACCTTCGGAGTCGTTCTCGACACCTCCGGTTCGATGAACAGCGCCCTGCTCGGCAAGGCGCTCGGCGCCATCGCCTCGTACGCGGAGGCACACGACGTCCCCGCGGCGCGTGTGGTGTTCTGCGACGCGGCCCCGTACGACGCCGGCTACCTGCCACCCGCCGAGATCGCGGGGCGGGTCCGGGTGCGCGGCCGCGGCGGCACCGAACTGCAACCGGGCATCGACCTGTTGCTGAGGTCCGACGACTTCCCGCCGTCGGCCCCGGTGCTCGTCATCACGGACGGCTGGTGCGACACGCTGCGGATCCGGCGCGAGCACGCCTTCCTGATCCCGCAGGGTGCCTCCCTGCCGTTCACTCCGCGCGGCCCGGTGTTCCGGTTGAGCTGAGAGTCCATTGTCACCAGCGCGGGTGACGGTGTGTCAGGTGGTGGTCGTGCACGCATTGGCATGAGCTGGTTGACGGTCGCCCGCGGGGCGGCGGTGTCCACCTTGCGACCGCCTCCGTAGTGGCACGGTCGGTGCCGAAAGTCCTCACACCGAGACGCGAGGGAGTTGCTGAGGGAGGACCGGTCCATCGGCAGGCGTGCGGGCCCGCGCCCTTACCTCCGACGTCATCGACGCTTCGTCACCGCCTCGACAGACTGTCCCCATGACGCTCACCACCGCGGACGCGACCCGCGCCACCGTTCAGAAGTTCCTCGCCCTCCGACTCGCCGGCGACACGGAGGGGCTCACCGCCCTCTTCGCCGACGACGTCGACTGGCTGCTCGCCGAGAACCCCGCAGCCCCCTGGATCCGGCCCCGCTCCACCGCTGCGGAATGCGCCGCCCAGGCCGTGGAGCTGGCGGAGTACACCGTGCCCGAGGACGCCCGCGCGTCCGTCGACACCTTCCTCGTCGACGGCGCCGACGCCGTCCTCATGGGTCACATCTCGGGGACCGTCCGCGCGACGGGCAAGTCCTTCGCGGGCCCCTTCGCGCTGCACCTCACCGTCGAGGGCGGCCGGGTCACCCGGCACCACCTGTACGAGAACAGCCTGTCGATCGCGGAAGCGTGTGCCCCCTGACGGCGCCGCGTCGGCGGGCCTCCTCCGGAGCCCGTGTGTGCGGGAGGAGACCGCACCGCACCACGCCCCTCGGACCCCGACGTGGCCGGCGAGACCGCCTTCAGCGGCGCCGCCGTGGTGGCTTCCGGTGTCGGCCTCGTTCTGATCGGCGCGCTCCTGGCGCCGTACGGGCGGTTGTCCCGGCCTCGAGTGCGGAGTCCGGGCTCTCCCCGTCCGGGGCCGTGCTGGTGCTCGGTCCCCTCTTCGTCGGTGGTGTGGCCGACGTCCTGACCTTCGACCGTCTGTACGGACGGACCGGAAACCGTCGTCTCCCGAGCGGGTCCTGCCGATGGCTGTCCGTGCCGCGGGGTTCGCCGTGGGGCCGACACGGCCGGTCGGCCCGCTCGCGGCGCCGCTCGCCGGTCCCGGCTTCGGCGAAATCGACTAGGGCCCCAACCAGCTCCTCGAGCATCGCGCCCGGGTACCGACGGTCCGGTCGCCCCCACTGCCGAAAGGCGGCCGGGCAGCCCCTGAAGTTCAATGGGGGTGGGAGCCGGCATGGGCGTGCGTCGGCCGCACAGGCCAGTCAGGTGCCCGGCCGGCAGCGGGCGCGCCGGGCCGACCACAGGAGTGATCATCGAGTGAGCGGAAGCGACCGGACCTCCGGTGCCGTCCCCGAGCCACCTGAGGACACCGCTGTGCTCGTGCTCGACATCTCGGGCGTGGTGCTGGGCTGCACGGCCGATGCGGAAGGACTGATCGGGACGCCCGCGGAGGAACTGAGGGGCAGGGACGTCGCCGGCCTGTTCACCGATGTGCTCGACTGGCAGGAGCTGCGGGAACGGGTGCCGGACGGCTCGCTCACCACCGTGCGGGCCGACCTGCTGCGCCGGTCGGCGCCGCCGCTGACCGTGCGGCTCGACCTGCTGCCCGTCCGAGCCTCGGCCGAGCCGCACTTTCTGCTGAGGCTGATGCCGGTGACCGTCGCGAACCGGCGCGACGAGGACGACGCGCTGCTGCGGTCGATGTTCGCCCAGAGCGGGGTGGGCATCGTCATCCACGATGCCGATCTGCGCGTGACCAGGGTCAACGGTCTCCCCGCCGAGACCGGCCCGCCACCTTCCGGAGACCGGGTGCCGAGCCCCCTGGGGCAGCGTCTGGGCACCCTGCTCGTCGCCGAGGACGGCGCCCTCATCGAGGACCGGCTCCGCCGTGTCGTCGAGACCGGCGAACCCCTGATCGACTGCTTGAGCCGCGCCAGGCTCGCCCGGAGCCCCGAGCGCGAGCGGACCGTCTCCCTCTCCGCCCTGCCCCTTCGCGGCAGGGACGGAGTGCTGCACGGTGTCGCGGTCACCTTCAGCGACGTGACGGAGCGGGAGAGCTCACGGCTTCGCTCCGCCCTGGTCTCGGCCGCCTCCTCCCGGCTGGGCCGCTCGCTCGACGTCCGGCGCAACGCGGAGACGCTGATGGATCTGATGGTCCCCGAATTCGCCGACCTGGCGGCGGTGGACCTGACGGAGACGGTGCTGGTGGGAGAGGAGCCCGGCGATTTCGCGACGGGTGCGCCCCTGCTCCGGGTCGCCGTGGCCGCGCGGGACGGCCGCTGGCCGGCCGAGCTGTATGCCCTCGACTCGGTGATCCGCGTCCAGGACACCGAGAGCGCCTTGCTGCGCACGGGTGCGGCACGCTTCGTCCGCGACCTCTCCGAGCTCAGGGCCAGGATCGGGGACGACGAGCCGCGCAGACGGCTTCTGCTGCCTCAGGACGCCGCTTCGTTCATGGTGGTGCCGCTGCACGCCCGGGGCAGGGTGCTGGGTGCGGTCGTCCTGTGGCGGACGGCCGACCGTGCCCCCTTCGACGAGCAGGACGTCTCACTGGTCGAGGACATCGGTTCCCGTGCGGGCCTGGCCGTCGACAACGCCCGCCGCTACACCCGGGAGCGCCGTACGGCCGAGGCGCTTCAGCGCAGCCTTCTGCCCCAGCCGGTGCTGGCCGTGGCCGGCGCGGAGACGGCTGGGAGCTATCTGCCCGGCCGGACGGCCGCCGGTACCGGCGGAAGCTGGTTCGACGTCATCACCCTGTCCTCCACCCAGGTGGCCTTCGTCGTCGGCACCGTGCCGGGCCATGGACTGAACGCCGCCGTAGCGATGGGCCGGCTGCAGACCGCCGTACGCACACTCGCCGACCTGGACCCCACCCCCGACGAGCTGCTGAACCATCTCGACGACCTGGTCGTGCGGCTCGCCGAGCACCAGAAGCCGGGCTCGACGAACGGCACGGTACGGGGTGCCACCTGCCTCTACGCGGTGTACGACCCGGTGAGCGGCCACTGCTCGATGGCGAGCGCCGGGCACCCGCCGCCGCTGCTCGCCCGTGCCGACGGCAGCGCCGCCGATACCGTCAAGCTCAACGCCGGTGCGGCTCTGGGGTCGGGCGGTGGTCCCTACGAGCCCGTGGAGCTGGAGTCGGCACCGGGCGACGTGTTCGCCTTCGCGGCGGGATCGCTGGCCGAGGGGAGCGCACTCGATCTGGTCGCCGGGAGCCTCTCGCACCTGGCGAGTCCGGGCGCGCAGGGACCCGTACCGGTGCAGGACGTGGGACAGGGCATCCTCGCCCCGTTCCTCACGCAGCCGCCCGACGACGACGCCGCTCTGCTGGTGGCCCGGGTGCGGGCCTCGCCGGAGGGGTCGATCGCCGCCTGGCAGTACCCGGCCGATGTCCAGCGAGTGGCCGATGCCCGGCGGGACGCGGCAGCGCAGCTGATCGGATGGGGACTCGACGAGCTGGTGTTCACCACCGAGCTGATCGTCAGTGAACTCGTCACCAACGCCATGCGCTACGCGGGCGGTCCGGTGCTGCTGCGTCTCATCAGGGACCAGCGGCTGATCTGCGAGGTGTCCGATCACAGCCAGACACAGCCGCATCTGCGCAGGGCCCGGCTGACCGACGAGGGCGGCCGTGGGCTGTTCCTCGTCGCACAGCTCACCCACCGCTGGGGCGGCCGCTACATCGCCTCCGGCAAGACGATCTGGACCGAACAGCTCATCGAGGGCCTGCCGCCGGCCTGACGGGGGACCGCGTGTCTCCGGAACGACGGGCTCGTGTGTCCCGGGCAGGGAGCACGGGACGCCGGAGTTCATGATGCCGTCATCCGTACCCCTTGCCGCCTGCTCGAACGTTCGTTCATGATCTGCGGCATGCCAGCAGACATCCGTGCGGACAGTGAACCGGGTCCGCGCCTGCCACGCCGGGTCCGTATCGGATACGGGCTCGGCTCCCTGTGCACCGGCACCTTCGCCACCGTGCCGGGCCTGATCCTGCTCTACTACCTCACCAACGTCCTCGCCGTACCCGCGGCGGTCGCAGGGGCGGCGGTCTTCCTGCCGAAGGCCTGGGACGTCCTGATCAACCCGCTGGTCGGCGCGGTGTCCGACCGCAGCAGGCTGCGCGGCGGACCACGCCGTCCGTTCCTGCTCATCGGCGCCTGCACCCTCCCACCGCTCTTCGCGCTGATCTTCGCCGCGCCCCCGCTGCGGGGAGCGGCCGCGGCCGGATACGTGGCGGTGCTGTTCCTCCTGGCGGCCACCGCGTACGCCGTCTTCCAGGTGCCGTACGTGACGATGCCCGCCGAGATGACCGAGGACCCGGACGAACGTGGCCGGATCCTGGGCTGGCGGGTGGGTTTCCTCGGCGTCGCGATCCTGCTGTCCGGGGCGCTCGCACCGGCGATCGCCCACGCCGACGGCGACAGTCCTTCGAGCTACCGGACGATGGGGATCGCCGTCGCCGTCCTGCTCGCCCTGGGCATGTTCGGCGCCTGGTTCACCACCCGGTGGGCCCCCGCCGTGGCCCGGAGCGAGGCCGAACCCTCGCTCCGGGCCCAGTTGGCCGCCGCCCGCTCCCACCGGCCGTTCCTGTTCCTGGCCGGTATGTGGACCCTGCAGGCGCTCGCCGTCGGCGTGATGCTCGCGGGAGTCCAGTACTTCGCCACGTACACCCTCGGGTCACCCACCGCGGTCACCCCGCTGTTCGCCTGTCTGATCGGACCGCTCGTCCTCGTCATGCCGCTGTGGAACCGGCTGGCCCGCCTGCGCGGAGTGAAGGGGGCCCAGTGGTGCGCGTCCCTGCTCTTCCTCGCCGGAGCCGTGCTGCTCGCCTTCACTCCGGCGGCAGGACCGGCTGTCGGCTACGCGGCGGTCGTGGTCATCGGTGTCGCCTACGCCGGGCTCCAGCTGCTGCCGCTGACCATGCTCGCGGACACCCTCGCCGCCGATGTCGCCCGTACCGGCAAGCGGCGGGCCGCGACCTTCACCGGACTGTGGACGGCCGCAGAGACCCTGGCCTTCGCGCTGGGCGCGGGGGTGTTCGCGCTCGTCCTGGCGGTGACGGGGTTCCGCTCCTCGGACGCCGAACACCGGGTGGCCCAGCCCGAGGCCGCCATGACCGGCATCACCATGGGCATGAGCGTGCTGCCCGCCGTACTCGCCGGAGCAAGCCTGTGGCTGCTGCACCGCTATCGCGAGGACCGCACCGAATCCGTACCCCCGCAGTCCGCGACACCCCTGCGGCCTGTACCCCCGCGGCCCGTACCCCCGCAGTCCGCGACACCCCTGCGGCCTGTACCCCCGCGGCCCGTACCCCCGCAGTCCGTACCTCAGCAGGAAGAGACCGACCGTGTCGACTGAACCCACCCGTGCCCTTCCCGCAGGCCGTTCCGCGGCCGAGGTGCTCGCCGAGCTGCACGTCCTGCGGGAAGCCGACGCGCCCACCCGCGGCGGGCGCACCTTCGCCTACGTCTACGACGCGGGCCTGGGCGGCCTCGACGAACTGGCCGCCGCCGCGTACACGGCGTACGCGACCGTCAACGGGCTCGACCCGACCGTCTTCCCGAGCGTGGCACGACTGGAGAACGACCTGGTGGGGGCCGTCGCGGCGCTGCTGGGCGCACCCGGCGCCCAGGGCACGTTCACCAGCGGCGGGACGGAGAGCATCATGCTCGCCGTCAAGACGGCCCGGGACCAGGCGCGTTCGGTACGAGGCATCACGGCGCCGCAACTGGTCCTCCCGGCCACAGCTCACGCCGCCTTCCACAAGGCCGCCCACTACCTGGGCCTGGAGACGGTCGTCGTCCCCGTCGACCCCGTCACCTTCCGTGCCGACGCCGATGCCGTAGCCGCGGCGATCACCGACCGCACCGCGCTCGTGGTCGCCTCGACACCCTCGTACGCACACGGAGTGATCGACCCGGTGGCCGAGATCGCCGAGGCCGCCTCCCGGCGCGGAGTGCTGTGCCACGTCGACGCCTGCATCGGCGGCTGGCTCCTGCCCTATCTGCGGCGCGCCGGACGCGAGGTGCAGCCGTTCGACCTGTCGGTTCCCGGGGTCACCTCGCTCTCCGTCGACCTGCACAAGTACGCGTACGCCGACAAGGGTGCCTCCGTCGTCCTCTACCGGGATGCCGAACTGCGCCGGTACCAGTACTTCGCTCATGCGGGCTGGCCGGGCTACCCGGTCGTCAACCCGACGGTCCAGGGCACGAAGTCAGGCGGTCTGCTGGCCCAGGCGTGGGCGGTCCTCCAGCATGTCGGCGAGGACGGCTACACCGCGCTGGCCGGCCGCGTCGCCGAGGCTTCGGACCGGCTGCTGGCGGGTCTGCGCGGCACCGACGGCGTACGAGTGCTGGGGGAACCGGCCGCCGGACTCGTCGCGTTCACCGTCCACAGCGGGCCGGTGGACGGTGACCCCGATCTGAGCCTGCTGCTCCACCTCGCCGACGAGATGCGCGACCGCGGCTGGTACCTGCAGCCCCAGCTCTCCTTCGACGGCCTGCCGCCCAACCTCCACCTCACCCTGACGCCGGCCACCGTCGGGCAGGTCGACGCGCTGCTCGATGACCTCGCGGCCGCGCTCCGGGCCGCCCGGGCGCTGCCGCCGGTCGCCGTGGACCCCGGGCTCGCGGAGCTCGCAGCCGGACTGGACCCGGAGACGCTCGGTCCGGACGAGATCGCTGCCGTCCTGGCCTTCGCGGGGCTCGACGGCGGTTCGGGGCTCCCGGGCAGGATGGCCCCTGTTCTGGTGCTGCTCGACGCGCTTCCGGGGCCGCTCAAGGAGCGGCTCCTCACGGAGTTCATCGGCTCGGTGTTCCAGGCTCATTGAGTGTCCGGGGCCGAGGGGACCGCCGGATCCGCTCCGTCCCGAACGGCGGCTGAGCCGACCTCGCCCACGGCGGCGGCATCTCGACCGCGACCTGCGCGTCCGGGAAGGCGTCCCAGAACGGGCGGAAGTCCTGGAGACCCGAGTCGGAGATTCGGTGGCAGTTGCCGGCGAATCTCCGACTCGGGTCTCCAGCCCGTACCCCGCCGGGGCCGGGCAGCCGCCGTCGCGGCACCGCCGGGCACCGCCCCGGCCCGGTCGGCCGCCGCCGCGGAGGGGAGAGCTACGACTTGCGACCCAGCGCCACGTAACCCGCGCTGACGATGTCCTCCTGGCCGGGGATCGGGTCGCCGAGCTCGGGGTGCCACGCCTCGGCGGCCACGATGCCGGGCTCGACGATCTCGAGCCCCTCGAAGAACGCGGCGAACTGGGCGCGGTTGCGCGGTGCCAGCGTGAGCGTGTTGGCCTTGTACATCTCGTCGACCTTGCGTGCCTCCTCCGGATGGAAGTCCGCGGTGAGGTGCGAGATCACCAGGTAGCTGCCCGGCGCCAGCACGTCGGTCAGCCGGCTCACCAGCTCGTAGGCCCCGCCCTCATCAGAGACGAAATGCAGCAGCGAGATCAGCGAGAGCGCGACCGGCTTGCTGAAGTCCAGTGTCTTGCCCGCGTGTTCGAGGATGGCGTCCACATCACGTGCGTCGGCCTGCACGTAGTCGATGCTGCCCTCCGGAGTGCCGCTCAGCAGGGCCTCGGCATGGGCGAGCACGATCGGGTCGTTGTCGCAGTAGACGACCCGCGTGGCGGGCGCGGCCTCCTGGGCCACCTGGTGGAGGTTGGGCTCGGTGGGTATCCCCGTGCCGATGTCGAGGAACTGCAGGATGCCCTGGTCCGACAGCCAGCGCGTGGCACGGTGCATGAAGGCCCGGTTCACCTTCGCCATCACCGGGACGCCGGGCTCCACGGCGAGCATCTGCCGGCCCATCGCTTCGTCCACCGGGTAGTTGTCCTTGCCGCCGAGGAACCAGTCGTACATCCGCGCGGGGTGCGGCTTGCTGGTGTCGATGTGCAGTGCGGTGTCGTGGTTCTCCGGTCGGGACATTGCGAACTCCAGGGGGCATGAAGCTTTGGATGATCAGTTCGCCCCAAGAATAGGGAACTTGAACGCCGAACAGGACACGTTCGCAGGCCGAGAGGCCAACGGCTGCGCCCCGTCGCCCCCGAAGGCCGCAACACGTTCTTCATGCCCCGTGCATGGTCCGGGGGCCGGACCGCGCGCGATGATCGGCAGGACCTCGCAGAGACTCCGGCGCCGGAGCGGGAGCCGGGGGTACGGCGGACACGGCACGCCGACACGACAACCAGCAGGATGGAATGGAGTCACCACCATGCCCTCGACCACCGGGCGTTCCGGCGTACGGCGTCTCTCGGCGCCCGCAGCACTGCTTGCCGCGGCGATCCTCGCTTCCGGCACACCGGCCGTTGCCGGCACCGCGGCTCCGGCTGCCGACACCAGGTCCGTACTGCCGGCCAACCCGTACGCGGGTCCGCGCGGAACCGCCACCATGCACGGTGACACCGGCTCCTCCGACACCACTCCACTCGCAGGCCCGGGGCCCGGAAGCCTCTCCGGCAAGCTGAACGGACTGCTTTCCGCCTGCCCCACCGTCCTTGTCGGCGCCGACGACCACCCAGTGGCGCTGTGCACGCCGATTCTGGGCCAGGTGCCCACCGTCCATCTCCTCGATCCGCACACCGGCGTCTCCCTCACCTCGCTCCAGCTGACCAAGGGCTCGCTGCTCGGCGGCGTCTACGCCTACATCGACCACGAGGACCGGCTCGTCGTCGTCGACGGCAGCCGCTCCCTGCTGCGCATCGGACACCACCGGGACGCGGCCGGCTCCTGGCGGCTGACCGTCGACAGCAGCCTCCCGCTCGGCTCGGCCGTGCCCGCGGACGATGCCGTCACCGGGCTCTCGCCGGACTGGCAGGGGCGCGTCTGGTTCGCCACCGGTGGCGGCGTCGTGGGTACCGCGGACGACCGGACCGGGACGGTGAGGTCCGTGGCGCTCCCTGCCGGTGAGCGGGTCGCCAACAGCATCTCGACCGCGCCCCAGGGCACCGCCGTGACCACCACCCACGCCACCTACCTGCTCACGGCGTCCACCGACGGCACCCCACGGATTTCCTGGCGGCAGGCGTACGACCGGGGCCAGGCCCGTAAGCCCGGCCTGCTGAGCCGGGGCAGCGGTTCCACGCCCACCTTCTTCGGACCCACCGACGGTACGGACTACGTGACCATCGTCGACAACGCCGACACGTCGGTCAGGCTGGAGGTCTACCGCACGTCGACCGGCGAGACCGTCTGCTCGGTCCCGGTGCTGCTCGCGTCGAGCGGCCCCGGTAGCGAGAACTCACCCGTCGGCGCGGACCGCAGCGTCTTCGTCGCCGGCACGTACGGCTATCCCTACCCCGCCGTGCCCGAGGGCGCGGGTGACAGCGTGCCCGCATCGGCACCCTTCGCAGGCGGACTGAGCAGGGTGGACGTCCGGGCCGACGGCAGCGGCTGCGACCTTGTCTGGGACAACACGCTGCGCTCCGCCGCCGTACCGAAACTCTCCACCGCGGACGGGAAACTGCATACGGTGCTGCGGGACCCGGTCATTCCCGGAACCAAGGGGACCAGCCTGCTCGACCCGTACCGCTATGCACAGATCGACCCGGCCACGGGACGAGTCCTGCGCAGCAAGCTGATAGGTGTCGGCGCCCTGTACGACACCTTGCAGATGGCCGGCACCGTCGCACCGGACGGCGCCTACCTGCAGGGAACCGTCACCGGCATCCTGCGGATCACAGCGGGCTGAGGCAGCGGTGAAACGTCAGGGCCCGGTCCCGCCGGACCGGGCCCTGCGCGATCCCGGCCGCCGTGTCAGTGGCTCAGGGTGAACGCCTGGGCCGCGGACCCGTTGCACGGCTGCTGTGACAGCGCGGCACCGTTGGCGGCGGAAGAGCCGTTCACGGTCAGGCACTTGCCGCTGTGGCGTGCGGTGAAGCGATACGCGCCGACCGAGCCGACGGCCTCGGGCCGCCACTGCTGGTTGGTGCCCCCTTCGTAGCTCCAGAGATGGACCCTGGTGCCGTCCGCGGTCGCGCCGGCGCCGCCGTCGACGTCCCAGACCTTGGCGTTGTGCTGGTTGACGACCTGGTAGTTCCCGTCGGTGGTGGGCCGGAACTGCCAGCTCTGGTTGGTGCCGTTGCCGCAGGCCCACTGCTGGAGCCCGGTGCCGTTGGCGGTGCCCCAGTCGGCGGCGTCGAGGCAGGCGCCGCTGTGGCCCCTGACCTGGTACCAGGTGCTCGGGTCGATGGAGCCGACGGGCGGCTCGGTGGTCCCGCCGTCGCCGCTCCAGAGGAAGGTGGCGACCGCCCCCGCGGGGAGGGTGTAGGCGAGGGACTTGCCGTTGTCGGTCACGGAGAAGCGCTGGGCGCCGGCTGCGGTGTTGACGACGTAGGCGGCGCGGGTGCCGTCGGGGTTCTGGAAGGCGACGTTCTGGACGCCTCCGGCGCCCTGGCTGGTGGAGCCGATGCGGGTGGCGCCGGGCTTGATGAACTTGGTGACGTGGCCGAGGACGTAGTACTCGGCGTTGCGGGTGACGTTACCGTTCGCGATGTCGACGATGCCGTTGCACCGGTTGGTGCAGTGGCCCTGGTGGGGGCCGCCGTTCTGGTCGAGGGCGAGGTTCCAGTTGATGACCGTCTCGCCGCCGTTGCGCATGTTCTGTACGACGAGGTTCTCGGCGTGCCACTGGAGGGTGTCGCGGAAAGTCGTGCCCGGGTCGGCGCTCTCGGTCCCGGAGCACTCGGTGAAGAAGACGCGCTTGCCCGCGTCGACCACCTGTTGCTGCGCCGAGGGCGTGCCGCCGTAGCAGTGGAATGCGGCGCCGATCACGCGGCTGATTCCCTGGGTGCCGTTGAAGACTTCGACCGGGTAGTTGGGGTGGTCCCAGTTGTGGTCGTAGGCCAGCAGGTTGGTGGGCAGGCCCGCCGAGGTGAGGGTGCGGTCGAGCACCTTGAAGAAGTCGGCCTGCTCCGAGGACGTCATGCTCATGGACGGGTAACTCGTGGCGAACTCGGGCTCGTTCTGCACGGTCAGGTCGGTCAGGGTGATGCCCTGCTGGCCGTAGGCCCTGATCGAGGCGACCAGGTAGTCGGCGTACGCCTGGTAGTGCTCGGTCTTGAGGCTGCCGCCGTTGAGGGAGTTGCCGGTCTTCATCCACGCGGGCGGGGACCAGGGTGATCCCATGAAGCGGATGGCGGAATTGACCGCGGTGGCCTGCTTCAGGACCGGGATGATCTCCGCCTTGTCCCGGTCGATGGAGAAGGCGCCGCGGGTGTCCTCGTAGGTGTAGAAGTCGCCGGTGGCGTTGAAGTCGGTACTGCCGAGCGGCTGGCGCAGGTAGTTGAGCCCGATGCCGTCCCCGCCGGCGGAGAACAGTGACGTCATCAGTGCGGTGCGCTTGTCCTGCGGAAGGCTCTGGACGAGGCGGGCCGAGGCACCGGTGACCGAGGCGCCCGCACCGGTGAACTTCTGGTTCCTGTTGTTGCCGTCGATCCGTATGTCGACGGACTGGGGGGTGCCGGTGAACGGGACGCTGCCTTCGGCGGACAGCTTCTTGCTGCCGTCGGCCGTGGTGACCCACACCTGGGCTGTCGGATCGGCGGCCTGCGCCGTGCCGGTGCCGGTGAGGCCCATTGCGGTCACGGCCAGGACGAGGGCGGCGCCTGCGGCACGTGTCCGCGGACTGAGGGGACTGCGAGATGGCATGGTGCGGCTCTCCTTCGGTCGGTACCTGACGGGGTGGTGCGGCCGGCTGTCGCACCCCGGCACGCCGGGGTGGGGGTGAGCGGACGGGTCTCGCCGCAATGGCTCCCGGTCGGAAGGTGCGACCGCTGTGCGTAAGAAGGGCATGAACGTCCTTCCCGCCGTGTCGTCGGCATTTCGTGGGGGAGACG
Source organism: Streptomyces sp. NPDC005566 (assembly GCF_040605575.1). NCBI lineage: Bacteria > Bacillati > Actinomycetota > Actinomycetes > Kitasatosporales > Streptomycetaceae > Streptomyces > Streptomyces sp. NPDC005566. The sequence goes on along the minus strand of NZ_JBEXDB010000033.1, from coordinate 6,826 downwards.
GCGACATAGAAGCACACCCACTAAGTGGTTAGTAAGTGCTCTGCCCGGACTTTCCTCAAGACGTGAAGATCGCCGTGGGGTCACCGGACGGGCTTAGGGTGTGCCGGTGAGCAACCAGTCAGTGGGCGGACCGGCGCGTCCTGCGAAGCCCCGTGTTCCGCGAAGCCCGGAAGCCCGGCAGCGGCAGCGGGACATCCTGTACATCGCGACGGACACCTTCGCCGCGCGCGGCTACAACAACGCCTCGCTCGCGGAGATCGCGGACCGGGCCGGCCTGACCCAGGCAGGCGTGCTGCACTACTTCCGTTCCAAGGCGCTCCTGCTCACCAGCGTCCTCGAACTGCGCGACCAGACGGACATCGAGCAGCTCGGCGCCGACCGGCCCCAGGGCCTGGAGTTCCTGCGCCATCTGGTGGACACCGCGCTGCGCAACGCCGAACGGGAAGGGATCGTCCGGCTCTACGCCGTGCTGTCGGCCGAATCCGTCACCGACGACCACCCGGCCCAGGCCTACTTCCGCGACCGCTACACGGGGCTGCGCACCTTCGTGGCCGACGCCCTGAGCGAGGCGTGCGACCTTCCCGAACACGATGCGGACAGAGCCGCGAACGCGGCCAACGCCATCATCGCCGTCATGGACGGCCTCCAGGTGCAGTGGCTTCTCGCACCCGAGGCCGTGGACATGGCGGCCTCGACCGAGCTCGTGGTCACTTCCCTGCTGGCTGCTCTCGCACCGGGCACGTTCGGCCCGGCCGCCGGAGACCGGTAGCCCGGCTTCTGTCCGGCCGGCCGGAACAGCGAGCATCATGTGGTGCGCCATCACTTGCCGCTTCACGCAGAGACCTCCGGGGTGCGAACCTCCGCATCGCGGCAGAACCGGCCCGGTTCGGCGTCACCGGCTTTGAACAGCCGGTCCGCGTCCGTCCGGGTGCGCACAGCCCGGTGAACTCACAGCGCACCGACGATCGCGGAGGCGACCTCGGGGACATGCTGGTCGAGATAGAAGTGGCCGCCCTCGAACACCTGCGTGTCGGTACCATTCGTGGTGTGCGCCTCCCAGGCCCTCACGTCCGCGGCTGAGGCCACCGGGTCGGATGCGCCCGCGAACACGGAGACGGGACACGTGAGCCGTGCTCCGGGCGATGCCGTGTAGGTCTCGATCGCGCGGTAGTCGGCCCGTACGACCGGCAGGATCAGCTGTCGCATCTCGGGGTCGTCCAGAACGGCCCGGTCCGTGCCGCCGAGCCGCACGATCTCCGCGACCAGGCCGTCGTCGTCACGGAGATGGACCGTCCCCTCGCGCGCGACCGACGGCGCCCGGCGGGAGGAGGCGAAGAGCCGTACCGGCCCGTGCTGTGTCTGCTCCTCGAACCGGCGGGCCACCTCGAAGGCGACGACCGCACCCAGACTGTGGCCGAAGAAGGCGAAGGGGGGTTCGAGCCGGTGGCGCAGGACGGCGAAGGAGGCGTCCGCCAGCTCGCTCACGCTGTTGAGGAGCGGCTCCCCGTGCCGGTCCTGACGCCCTGGGTACTGGATGGCCAGTGTGTCGATCCCGGGTGCGAGGGCGTGGGCCAGGAGACGGAAGTATCCCGCCGATCCTCCCGCGTGCGGAAAGCAGACGAGTTGTGCCGTGCTCTGCGCGGTGGCCGCGAAGCGCCGTATCCAGGAGTCGTCGTCATGTGTGTGCTGCTGAGACATGAGTTCACCAAGTCGGGGCGGGAGGAGGTGGCTGAACAGGATAAGGGCTCACGGCCGGTGCCGGGGGAGGCGCCGGCCATGAACCGTCCGAGGGAGGCGTCAGCCGCTGCTGCGCGCTCCGACCTCGTCGATCGCCGGGCTCGGCGCCTCGACGAGGGGCTGGGGCGCGGGCGCTCCCGGCTTCCTCAGGGTGAAGGCGAGGAGACCGCCGATGATCGAGGCCGCACCGCCGACCCACATCGCGGTGCGCAGGCCGTCGGCGACGTCCGCGACCGCCGGGGCGTCCCCGGACAGGCCGGCGGTCGCCAGCGCGATGAGCAGCGCGAGGCCTGCGGCGCCGCCGATCTGCTGGGATGTGGAGGCCAGTGCCGAGGCGATACCCGCCTCCTGCGGGGCGACTCCGGACGCGGCGCAGACGAACATGGCCGGGAAGGTGACGCCGCCGCCGACTCCCCAGATGATCAGGCCGGGGACGAGGGACCAGAAGGGCGCGCCCGTGGACATGGAGACGGCCAGGACGACCATTCCGACGCCGTTGACGGCCATGCCGATGAAAAGCGTGGCCCGCGGGCCCCACGTGCCGAGCAGCGTCCCGGCCAGTTTCAGCGAGGCGCCCATCGAGATGATCGTCAGCGGTACGAAGACGAGCCCGGCTTCCAGCGCGTCGTAATGGAGCACGACCTGGAGGTAGTTGGTGAAGATGTAGTACGAGCCGCCGAGGGCGCTCTGGAAGACCAGGATGATCAGGATCGCGGTCACCAGGCTGCGATTGCTGAACAGCCGCATCGGGACGAGCGGGCTCCGGGTCCGGTTCTCGACCAGGATGAGGACCGCGAGGATCACGGCACCGGCGACGATCGAACCCGCGCCGCGCAGGGAGCTCCAGCCGGCCTCCGGTCCGCTGACCAGGCCGAGCACGAGCAGTGAGGAGCCGACGGTCGCGAGGATGGCGCCCAAGGCGTCGAAGCCGCCCCGGTCGCCGGTTGTGCGCTCATCCGGTGCGAGGGTGCCAGGTGCCGCTGCGGCCGCGACGAGGGCGAGCGGGACGAGGGCGAACAGGACCCACTCCCAGCCCCATGCCTCGGTGAGCACGCCGCCGAGCAGTGCGCCGGCAGCCAGACCACCACTGCCGCACGCGCCCCAGACGGCGAGAGCCTTGTTGCGCTCGGGGCCTTCGGCGAAGCGGGTGTTGATCAGGGTGAGGGTTGCCGGCGTGAGCAGTGCCGCGCCGAAGCCCTGGATCGCACGCGCGGTGACCAGGAGTTCGGGGCTCTCCGCGAAGCCTCCGAGGAGGCAGGAGAGACCGAAGATCACGAGACCGAGGATGAACATGCGGCGGGCGCCGAGGCGGTCGACCACCCTGCCGCCGAAGAGCAGTAATCCACCGAAGGCAACTGCGTAGGCGCTGACGACCCACTGCAGGGACTGGGAGGTGAAGCCGAGTGCGCTGCCGATCTCCGGAAGCGCAACGAACACGATGTTGTAGTCGACGGCGACGATGAACTGGGCGAACGCCAGCAGGGCGAGCACGGGCCCGGTCCGCTGCTGGGTCCGGGGGACGGTATCAACCACGACTTGGCTTCCTAACCACTTGGGTGACCGGGTACGGCTGGGTGGGCAGCCCGGGGCATTCGGAAGGCCGCGCTCGCCCCCCGCTGATCCGAGCTCATGAAGCTCTCTGAACGCTTCGACGTTACTACACGGCGTTCAATATTTGCACGGCGTGCTGTAGCTCAACATTGTTAGGCTCTGACACATGGGAGAAGCGACGCAGAGCCGGCGAGCCCGACTGAGGGCGGAGACCACGTCCGAGATCAAGACGATCGCGCTCAGGCACATGGCGGCCGGCGGTCCGGCCTCCATCGCATTGCGGGCCATCGCCCGCGAGATGGGCATGACGGCAGGTGCTGTCTACAGCTACTTCGCCAGCCGTGACGACCTCATCACCGCCCTCACGGCCGATGTCTACGACTCACTGGCGAACGTGCTCGAGGCGGCGCACGCGGCGGTGCCGTCGGGCGACGCCACCGAGAAGGTGCTCGCCCACGCACACGCCTACCGGAGGTGGGCCATCGCCCACCCCGAGGAGTTCCGACTCGTCTACGGGGACCCGGTGCCCGGCCACACGCCCCCGGAGGCCGGTGCCGCCCAGGAAGCGGAGCACCGGCTCTGCGCGGTGCTTCTCGGCCTGGTCGCCGCCGCATGGCCCCAGGCGGCAGCGACCCGGGCAGGCTGCGACTACGAGTGGTCCGACTTCCGGCCGAGCCTGGTCGCCATGGCCCGCGAATCCTTCCCGGACCTGCCGCCCGCGGCGGTCGCGCTCTGCCTGCGCGTGTGGAGCCGGATGCACGGGCTCCTCGCGCTGGAGGTCTACGGACACCTGCGCCACCAGGTCGTGGATCCCGCGAAGCTGTACGAGACGGACATGCGCGACCTGATCCGCACGCTGGGGCTCGCGTCGCCGGAGGGGAAACCGGCGACCGCCTGACGCTCAGGTCCTGCCGGTGCCTTCCGCTGGACCCGCCCGGTCAGCGACACGGCCGAACTGCACAGCGCCCTCCGCGCGCCCGCCGCGCCATCGCACTCTCCGGGAACCCTCTCCCCCAGGGGTGCGGACCGTCGGCGCGTGCCTCGCTTGCGGTCGGCGGGCCGGGGCGGCAGGGTTCCTGGGTGTGGCCACTCTGCTGATCGTGCATCACACACCCTCGCCGAACTGCCAGGCGCTGCTCGAAGCCGTCGTCTCCGGTGCGACGACGGAGGAGATCGAAGGGGTCAGGGTCGAACGGCGCGCGGCGCTCTCCGCCACCGCGTCCGACGTGCTCGCCGCCGATGGCTACCTGCTCGGCACCCCGGCCAACCTCGGCTACATGTCCGGCGCCCTCAAGCACTTCTTCGACCAGGTCTACTACCCGTGCCTGGATTCGACGCGCGGCCGGCCCTTCGGCTACTACGTGCACGGCGGCAGCGACGTCACCGGCGCCCTGCGGGCCATGGAGTCGATCACGACGGGCCTGGGCTGGCGCCGTACGGCCGACGTCGTGACGGTGACGGGTGAGCCGGGCAAAGCCGACATCGAGGCGTGCTGGGAACTGGGAGCGACCGTTGCCGCCGGGCTGATGGGCTGAGGGCGGCGCGCTCCTCCCGGATGCCGCTCAGCTCGGTGATGAACTCCGTGCGGCGGCAGTCCCGGACTCGGTCATCGGGTCTGCGCGCCGTGCGTCGCAGCAGAGGCCGGCGCCCATGGCGCGCGGACGGGACAGGGGTCCGGCCCCATCGACGCTGGGCGCCTGCTCCACGCGCGTGGGCAACTCCGCGTCCCGAGCGCGAGCGATGGTGGTCCGCTGCTCAGCGCGGCCGCCAGGTGAGCTTGTCGCCGCCCACCCAGCGCACCGTGGCGGGGTCGTCGAGGTCATGGACGGTGATGCCGGCCGCAGTGGCGATGAAGAGCACGTCCGTCATCGCCGTGGCTCTGCCGACGATCTCTCCGTTGATCTCCACGATGCGGAACGGCGGATCTCCCGGCTGGACGGCCAGGACAGTGATCGGCGGGTTCGAGGGGCGAGGGCTCGCGCTTTCGGTCATGCGTGGATCGGTTCCACACGGACGGCCGCAGTATGCCCAGGAGCACCACTAATGAGCTGTATGCCTGATTTGGTCGTTTTTCGGGATTAATCCCGTCATTCATAAGGCTCATATCGTGCGGCCTGTGATCTTTCACCACAGAGCAAATCGCCCTTATCGGACTCCGTGACCAGCGTCACCTGTCGCGCCGACGACGTCGTGAGCCGTCGGCCGGTTCCCTTGTGCGCCAACAAAGTTGGCTTCGCGGTGTGGGGTCGATTACATGAATTTCCGTCAATCGATCTTGTCAATGAATTGTGATCACCAATTCAGGGCTTGTTCCTTTCGGTATTTCTCGCTTACGGTCACCCTCACTCCGGATGGAACGCCGAATCCTGCCGCCGTCCGGTAACCCGACCACTCACGTACGGCAGGAGCGGGGGACCCAGGTAAGCGCCGATCCGGTAACCGGATCGGCTCGGGGTGAAGTCGCATTCGCGTGCGACCGGGCATCTCCAGCCCGAACCCGACAGCTCACTTCGTAGGCGACGGAGAGGAATTCACCATGCCCGCAAAGGGTAAGCACCGTCGTTCCAGGACCAGTTCGCTGACCCGCGGCATCATCGCCGTGAGCACGGGTGGAGCCGCTCTGGCCCTCCCCGTGATCGGTGCGACAGGCGCCTTCGCAGCACCGGCCCAGCCGGTCGCCATCGAAAAGGCGTCGACGTCGACTGCCGCGTCCGTAAAGGGAATTGCGGCCAAGAAGTCCGCGCCCGTCACCTATTCCGTGATCTTGGGTGACTCCCTCGCCAAGATCGCCCGCGGACATTCCGTGAGCGGTGGCTGGCAGGAGCTGTACAAGGACAATCGCGCGGCTGTCGGAGACAACCCCGATCTGATTCGCCCCGGTCTGAAGCTGACCATCGGCGCCAAGGCCGAGAACAAGGCCGCGAAGGCGGGTAAGGCCGAATCCAAGGCCTCCGGAGCCTCGGACCGCGCCGAGAAGAGCGCCGACCGTGCCGACCGTTCGGAGCGCACGAGCACGAAGCTCGCCGCACAGGGCGCGCCTGCCGCCGCTCCCGCGGCCCAGCCGGCCGCGTACACGAACGACCTCGACGGCTGGATCAAGGAGTCGCTGGCGGTCATGGCCGAGCACGGCATCCCCGGCAGCTACGACGGCATCCACCGCAACGTCATGCGTGAGTCCTCGGGCAACCCGCTCGCCATCAACAACTGGGACTCGAACGCCGCGGCGGGCATCCCGTCCAAGGGCCTCCTGCAGGTCATCGACCCGACCTTCGAGGCCTACCACGTGCCCGGTACGTCGACCGACAGCTACGACCCGGTCGCCAACATCACCGCCGCGTGCAACTACGCCGCAGACCGGTACGGCTCGATCGACAACGTCTTCGGGGCCTACTGACATACGGCTGTGTGACAGCTGAGCAGGATCGACGGGTGGTGGGGGGGGGGGGGGGCCCCCCCCCCCCCCGGGGCCGCGCCCCCCCCCCCCCCCCCATTATTTAAATATTTGGGCCGAGGGGTTGCGGCCCGACTTGGCCGCCCG
>NZ_JBEXDB010000032.1:0-51186 GCF_040605575.1 Streptomyces sp. NPDC005566 | reverse complement strand
TGCAGGGGGGACCCTGTGGGAGAGTAGGACGCCGCCGAACAATTATTCCGGGAAAGCCCCGTGCCCTTGTGGCACGGGGCTTTTCTGCGTTCTGAGCGTCTAGGGTCGGACCATGCGCTACGAACTGGTCATCTTCGACAACGATGGTGTGCTCGTCGACAGTGAGCCGATCTCCAACACCGTCCTAGCCGGCTACCTCACCGAGCTCGGTCACCCCACCTCGTACGAGGAGTCTGTCCGCGACTACATGGGGGCCGCGGTCCACCGGGTGCACGATCTGGTGGAGGAGCGGACGGGGCAGAAACTGCCCGCGGACTTCGACGAGGAGCTGCACCGCCGGACGCTCGCCGCGTTCCAGGAAGAGCAGCTCCTCGCCGTGGACGGGGTCGAGGAGCTGCTGGGCGAACTCGTCGCCGACGGGGTGGCGTACTGCGTCGCCTCGTCCGGAAGCCACCAGAAGATCGCCGCCGGGCACCTGAGGCCCGGGCTCGACCAGTGGTTCGAGGAGGAGTGGATCTTCAGCTCCGAGGACGTCGGGCAGGGCAAGCCGGCGCCGGACCTGTTCCTCCACGCCGCCGAACGGATGGGCGTCGCCCCCGAGCGGTGTGTCGTGATCGAGGACAGCCCGCTCGGCGTCGAGGCAGCGCGTGCCGCGGGCATGGACGTGTACGGATTCACCTCGATGATGCCGGCGGACCGGCTCGTCGGGGTCACCGGGCACTTCTCCGACATGTCGCAGCTGCCCAAACTGCTCGCCTGATCGATCTACCCAGGGGTAGATCGATGGCTCTACGCTCGCGGCCATGACGGATGCGCGATTGCGGCACGGCAGGGCTTCTCTGGCACTGAGCTTCCTGGTGCAGGGGGTGACCTTTGCTCTGCTCGTGACGCGCATCCCCGCGATTCAGGACCGGTACGGGATATCCGACGGGCTGCTGCCCGCCTTCCTCGCCGCCGTGCCGATCCTGGCGGGGGTCGCCAGCGTGGCCACCGAGAAGGTGGTCGCGCGGGTGCGGCCGGGGATCGTGCTCAGGTGGGCGCAGCCCGTCGTGCTGCTGGCGCTGCTGGGTGTGGGTGCGGGCACCGAGTTGTGGCAGGTGGCCCTCGCGCTCGGTGCGTTCGGGCTCGCCGTGGGTGCGCTGGACGCGTCCATGAACATGATGGGCGTCAGTCTTCAGCGTGCGTACGGGCGCAGCATCATGCTCGGGTTCCATGCCGCCTACAGCCTGGGCGGCATCGCCGGGGCGTCCATGGCCTGGGCGGGGGCCCACTGGGACCTGTCGTTGCTCGTGTCCTACCTGCCGGCCGTGGTCGTCCTGCTGCCCGCGGCGCTGCTGGGGAGCCGGTGGTACGCGGAGGGGAGGACGGCGGAGGAGGTTGCTGCGGCTCCGGGGAAGGGCGGTTCCGTCCCGTTCAAGCTGCTGATGCCGCTCTGTCTGGTGATGGCGTTCGCGTACATCGGGGACTCGACGGTCTCCAACTGGAGTGCGAAGTATCTGCAGGACGTGCTGGGCAGCTCGGAGCAGCTGGCGACCGTTCCGTACAACGTCTACATGGTGACCACGCTGCTGGGGCGGGCCGTGGGGGACCTCGGGGTGCGGCGGTTCGGGGCCGTGAACGTCGTCCGGTTCGGGAGTGTGCTGGCGGCGGGGGGCTTCGGGGTGGTGGCCGTGGCGCCCGGGGCCTGGTGGGGGATGCTCGGGTTCACGATGCTGGGGCTGGGGCTCTGTGTGATCGTTCCGCAGACCTTCGCCGCCGCGGGGCGGATGTTCCCGGGGGCGAGCGATGTGGCTGTCGCCCGGCTGAACGTCTTCAACTACGTGGGGTTCCTGGTCGGATCACCGTTGGTGGGGGGCCTCGGCGACGCGTGGAGTTACCGGGGCGCGATGCTCGTACCGATGGTGCTGGTTCTCGCGACGCTCGTGTATGCCCGGTCGTTCGGCTCCGAGCCCGCCCGATACGGTGGCGGGCATGAGCGGGCGCGCGCGGCTGATGTGGGATGACGCAGTATCGGGATACGACTTCGGTGACAGTCATCCCATGGATCCGGTCAGGCTCGACCTGACGATGGGGCTGGTGCGGGCGTTCGGGCTCGATTCCGCGGTGGATGTGAGATCGGCCAAGGCCGCCGGTGCGTCCACCCTGCGGCTGGTGCACCGCGAGGACTATGTGGCGGCCGTGCGGGCCGCTTCCGCGGATCCTGCGGCGGCCGACCAGTCGTACGGACTGGGAACGGTGGACGATCCCGCATTCGCGGGGATGCACGAGGCGTCCGCGCTCATCGCCGGTCTTTCGGTGGGGGCTGCGGAGGCGGTGTGGCGCGGGGAGAGTGCGCACGCCGTGAACTTCACCGGTGGGCTGCACCATGCGATGCCGGGAGGTGCCGCCGGCTTCTGCATCTACAACGATCCCGCGCTGGCCATTGCCCGGCTGCTGGAGCTGGGGGCCGAACGGGTGGCGTACGTCGATGTGGACGTCCACCACGGGGACGGGGTGCAGGCCGCGTTCTGGGAGGACCCGAGGGTGCTGACCGTGTCGCTGCACGAGCATCCGCGCACGCTGTTCCCGCAGACCGGGTGGCCGGAGGAGACCGGTGGCGGGGCGGGCGAGGGCGGTGCGGTGAACGTGGCGCTGCCCGCCGGTACGGGGGACGCGGGGTGGCTGCGGGCGTTCCATTCGGTGGTGCCGGAGCTGCTGGCGGACTTCCGGCCGCAGGTGCTCGTGACCCAGCACGGGGCCGATACGCACTTCGAGGATCCGTTGGCCCATCTGGCGGTGTCGCTGGATGCGCAGCGGGCGGTCATGGCGTCGTGTCACGAGCTCGCCCACGAGTACGCGGAGGGCGGGCGCTGGGTGGCGCTCGGTGGCGGCGGGTACGCGGTGGTCGATGTGGTGCCGCGGTCCTGGACGCATCTCGTGGGGATCGCCGCCCATGCGCCCGTGGACCCGGAGTCGGTGATTCCGTCGTCGTGGCGGGATGAGGTCTACGCCCGGACGCGGCAGTTGGGTCCGGCCAGGATGACGGACGGCCGTACCCCGTCGTGGCAGCCGTGGGACGCCGGGTACGACCCGGCGGACCGGCTGGACCAGGCGGTGCTGGCGACCAGGCGGGCGGTGTTTCCGCTGCGGGGGCTGCTGGCCTGAGTAGGGGTTACGCCAACGGTGGGGCGGAACCGGGGTTTTGGTCCTGCGGTGTGCCCGGTGCGGGAGCATCGGGAGGGTGTTGAGCACCGGGGCGCTGCGCGCCCATCTGCTGGCGGCCAGGCTGGCCGGGCCTGTGGCCACTTCGCGGCAGAACAGTCTGCAGAGCTACCGGCTCTTCGCGGCGAGGGATCCGCGCGTGATGCTGGGCCTCGATCCGGAGCGGGCGTGGGGTGAGCGTGACCTGCTGCGGCTCATGGCGGAGAAGTGCGGCGTGTCGGACGATCCTGATCATGTCTCGGGTCCTGATGTGATCGATCCGGAGCGGACTCTGGCAGGTTTGGACGCGTTCGCCGAGCGGCTCGGGGCAGCTGCGGAAAGGCGGGCTCCGGTGCTGCTGGGGACCGGTCATCCGCACCGGCTGCTCGGGTTCTACGCGGGGCTGGCAGACGCCTTGTCGTCGGCCGGGTGCGCGGTGCTCACCCCCGCGCAGGGCCGATGTATCGACATAACGACCCGGTTCGGCGTACGCACGTACAACCTCGACTACGTACGGGGAGTCGCGCTGGTGCGCGAACCGGGCGTGCGGGCCCCCGGTAGTGCGACCGGCGCACACACCCATTCGCCGCTGCCGGTTCGGGCCGTGCTGGAGGGGATCGTGGAGACCTTCGGGGCTCTGCCCGAGCTGGTGGTCGGAGACCATGGGTGGGTCTGCGGGGCAGGTCAGCTGGGCATCGAGGCCATCGGTCTCGCCGATACGGACGATCCCGCGCTGTTCGTGGGCGAGGCCGAGGGGCGGGTGTCCGTCGCCGTTCCGCTTGATGACGCCGTGCGGTCGGACTACTACCACCCGCTTACTCGCTATGTACTCAATCGGGCGTGTCTGTCACAGTAGGCGGCCTGTCGTCTCACCTCTTCCCCACTCGCATCACCCGCCCCTAATCTGGGGAGTGAGCGCACAACGACGAAGAGTCACCGGAGGGGAAGCCGGTGCGCGTCTCGTGCGGAAGGTACAGGTGGGTCATGGCTGCTGGCAGCGAGAGGCCTCTCAACGAGGTCAAGTTTCTGACCGTGGCGGAAGTCGCCTCGGTCATGCGAGTGTCGAAGATGACCGTGTACCGCTTGGTGCACAGCGGTCATCTGCCGGCGATCCGGGTGGGCAGGTCCTTCCGGGTCCCGGAGCAAGCGGTTCACGAGTATCTCCGCGAGTCCTTTGTGGGGGTGGAGTCGGCCTGACGTCGCCCTCGGATTACGCCCCTCACTCAGTGGCGGGTAGGCTAGGCCGACGTAGGTCGTGTGGGCCCAGACGCCCCGCACCAGTGAAGAAGAAGTGAGCGAGGGTAGTCGTGGGCTCTGTTATCAAGAAGCGGCGTAAGCGGATGGCCAAGAAGAAGCACCGCAAGCTGCTCAAGCGCACGCGCGTTCAGCGTCGCAACAAGAAGTAAGCGAACGCAGTTCGTGCATCCGAAGCCCCTCCGCCGTTCCGGCGGAGGGGCTTCGGTGTTTTTCCGGCCATGACTTCGGCAAAGCCCGCCATGGGGTCATCACAGGGCAACATCCACCGGCTACGGTGACGGCCAGGGGAAGACCCCGCTCGACGAACGAACGACGGAAGGCGCTGATCTTGGGGAAGATCGTGCTCGTCACAGGAGTGGCCCGGCAGCTGGGGGGCCGCTTCGTACGGCGTATCCAGCGCGACCCCGGTGTGGACCGGGTGATCGCCGTCGACGCGGTCGCGCCCGCGCACCAATTGGGTGACGCCGAGTTCGTCACGGCGGACATCAGGCAGCCCGCGATCGCCAGGGTCCTCGCCGAGCACTCGGTCGACACGGTCGTTCATCTGGATGTCTCGGGGAAGGCGCTCGGCGCCGGCGGCCGGACGACGGTCAAGGAGACCAACGTCATCGGCACCATGCAGCTGCTCGGCGCCTGCCAGAAGTCACCGACCGTCCAGCGGCTCGTGATCAAGTCCAGTACGAGCGTGTACGGCTCCGCCCCCCGCGACCCCGCGGTGTTCACCGAGACGACCCCGCCCAAGTCGCTGCCCAGCGGAGGCTTCGCCAAGGACGCGGTGGAGGTCGAGGGGTACGTACGCGGCTTCGCGCGTCGCCGGCCGGACGTCGCCGTCTGTGTGCTGCGGTTCGCGAACATCCTGGGCCCGGAGCCGGACTCGCCGCTTGCCGACTACCTGGCGCTGCCGGTCCTGCCGACCGTCTTCGGATACGACCCGCGGCTGCAGTTCGTCCATGAGGACGACGTCATGGCGGTCCTGGAGATCGCGGCGCGTGAACCGCGGCGCGGGACCCTGAACAGCGGCACCTTCAACATCGCGGGCGACGGCGTGCTGCTGCTCTCGCAGTGCTCGCGGCGGTTGGGCCGGCCCACCGTTCCGGTCCTGCTGCCCGCCGTCACCTGGGTCGGCTCGGCGCTCCGCACGATCGGTATGACCGACTTCTCGCCGGAGCAGATCCGGCTGCTCACCCACGGCAGGGTGGTCTCGACCGTGCAGATGCGCGAGACGCTGGGTTTCCGCCCCAGGTTCACGACCGCGGAGACCTTCGCCGAGTTCGCGCGCAGCCGTGGACCGGGGCTGCTGCCGCCCGAGTTGATGAGCAGGGCTGTCGGGCGACTGGCGGACCTGCCTTTCACCGGAGGGCCGGCCGGGGGCGGGACCGATGCGACACATTCGACTCACGGCGCCAGGTAGAGGAGCGCGACCGACGATGGCGGACGCCAAGGTCATTCCGTTCGACGACGACCGTTCGCGCTCAGGCGCTGCGCGGCGCAGGAGCGTGCTGCCGGGGAGTGGCCGGGGCCAGGCCCCGGCCGGCCCCGGTGCGGCGCCCGTGAGCGCCCTGCGGGGGTCGCAGGCGCCGGTGGTGGGTGCGCAGGAGGCCATGCCTCCCGAGGACGCGCACGAGGCCTCCGGGCGGGCCGGCTGGGACCGGCGGATCGCGGGCGGGCTCGCGTTCCTGCGACGGCGCGTCACGGGCGATTACGAGGTCGACGAGTTCGGCTACGACAAGGAGCTGACCGACCAGGTCCTCATGTCGATGCTGCGGCCCCTCGCGGACAAGTACTTCCGGGTCGAGGTGAAGGGCATCGAGAACATCCCGTCGGACGGCGGGGCGCTCATCGTCGCGAACCACTCGGGGACGCTTCCGCTGGACGGGCTGATGCTCCAGGTCGCGGTGCACGACAACCACCCGGCCGAGCGGCATCTGCGGCTGCTCGCCGCCGATCTGGTCTTCATGCTGCCCGTGGTCAACGAGCTGGCCAGGAAGGCCGGGCACACGCTGGCGTGTGCCGAGGACGCGGAACGGCTGCTGCAGCGCGGCGAGGTCGTCGGGGTGATGCCGGAGGGCTTCAAAGGCATCGGCAAGCCGTTCGGCGAGCGGTACAAGCTGCAGCGCTTCGGGCGGGGCGGTTTCGTGTCGACGGCGTTGCGGGCCGGGGTGCCGATCGTGCCGTGCTCGATCGTCGGCGCGGAGGAGATCTATCCGATGATCGGCAACTCGAAGACGCTGGCACGGGTCCTGGGCGTTCCGTACTTCCCGATCACTCCGACGTTTCCGTGGCTGGGACCGCTGGGTGCGGTGCCGCTGCCGACGAAGTGGACGATCCAGTTCGGGGAGCCGATTCCGACGGACGGGTATCCGCCGGAGGCGGCGGAGGATCCGATGCTGATGTTCAACCTGACGGACCAGGTGCGGGAGCAGATCCAGCACACGCTGTACAAGCTGCTCGTGCAGCGCAGGTCGGTCTTCTTCTGATGAAGCGCAGGTGAAGGGGGCCGTCCGGATGCGGACGGCCCCCTTCACCTGTTGTCCCGCGCTTCGCCTACGGGTTGAGGTCCTCGCCGTCGATGCCCAGGCCCGGGAGCAGACCGGGGAGCAGGGGCGGCAGGGTCACATCCGGTGCTTCGGACGCGCCGTTGTCGCCGCCCGGGGACGACGGGGTGCCGTCGTCCGTCGGGAGGTCGTCGAGCAGGCCGTCCGTACCGCCGTTGATCAGGCCGTCGGCCGGAGTGCTGCCGGATCCGGACGGCTCGGGCGCGCTGCTGCCGGCCGGGCTGCCGTCCGGGGCGGTGGACGAGGGTGCCGGGCGGTCCGTGCCGGATGGGCCGGAGCCGTCCGGGGATGCGGGCTGCGTCCCCTCCTCGCTCGTACCCGGGGTACGGGGGAGCAGGGCCTGGAACGGTGCGACCTCCTGGTCCATGGCGTCGAAGACGGAGCTGACCTTGTCGCCGATGTCGGTCAGCTGGACGGGCAGCCGGTCACGGAGACTGCTCCAGCTCTCGCGGTGCGAGCGGGAGAAGGAGTCCAGTGTCTGGATCGGCCCGATGGAGCCGTCCCTCTTGTGGGCGGAGTGGAGCAGCCGGTGTCCCTCGGTGGCGTCGTGCGTCATGCCGTTGAGCGTTCGTCTGACCTCCCCCAGCGACTCGTGGTCCATCTCGCCCGAGCGGGCCCGCTCCATGAGGCGGCGGGCTTCGCTGAGGCGGGTCGATGCCTGGTCGAGGTAGACCTCGCCACGGTCGGCATCGCCGTTGGCCATGGTGAGGTTGATGTCCTCCATGCCGCGCTTCAGCCCGTAGAGGGAATCACCGGGCAGGGCGTCGGAACTGGCAGCGGCCACTCCGCCGAAAGCTCCTGCGGCCACGCCGACGGTGAGTCCGCCCGCGGTGATTCCCTTCGCCCAGCGGGAGCGGGGGCGCAATTTCCGGAGCGGGGACGCCCGGTGGGCCCCCCTGCCCCGTTGTTCGGGCACGGTAGGGCCCGTGGACGCACCGCCCTCGGCGAACATGGTCTCCATGGCCGCGACGAGCTGCGCTCGCTGCACCACTTTGACCTCGGGATCAAATTGCGGCTTCGGTAGCTCACCGAGGCCGTTCGCCAGGGCCAACAGCGTTCCGTGGTCGGCCGGTTCGGCCGGTTCCTCGGGCTGTACGGCCGCCGCACCCTGGGGCGACTGCTCCTCCAGGGCCTGGGCGAAGGCGTTCGCCCGCCGGTGTGCCGAAACGTTTGCGATCACTGGCGGCACCTCCTCTCGTCATGACGGTCGACTCCCCTGAGCGTCCGGAAGGTTGCGCACCGGACGCGTTTCCACACGATCGAGCGAGTGGATTACGGGTCGCGGTGCGACGACAGGGGGCCTGCATCCGGCACAACGAGTGGCGCGGCGTTTGGGTTACGGACGAAGGATGATCGGACCAGTGTGTCACGTACGTGTCACTCATGGTGACCTCGTCCGTCGCCCAGGGTGATCTCAACGGGCGTCGTCGGGCAGGAGTCGGGCGAGTGTTCGGACGGCGCGGTACTGCAGGGTCTTGATCGCGCCCTCGTTCTTGCCCATGACGCGGGCTGTCTCGGCGACCGAGAGCCCTTGCAGGAACCGGAGGGTGACGCACTCCTGCTGTTGTGGATTGAGTCGTCGCACGGCCTGCAGCAGTGCGGCGTTGGAGAGGGACTCCAGGACGGAGTCCTCCGGACTGCGCGCGACCTCGTTCGCGTCGAGCATTTCGCCGGTGGTCACTTCCAGTCGGAAACGACTGGATTTGAAGTGGTCGGCGACCAGGTTCCGGGCGATCGTGACCAGCCAGGCACCGAAGTCGCGGCCCTGCCAGGTGAAGGTGGAGATGCGGCGGAGAGCGCGCAGGAACGTCTCGCTGGTGAGGTCCTCCGCTGTCGCCTTCCCTCCCACGCGGTAGTAGATGTACCGGTACACGGTGTCGCTGTACTGGTCGTACAGGCGGCCGAAGGCCTCGGCCTCACCGGCCTGTGCGCGCTCGACGAGATCCATCATGCGCGCGCTGTCGCTGTCGGCTGTGGGCCGGCGAACGGCTGACGTGGTCGTGGCGCCGCGGTTGCTGCGTCTTCCGACCGCCGCGCTGCGTTCGGCCAGCGCGTAGCAAGGGCCGGCAGGTGCAGGGGTGGCAAATGCGGGGACGGCGTACGCGGTGGGGACGAAGCCGCGCAAGTGGTCGAGGACCGTTGCGCGCAGCGTAGCCAGGCCCGAGGTGTCAACCCCGACGTGTGGGTACACGGGACTCCCAGAGGCAGAGCTTCCATCACGTGCAGTTCGAAAACCGTCACTCGTGGTAGCGGGTGGCGGGCTCCTTGTGCGTCTGAGGAGAATAACGCTTCGTACAGGCCGGGCTACACCCAGTTGCTCAAATCACCGATTCCGTCGCTTCTGTAACCTCTAAGTGACGGAGTAAGTCGCACATCGTGACCGCTTATTGATCGAAAAGCTTCGTGATCTGCTTGCGGGGGCGACGGGTTGTGGTCGCTCGACGTCAATCCGACTGGCCGGAGGGGTGAGCGGGTGCGGGCGGCTGCCCCTCCCGATTGGCCGTACGTTCCCGGGCGTGGCCCGCAGGCCACAGCCCGCGGCCCGCGGGCCACGGGTGGATGCCGCGGGTCAGGGGTGGCGGCGGGGCAGGGGCGGCGGCGGTGGAGCCGGGGCTGCGGCGGAGGGTCAGCGGCGGCGGCGGTGGAGTGCGACCGCGGCGGCGGTGCCGCCGGCCAGGGCGCCCACGCCTGCGGCGGCCGGGATGCCGACCTTGGCGGCCTTGCGGCCGGTGCGGTAGTCGCGCAGGCGCCAGTCCAGGGCGCGGGCGTGCTTGCGGAGCTTGGTGTCCGGGTTGATCGCGTACGGGTGTCCGACCAGCGACAGCATCGGGATGTCGTTGTGCGAGTCGCTGTACGCCGCGCAGCGGTCCAGGTCCAGGCCCTCGGCCGCCGCCAGTGCGCGCACCGCCTCGGCCTTGGCCGGGCCGTGCAGGGGCTCGCCGACCAGGCGGCCGGTGTAGACCCCGTCCACCGATTCGGCGACGGTGCCCAGTGCGCCGGTCAGGCCGAGGCGGCGGGCGATGATCGTGGCGGTCTCCACCGGGGCGGCTGTGACCAGCCAGACCTTCTGCCCCGCGTCCAGGTGGGCCTGGGCGAGGGCGCGCGTGCCGGGCCAGATGCGGTCGGCCATGTACTCGTCGTAGATCTCCTCGCCGATGGACATCAGCTCGGCGACGCGGTGGCCCTTGACGATGGACAGGGCGCTGTCGCGGGCGTCCTGCATGTGTTCGGGGTCCTCGACGCCGGCCAGTCTGAACCAGGCCTGCTGCCAGGCGAAGCGGGTCAGTTCGCGGCGCTGGAAGAACTTCCGCTTGTAGAGGCCGCGGCCGAAGTGGAAGATCGCGGCGCCCTGCATCACGGTGTTGTCGAGGTCGAAGAAGGCGGCGGCCCGGTCGTCCCCGGCCACCGGGAACACGGGCTCCCGGGCGCCTTCGGCCGCGGTCAGCAGATCCGCGGCGTCTGCGGGAAGAAGGGACTCGTCGGCGGGGAGCGCCGACTTCCGCGCTGCCTCGGCTGCTGCCTCGCCTGCCAGCACGCTCCGTGCTGTCGCGGGGCGCCTGCGGGGTGTGAGCCATCCAAGAGCGGCCATGTCGTGAGCATAGCGATTCTGTTCGGCCGTTCCCGACCTGGCGGGATGCGACCGCGTGAACTCTCCGGGGCCGCCGCGTTAAACGGGTGATCCCGGGAGCGGTGCGGAGCGGCGCAGAATGGAGATATGAGTGCCTTGCTGCGGCGTACGAAGAAGAAGCCCGCCGACCGGGTGGTGACCCTCGTGGGAAAGCCCGGCTGTCACCTCTGTGACGATGCGCGACTCGTGGTGCGCGCCGTCTGTGAGGAGACCGGCGCGTCCTGGGTGGAGAAGGACATCACCGAGGACGAGGAGCTGTACAAGGAGTACTGGGAGCAGATTCCGGTGGTCCTGATCGATGACGAACAGCACACGTTCTGGCGGGTGGACCCGGCGAGGTTGCGCACGGCACTGGGTACCCAGGCGAAACCCGGTTAACATCATGGGCGTTTTGAGAGGTCTCGGGGGCGTGGACATGAGGAGTGTGTGCCGCTTTGCCCCCTTCGAGCCCGCAACGGGGTGATGCGGTCCCGGGTTCCGGGACCGCGCGAGGAATATGCGTGACCCCGGTCACTTTGACCAGACAAAACGGACACTATCTTTGTGCACGCGTTCACAAAGACATAGCCTGCATTCGACGGGGCGGTCCAGTGACATACGGCCGCCTGCAGCCCCGCTCATCCCGCAGGAGCACCGTGGCAACTGGCCGAACTCACCGACCGGCGACCCGTAGCCGAGGAATTCCCGAGGCCACCGTCGCCCGGCTTCCGCTGTACCTCCGCGCACTGACGGCGCTCTCCGAGCGCTCGGTGCCCACGGTCTCCTCCGAGGAGCTCGCGGCGGCGGCGGGGGTCAACTCCGCGAAGCTGCGCAAGGACTTCAGCTACCTGGGGTCCTACGGCACCCGTGGTGTCGGGTACGACGTCGAGTATCTCGTCTACCAGATCTCCCGTGAACTCGGGCTCACCCAGGACTGGCCGGTCGCCATCGTCGGTATCGGTAACCTCGGCGCCGCGCTCGCCAACTACGGCGGCTTCGCCTCCCGTGGTTTCCGGGTCGCCGCGCTGATCGACGCCGATCCCGCCATGGCGGGTACGCCCGTCGCCGGCATCGCCGTCCAGCACACCGACGACCTGGACCGGATCATCAGCGACAACGGTGTGTCGATCGGTGTCATCACCACCCCGCCCGGCGCGGCCCAGCAGGTCTGCGACCGGCTCGTCGCCGCGGGTGTGACCTCCATCCTGAACTTCGCGCCGACCGTGCTCTCCGTGCCCGAAGGCGTCGACGTGCGCAAGGTCGACCTCTCGATCGAGCTGCAGATCCTCGCCTTCCACGAGCAGCGCAAGGCCGGTGAGGGAGCCGCCGCCGAAGGCGACGCCGCCGCGGACGACGCGCCGCCGATGCGCGCCACTCCCGTGAGCCGGAAGGGACCCGACGGGGACATGCCCGCCGTGATGCCGGCATGAGTCTCCTCGTCGTAGGACTGAGCCACCGCAGCGCCCCCGTCTCCGTACTGGAGCGGGCGTCGCTGTCGCCCGAGGCGCAGACGAAGCTGCTCCAGGACACCCTCGCCGCGGAACCCGCGACCGAGGGAGCGGTGCTGGCCACCTGCAACCGCATCGAGCTGTACGCGGACGTGGACAAGTTCCACGCGGGTGTCGCCGAGCTGTCGACGCTGCTCGCGCAGCACAGCGGCGTCGGGCTGGACGAGCTCACTCCTTATCTCTATGTGCACTACGAGGACCGCGCCGTCCACCACCTCTTCTCGGTGGCGTGCGGGCTGGATTCGATGGTCGTCGGCGAGGGCCAGATCCTCGGCCAGATCAAGGACGCGCTCGCGCTGGGCCAGGAGCTCCACACCGCGGGCCGGCTGCTGAACGACCTGTTCCAGCAGGCGCTGCGGGTCGGCAAGCGCGCCCACAGCGAGACCGGGATCGACCGGGCCGGGCAGTCGCTCGTCACGTTCGGTCTCGAGCAGCTCGCGGACGGTGCCGAGGTCATCGAATGGGCCGCGGGCAAGCGAGCCCTGGTGATCGGCGCCGGCTCGATGTCCTCCCTGGCCGCAGCCACCCTGGCCCGTACCGGCGTCGCCGAGATCGTCGTCGCCAACCGGACCCGGGGC
Organism: Streptomyces sp. NPDC005566; assembly: GCF_040605575.1. Lineage (NCBI taxonomy): Bacteria > Bacillati > Actinomycetota > Actinomycetes > Kitasatosporales > Streptomycetaceae > Streptomyces > Streptomyces sp. NPDC005566. The sequence goes on along the minus strand of NZ_JBEXDB010000032.1, from coordinate 38,501 downwards.
CGTGCCGACCGGCTCGTCGAGATCCTCGCCCAGAGCGGCGGGGCGACGGCACGAGCCGTGGAGATGGCCGCGGTGCCGGACGAACTGACACGTGCCGATGTGGTCGTCTCCTGTACCGGTGCGACCGGGCTCGTCCTGACCGCCGAGGCCGTCGCCGGGGCGCTCGGCGTCGACTTCGACACCGCTTCGGAGCCGTCCGCGGCCCGGGCCGCAGCCGCCCCCGCAGACCTGGACCAGCACGCCGCCTGGGTGGAGAACGGTTCCGCCACCGCCGCCGCACAGGACCGGGCCGTGCGCCGGGTACCCGTGCAGGCGCCGGCCTCCCGCCCCGCGAGGCTCGCCCTGCTCGACCTCGCCATGCCGAGGGACATCGACGGGGCGGCCCACCGCATCGACGGTGTGCGCCTCGTCGACATCGAGTCGCTCGCCGAGGCGTCCGCGGACGCCCCGATGGCCGCCGATGTGGACCAGGTGCGCACCATCGTCGCCGACGAGGTGGCAGCCTTCGGTGCCGCCCAGCGTGCCGCCCACATCACCCCGACCGTCGTCGCCCTGCGCACCATGGCCGCCGATGTGGTGGCCGGCGAGATCGCGCGGCTCGACGGACGCCTTCCCGACCTGGACGAGAAGCAGCGCGCCGAGATCACGCAGACCGTGCGCCGCGTCGTCGACAAGCTCCTGCACGCGCCCACCGTGCGGGTCAAGCAGCTCGCCAGCGAGCCCGGTGGCGCCGGGTACGCCGATGCGCTGCGCGAACTCTTCGACCTCGACCCGCAGACGGTGGCCGCCGTCTCCCGGGCAGACCTGAACGACCCGAATAGAGGGCGGTCATGACCGACAACTCACCCCTGGGTGGGGAGACCACGAAGCCGCTCCGGCTCGGTACCCGGCGCAGCAAGCTAGCCATGGCGCAGTCCGGCATGGTCGCTGATGCGGTCCGTGAGGTGACCGGGCGCGCCGTCGAGCTCGTCGAGATCACCACGTACGGCGACACGTCCCGGGAGCACCTGGCGCAGATCGGCGGGACCGGCGTGTTCGTCGTCGCGCTGCGCGAGGCGCTGCTGCGCGGCGAGGTGGACTTCGCCGTCCACTCGCTCAAGGACCTGCCGACCGCACAGCCGGAGGGCCTCGTCCTGGCCGCCGTACCCGAGCGCGAGGATCCGCGCGACGTACTGGTGGCCCGGGACGGGCTGACCTTCGCGCAACTGCCGTCCGGTGCCCGTATCGGCACCGGCTCGCCGCGCCGCATGGCGCAGCTCAACGCGTACGCCCGGTCGCACGGCCTCGACATCGAGACCGTGGCGATACGGGGCAACGTCGATACGCGTATCGGTTTCGTACGGAGCGGGGAGCTCGACGCGGTGGTACTCGCCGCCGCAGGGCTCAGCCGCCTCGGCCGGACCGGTGAGGTGACCGACTTCCTGCCGGTCGACACCGTCCTGCCTGCTCCCGGTCAGGGAGCACTGGCGATCGAATGCGCTGCAACCAGCGCGGACCTCGCCGCAGCGCTCGCCGAGCTCGACGACCCGTACACCCGGGTCGCCGTGACCGCCGAGCGCGCCCTGCTCGCCGCCCTGGAGGCCGGCTGTTCCGCACCTGTGGGTGCGCTGGCCGACCTCCTGGTCGACGGGCAGACTGTCAACGAACTGCGCCTGCGCGGTGTCGTCGGTTCCACCGACGGCGCTTCCCTGGTACAGCTGTCCATCACCGGTCCCGTCCCCACGTCGCACGACGACGCGGCGGCCCTCGGTCGCGAGCTCGCGACCGAGATGCTTGCCAAGGGTGCGGCCGGTCTTATGGGGGAGCGAGCACTTTGAGCCCCAACGGCCCCGCCGCATCCGATTTTCCTGTCCTGTCCGCAGGGCACGTCACCTTCCTCGGCGCCGGTCCCGGCGACCCGGGACTGCTGACCCTGCGCGCCGTCGAGGCGCTCGCGAGCGCCGACGTCCTTGTGGCCGAACCCGACGTTCTCGACGTCGTTCGCTGCCATGCGCGGGCAGGGGTAAGCACCCCTGAGCTGACGGTTGTTGACATGTCGTCAACAGCCGTCGGGGTACCCGTTCTCAGGGACGCCGCCAATCTTGTCATGGAGGCCGCGAAGGGTGGCAGGCGGGTTGTCCGTGCCGTCGCCGGCGACCCCGGCCTGGACGGCAACACGGGCGTGGAGATGCTCGCCTGCGCCGCCGCGGGCGTGCCTTTCGAGGTCGTGCCCGGTGTGGCGAACGCCGTCGGCGTGTCCGCGTACGCCGGTGTGCCGCTGCGTGACGCGCAGGGTGCGGACGTGCGCTTCGTCGACGCCCGTACCGCTTCGGACCGCTGCTGGTCCGAGGTCGGCGCGAGCGACGCGACGGCTGTCGTGTCCACGTCGCTCGACTCGGTGGCCGCGGCCGCCGGGGAGCTGGTCTCGGCGGGCCGCAAGCCCGACACCCCGCTGACGGTGACGATCGCGGGAACGACGACGCGCCAGCGCACCTGGACGGCGACGCTCGGGACGATCGCCCAGGTCCTCAAGCAGGCCAAGGTCCTTCCCTCGCCGGACGGGCACCAGCCCGTCATAGCCGTGGTCGGGGAGCGAAGCTCCGCCGCCCAGCGCGACCAGCTCTCGTGGTTCGAGTCCAAGCCGCTGTTCGGCTGGAAGGTGCTCGTGCCGCGTACGAAGGAGCAGGCGGCGTCGCTCTCCGACCAGCTGCGTTCGTACGGTGCCGTACCGCACGAGGTCCCGACGATCGCCGTCGAGCCGCCGCGGACGCCCCAGCAGATGGAGCGCGCGGTCAAGGGCCTGGTCACGGGCCGGTACGAGTGGATCGCCTTCACTTCGGTGAACGCGGTGAAGGCCGTGCGGGAGAAGTTCGAGGAGTACGGGCTCGATGCCCGGGCCTTCGCGGGGATCAAGGTCGCGGCGGTCGGTGAGCAGACTGCCGCCGCGCTGATCGACTTCGGTGTGAAGCCGGATCTGGTGCCCTCCGGCGAGCAGTCCGCCGCCGGTCTGCTGGAGGACTGGCCGCCCTACGACCCGGTCTTCGACCCGATCGACCGGGTGTTCCTGCCGCGGGCCGACATCGCCACGGAGACGCTGGTGGCCGGGCTGATCGAGCTCGGCTGGGAGGTCGACGACGTCACCGCGTACCGCACGGTCCGCGCTTCGCCGCCGCCGGCCGACACCCGTGAGGCGATCAAGGGCGGCGGCTTCGACGCGGTGCTCTTCACCTCGTCCTCGACGGTCCGCAACCTGGTCGGTATCGCGGGCAAGCCGCACAACGTGACGGTGATCGCGTGCATCGGTCCCGCGACGGCGAAGACCGCGGAGGAGCACGGCCTGCGGGTCGACGTCCTGTCTCCGGAGCCGTCGGTCCACAAGCTGGCCCAGGCGCTTGCGGACTTCGGTGCGCAGCGCCGGGACGCGGCCAAGGAGGCCGGCGACCCGGTGACGCGTCCGAGCGAGCGGCGTCCGGGTGCGAGACGCCGTCGGACGACCACCTGACAGGTCGGCACCGATGTGTGGGCCCGGCTGCTTCGTCGAGAAGCGGCCGGGCCCTTTCCGTGGGCCGGTTTTGCCGGCTCGGGTGTCGGTAAACCGGTGATGTGTGCGGGTCTAGTCTCGGAGGATGACCGACTACGGAAACTTCCCCGGCTCGCGGCCCCGGCGGCTGCGGACGACGCCCGTCATGCGGCGCATGGTCGCCGAGACCCGGCTGGACCCCGCGAACCTGATCCTTCCCGCGTTCGTGCGCGAGGGCATCGACACCCCGGTCGCCATCTCGGCCATGCCCGGCGTGCAGCAGCACACCCTGGACACCCTGCGGAAGGCCGCGGTCGACGCGGTCGCGGCCGGGGTCTCCGGGATCATGCTCTTCGGTGTGCCGCTGGACGAGAAGAAGGACGCCCGCGGCACCGCGGGCACCGACCCGGACGGCATCCTCCAGGTCGGTCTGCGGGCGGTGCGGGAAGAGGTGGGCGACGACCTCGTGGTCATGTCCGACCTCTGTCTGGACGAGTACACCGACCACGGCCACTGCGGGGTGCTGACCGCGGACGGCCGCGTCGACAACGACGCCACGCTGGAGCGGTACGCCGAGATGGCCCAGGTGCAGGCGGACGCGGGCGCGCACGTGGTGGGCCCCAGCGGCATGATGGACGGCCAGGTCGGGGTGATCCGCGACGCGCTGGACCAGACGGGCCACGAGGACGTGTCGATCCTCGCCTACACCGTGAAGTACTCCTCCGCGTTCTACGGGCCGTTCCGTGAGGCGGTGGGCTCCTCGCTCAAGGGCGACCGCAAGACGTACCAGCAGGACCCGGCGAACGTCCGCGAGTCGATGCGCGAGCTGGCGCTCGACCTGGCGGAGGGTGCCGACATGGTCATGGTCAAGCCCGCCGGCCCGTACCTGGACGTCCTCGCGAAGGTCGCCGACGCGGTGGACGTGCCGGTGGCGGCGTACCAGATCAGCGGTGAGTACGCGATGATCGAGGCCGCCGCGGAGAAGGGCTGGATCGACCGGGACGCGGCGATCCTGGAGAGCCTGACGGGGATCCGGCGTGCGGGTGCGCAGATGATCCTGACGTACTGGGCGACGGAGGTCGCGCAGCGGCTGGGGCGCTGACCCGGTTCCGTGCCGGGGCGAACCCTCGCCGGTGATCAATTCGGTTGAGGGCGTCCCCGGATGCGGGGAGGATCGCCCGCATGTTCTCCCGCAGGAATCGCCGTCCCACGTCCCCCGAACTGGCCGAGGCCTGGGACTGCCTCGACGGAGGTGACGTCCCGGGTGCGCTGCGCAGGCTGCGGCAGGCACCCTCGGCGCCGCTGGACGAGGTCGCGACCGTGGTCGGCCGGGCCGCCGAGGCGGCCGGGTTCGACGACCTCCGGAAGGCTGCGACGGCTCTGGCCGCGCACCCCGGCCGGGTGCGCCCGCTCTACGACTACGGGTACGCCTGCGTGGAACGCGGTGTGTCCTACCTGGCGATACCCGCGCTGCGGGAGGCCGTGCGCCTGGCGCCGGGTTCCTCCGGCATGCTGCGCGAACTGGTCTCCGCGTACGAGGACGAGGGACGGCACCGCGATGCCGTCGACGCGCTGCTCGCGCAGGAGGACGGCCTCGGCGACTGGCCCGATCGCTATCTCCTGGTCTTCAACGCCGTCCTGGCAGGTGACCTGGAGCTGGCGCGCCGTCAGCGCGCGCGTCTGGCCGCCCCCGCCGACGACACCTGGCGCGGTGCGTGGGAGCGGCAGAACCGTGTTCTGGAGCGTGCCGCGACCACCGGGCCGGTGAGCCCGCTGGACCACTCGGACCTCCGCGGCTGGCAGTACGTCATGGGCGGGACGGTGCTGGGCACGTTGTCCCCGCACGGGTACGACGTGGGGATGACCGGCCGGTACGCGTGGTTCCAGGACTCCCATGACCAGTGCCTGCAGGGCTTGTTGCGGCTGAAGTCGGTGCTCGCCGCCGCCGGGGTGCGGCCCCGTTCGGTGTCCCTGCTGCCGGACCGGGGGAGCCGCATCCTGGGTCTGGCAGCCGCCGGGGTACTGGGCCTCCCGGCGGAGCCCTTCGAGGCCGGACGGGAGGACACCGTCGTGATCGCCTACGACCTGAACGACACCGCGGGCGCCGGCCAGGGCACCGAACTGCTCGGGGGAGCTCTTCCACCGGTCGCCCGGACAGGTGCTGCACGAGCACGCGAGCTGCTGGACCGACCCGCCCGCCGTCACGGCCGACAGCGTCTCGCTGCTCCATCAGTCGGTCGTGCCTCCGTGGGGGGAGGTCCTCCGGCTGGGCGACGACGGGGAAACGGAGCGCGCGGAGGCCGATGGGCGGCCGGAGGCGGAGATCGCCGCGGAGATCGTGGGGGCCGATCCGACACCCGACGGCGGGGACGGGGCGACGCCCGCCGATCCCGTCGAGAAGCTCACGGACTTCGTCTCGGCCGTGCGCGGCACGTGGCTCCAGGGTGACCGGGCCCGACTGCGGTCGCCGGGTCCCGTGGGCAGTTCACGGTTCCTCTGACGGCCGGACGCCTCCGGTGCTCGGCGCCCGGCGCTCGGGCTTCGAGTGCCGGGACCGGTCGGGTCACTCGTTCGAGGGGCGCGGGGAAGGCGGCGGGCCCGATGCTCGAGCCTCGGGACTCGGGCGGCGGGACTCGGGTTCCGGGATTCGAGCGCCTTCTTTAGCCGGTGGGTAGAAGAAGGTTCGGGCAAACCTCCCCGACCTCCCTGACCTGCCACGGCCAGCAAGTATGACTAATCGTGACCGACTTGCGGCGAAGAGTCGCGGCTGCTTACGGTGCCGGAAGCGAACGACCCCGACGCGGTGCTGACAACACCATGCCGGGGTCTCACCCCAAGATCGAAGAAGGCGATCCCGTGGCTACCGAGCACCTTAGCTCCGCCCTGCGCGCACCCGCATCCTCGCGCCCGTACCCGATGGCCAATCCCGGATACGGCAAGCGATCCGCCCCGGACCAACAGCTGCGCGGAGGCGCCGACTTCATGATGCTGCCGCCCCGTGAGCGCAGTATCGCCGGGTTCATCGACCAGCTGCCCGACGGTGCGGCCATGGACGTCAAGGGCCTGGCCAAGCAACTGCCCCTCTACGGACAGCAGGCGGTGGGCTCGGCCCTGAAGGCCCTGTCCGTCGCCGGGTATCTGCGCCGTGTGCGGTGCTTGGTGACCGGCGAGGGCGGCCAAGTGCGCTGGGTCTTCCGCACGTTCTGGTCCCGTACCGCACGCGACAACGAGTGGTGGGGGGATCTCGTCGGCGGCGAGCGCAGGCAGCCGACGGTTGTCGAGCCCGTGAGCGCTCAGCCGGTGGTCGCTCAGCCGGTGGTCGTTCAGCCTGTGGCCGTTCAGCCGGTGGCCCCCGTCGTGCTGCAGCAGCGGACGCAGGAGCCGTGGGCGCAGGAGCCGGCCCCGTCGGTGCCGGAGGGGCCCTCACCCGCGTTCGCGGCCCTGGCGGGACTCGGTCGCGCCGATGCCCGTCTGGCGCTGTCCGCCGCCGACTGTGCGGTACTTGAGCCGATGGCCGCCGCGTGGTTCACGCGGGGTGTGGACGCCGACTACCTCGTGCGGGCCCTCGCCGCCGGGCTGCCCGCCCAGGTGGACTCGCCGGTCGGGTTCGTCCGCCGCCGTCTCACGGACAAGATCCCGCCCCACGTTCCCACCGCCGCGCCGCCCGCGCCCGGTACACCCGTCCGGAGCGTGATGATGGAGTGCACCAAGTGCGGTGTACCCGGCCGCACCGAGGCGCTTCCCGACGGCCTCTGCCGCGCTTGCCGGCTGCCCGGTGACGAGCCGCGGGAGGCCGCCGTCGAGCTGCCCGCCGAGCGGGATGTGCGTACCTACGTCGCCGGGCTGCGCGATCTGCTCAAAGCTCCCTGACTGACCGCCTCGCGTCAGGGCCAGTCGACCAGGGCCACGAACGCGATGAAGGCGCAGAGCACCACGGCAGGCGCGGTCACCGCGAGCAACACGCGGTTCGCCGCATGCCGTTGGCGCGACGGCAGGATCCAGCTCACCACCAGGACGGCCAGGGCGAGTACGAGGCCCGTACAGAGCACCGCCCACCCGGAGTCGAAGCTGTGGGTGAACCGGTCTTCCTGGGCGCCGTCGCACGAGTCGCAGGCCATGGGGGAGAGTCCGCCGAAGAACAGGGCGAGAGCGGCTCCCGGCAGGGTGACGACCGTGGAGACCAGGGGGGACACCCAGGACCTCGGGGCGCGGGTGTCGAGCAGATCGGACGTGTCATCGGGCATGCACCCGATTCAACGCGGCACCCGGCCCCGGCACATGAGTGCTCCTACTCAAGGCCGCCCCGTGCGAGGGTCGCGTTGCGTGGACCCCTCGACGGGACGGCGGTCACACCCCATCATGTCTGTCATGGCCACGACACGACTAAGTGCTGCCCTGTCCCTGACCGCTGCTCTCGCCCTGATCTCCGTCGGATCCGCGCACGCGGAGCCGACGGTGCCGGAGCACGCCGTCATCGTCTGCGACAGCGCCAGCTTCTACGCGAACTACAACAGCTCCTCCGGACCGGCCGGACTCAAACGGACCCTGCTGCGCGGTGACAAGGTCGGACACACCCGCGGCGCCCACCCCGTCTACAACGGATGGGCGGCCACCTTCGACTTCGGCCCCAACGACTGGGGCTTCGTCAGGCAGGAATGCCTGGGCGGCTTCGGATCCTGGTGACCCCACACCCCACACCCCACACCCGCGAAGGACCTCCCATGACCCGCACCAGCAGGCGCACCACCCTCGTCCTGGCGCTGACCGCCGCCATGGCTGTCCTGACCGTCAACCCCGCCACCGCCGCCGACGGCACCGTTGGGCAACGCGAAACCGTCTGTGCCCAGGACCTCTTCGTCCGGGTCACCGCCCCCCACGGGGCCTGGATGGGCACGCTGTACCGCGGGCAGACCTTCCTCGTCGAGCAAGCCGGCGGGGACTGGGTCTACGGCTTCGCGTACGGCGACATCAACCGCCGGGGCTGGGTCCAGAACGGCTGGTTCTGCTGAACCCGCACCCCTGGTTCCTGACATGCGCGGCCCCCAGACGTGCGCGGTCCTGACATGCGGAACACGTTTCAGTCCCACCAGAACGACCACGTCTCCTGGCCCAGGAGGTACTTCTCCGCGTAGGCGTCCAGGCCGTTCGAAGGGCCCGCGTCGATGTTGTCCGGGCAGAACGCGAAGTGCTCGGAGGCCAGCGCCCTGGCCTCCGCCGCGGTCGTGGGAGGCCGTCCCACGGACACGGTCAGGGTGTCGAAGCCGAGCGCCACGACCCGGATGTCGAAGCGGTCCTCCCAGGAGCGCAGCACCGTACAGAGCCGGGCCACGTCGTTCTCGTAGTTGAGCGGGCCCGACCAGCCGATCGCCGCGGGTATGTCCGCGCTGCGCCGGGCGGGTACGAGCGCCATCCGTGCGCCGTCCGTGAGCTGGTCGGCCATCTCCGCGGCGAGTTCGTCCGGGGTCCCGGACGCGTCGGTGGACGGTGCGGGCGCCAGGCCGGGCCAATCCGCCCCGTCCTCCAGCTCGTCGGAGGCGTACTCCTCCCAGAACTCGCCGAGGACGTCCTCCGCGTCGTGGTCTCCCGGATACGAGGTACCGGCCGGGTCGAGGTCCCAGTCCTCGGGCCACTGGTTGCGGCGTCCGCCGTCCACCAGCACCGGGAGCAGGCCGAGCGGCCTGCCGGTCGTCCGCAGCCTGGCCCAGTCGCCCGGCTGCGCCTGCTCGTCGGCGTACCAGAGCAAGGGCTCGTGCCAGGGGTCGTCGATCGTGGTGTCCACGAGTGTGCCCGGCGGAAGGTCCAGCAGGGGCAGGGGATTCGGGAGCGTCGCCATGCAGGTGACTCTAGGATCCGCCACTGACAAAGCCCTGTTCGGCTCCGGGGGCCACCACGGAGCCGAACAGGCGCGGGTCAGTACATGAGGGCGTCGTCCAGATCCGTCTGCCAGTACGTGACGGCCAGCGTGCTGTCGACGAAGACGGCCTCGGTGAGCGGGACGTCCGAGGACGGGCCGCTGGAGCCGGAACCGTCGCGGCCCTGGAAGCTCACCGTCAGTTCCTCGGTGGAGTAGCCGCCCGTGCCGCTGCCGTCGGCGGAGGCGGTCATGACGCCTGCGTAGGCGGACTCTCCCGGGCCGAGGGTGACGACGGCCTGCGGCTTGCTCTCCTGGAAGGTCCGCGGGACGGCTTGCGCCTCACCGAACCTCAGGAACGGGTAGTAGTAGGCGTTGCAGGCCTTCGAGCCGGTGTTCGTCACGGTGAGCAGCATGTGGTTGACGGGCCGGGGCACGGCCGTGAGCGTCACCTTGGAGTTGCCGCCGTCGCAGGCGAGGGTGACAGGTCCGCCGTCGGTGCCGGGGGCCTTCGGCCGCTTCGCGGCGGGCTCGGCGTCGGTGGAACCGGAACTCGAACCGGAGTCGTCGGACTTCTTCCCCTTGTCCGCGGGCGCCTTTGTGCTGTCCGAAGGCTGCTCGGACGGGGAGGCGGCTGCCGGCGTGGAGGAGGTGTCCGCCGCTGCCTGGCCGTCCTCCTGGCAGGCGGTCAGCGAGAGCGCGGCCAGCAGGACGGCGGTGCCGAGGGCCGAGGTGCGTGCGGTACGAAGGAAGTTACGGTTGCGCATGAGGTGGTTCTCCCCGTTCAGAAGGTCTGTCGTGTCCGGGCGCAGCTCGGGCGCGCCGGGTGGTGCCGGCTGTGCTGGAGAATGACGAGTGGTCAGAGGTGCCGCAGGAGTGTGATGACGGTCGCCGTGGCGGCGATCAGCACTCCTGCGGCGACCGCGTCGGTCAGGCTCGGTTCGAAGCGGGTACGCACTGCGTCTCCCGGTGTGGACGAAGGTCGGTCCGGCGGTGTGTCCACATCCTGTTCGGGGCCTTGTTCCGATGGCAACGGCTGCCGGGCGGCTCGGGACGGTGGAACGGCTGAATGCCCTCTGACCTGAGGGAACGAGGCCTCCCTGGAACGCGGTTCCGGGATGGATCAGTGGGAGGAACGGTCGGCGTGGGTACGGAGATCCAGGACTTCGCGGCAGAGCTCAGTGGCCTCAAGGAGCGTTCAGGGCTGAGTTATGGAGCGCTCGCCCGGAAGCTGCACATGAGCACGTCGACGGTCCACCGGTACTGCAACGGCGACGCCGTTCCGCCGGACTACGCGCCGGTCGAACGCTTCGCCCGGGTGTGCCGGGCATCGGCGGACGAGCTGGTCGGGCTGCACCGGAAGTGGATCCTGGCCGATGAGGCGAAGCGGCGGAAGACGCGGGGGGCGGAGGCGGGTATCACGGCGGAGCCCGGACCCGTTCCGGGGGAGGGCCCGCAACCGGAACCGGAACCGGAATCAGGACCGGAGGCCGAGGACGTGACGCCGTCCGAGGTGCCCGGGGCCACGGCCTCCGGACCCGGACCCGCCCTCGGTCGGCGGCCGTCCCGGCGGCTGCGCGTCCTGCTCGCCGCGACTGCCGTCGTCGCGCTCACCGTGCCCGCCGCCCTGGCGTTCCGTGGTCTCACGGACGACGACGGTGGTGACGGCAGACGTACCGACGCGGCCACCGGAACGGCCCCGGTCGTGCCGAGCGCGAGCAGCGGCGGCACCGGCAGCGCGTCCGCTACGCCGAGCGGGCCGGCCTCCCCGTCGGCCGCCACCGCCACCGCCTCTCCCTCCGCCTCCCCCGGCTCACCGGCGCGGCAGGGCGGCGGGGCGGACCACCGCGGTGCCCCCGTCAGCGCCGCCATCAGCTCGTACAACTGGGAGTCGCCCTGCGGGCAGTACTACCTGTTCGACCGTGAGCCCGGCACCGTACCGAAGCCGCCCCCGCCCCAGGACACCCGTAACTGGGCGAGGGCGCTCGGCGGTGTGGACGGGGGCGACATGATGCTCGAACTGACCCTCCAGGGGGCATCGCAGGAAGCGGTGGTGCTCAAGGGGCTGCATGTGCGGGTCGTGGGTCGCGCACCGGCGCTCGCCTGGACCGCGTACTCGATGGGGGAGGGCTGCGGGAGCGGCATCACTCCGCAGAGCTTCGACATCGACCTGGACGAGAGCTCGCCGCGCTCGCATCCGGTCGCGGGGCAGGACGGCGGGGCCGTCGTCCCGGCGAAGGACTTCCCGTACCGGGTGAGCTCCACGGACGTGGAGGTGTTCCACCTCGACGCGCATGTGGAGGGACACGACGTGACCTGGTACCTGGAGCTGGAGTGGAGCAGCGGCGGCCGGAGCGGGACCCTGCGCATCGACGACAACGGCAAGCCGTTCCGTACGAGCAGCATCACGGGGCGGCCGGAGTACCGCTACCGTGCGGATACGGCCCAGTGGGTGGAACCCGAACACTGATCCGGGCGCGGAGTACAGTCGGCGGGTCCCCGCCCCCTCGCTTCGGTCAGGTGAACGATGTCCATTGACACAGACGGCAGACCTGACACCAGGTACCCCGAGCGCATCCTGCGGTTGCGGCGACGGCTGGAGCGCCTCATCGGCATCGCCGCCACCGAGGGGAATGCCCTCGTTCCGCTCCACAACGGCGACGAGATATTCGCCGCGATGCTGGGCGCGATACGTGATGCTGAGCACACCGTGGACATGATGACGTTCGTGTACTGGCGCGGTGACATCGCCCGTGACTTCGCGGAGGCGCTGTCGGAGCGGGCCCGCGCCGGAGTACGTGTGCGGCTGCTCCTGGACGGCTTCGGCAGCCGGCTGATCGAGAAGGGCCAGCTGGCGATGATGGACGAGGCGGGGGTGGAGGTGGCGTGGTTCCGCAAGCCGCTGTACCTGTCGCCGCTCAAGCAGAACCACCGCTGCCACCGCAAGGTCCTCGTCACCGACGAGGAGACGGCGTTCACCGGTGGCGTCGGCATCGCGGAGGAGTGGTGCGGCGACGCCCGTAACGAGCGCGAGTGGCGCGACACCCATGTGCAGCTGCGCGGCCCCGCCGTGGACGGTCTCGCCGCCGCGTTCGCCCAGAACTGGGCGGAATGCCACGACGAGCTGTTCACCGAGCGCGACCGCTTCATCGAGCTCCGGCCGCAGGGCGACGCGATCGTGCAGGTGGTCCGGGGTTCGGCCAGCTTCGGCTGGCAGGACATGCAGACCCTGCTCCGCGTCGTCCTGGAGTCCGCCGAGGAGCGGGTGCGGCTCACCACGGCGTACTTCGCGCCCGACACGTACTTCGTCGAGCTGCTCTGCGCCGCGGCGGCGCGGGGCGTCACCGTGGAGATCCTGCTGCCCGGACCGCACACGGACAAGCGGGTCTGCCAGCTGGCGGGACAGCACCACTACGAGGCCCTCGTCGCCTGCGGCGTGAAGATCTACCAGTACCAGCCGACGATGATGCACACCAAAGCGGTGACCGTGGACCGGGTCGCCTCGCTGATCGGGTCGACCAACTTCAACCGCCGCTCGCTGGACCACGACGAGGAAGTGATGCTCGCCGTGCTGGACCCGGAGTTCACCGCGACTCTGGACGGGCACTTCGAGGACGACCGCGCCGACAGCGTGCTGATCGACGGTGCCCGGTGGAAGCGCCGCTCCTCGGTGCAGCGGATGCGGGAGGCGGCGGTCCTGCCGATCCGCCGCTGGCTGTGACCTGAGGCACCCGGGCGCGGTGTCCGGGCGGGTGCCTCGGCACAGGGGTCGTTACTCGGGGGCGGGGCGTCTCGGCACAAGGGTCGTCACTCGGGGGCGGGGCGCCTCGGCACCGGGGGCGTCACGCCGGGGCGGTTCCGCCGCGCGGGGGCACGGTGACGACGGTGAGCGCGAGGCCGTCGCGTACCTGCCAGCGGCCGTCGAAGCCGGTGAGCGGGGGGCCGGCCGTCGTGGTGCCCGGGACGAGCAGGGCGGCGGCGAAGGTACCGTCCGGGCGCAACGTGATGTGCGCGTCCTGGAAGCCGAGCCAGCGGCCGGTGAGCGGGGACCAGGCCTTGTAGACGGACTCCTTGGCGCTGAACAGCAGCCTGTCCCAGGGGACGTCCGGTCGGCGGTCGGCGAGTTCCCGCAGCGCGGTGCGTTCTGCGGGGAGGGTGACGAGGTTCAGTGAGCCCTCGTCGTTCAGCGGTTCGGCCGGTTCGGCGTCGATGCCGAGGGAGGCCACCGTCGTGTCACGGGCGACGGCCGCGGCCCGGTAGCCGTCGCAGTGCGTGAGGCTGCCGACCATCCCGTCGGGCCAGCGGGGCGCGCCCCCGGTGCCGGGGAGGATCGGCGCGGGCGGCAAGCCATAACTGGCCAGAGCGGTGCGGGCGCAGTGGCGGACCGTGGTGAATTCGTGCTTCCGCTTGGCCACGGCCTTGGCGACCAGAGCCGCCTCCTCGGGGAACAGGAAGGGTTCCGCGCCGTCCTGGAAGGTGTCGACGGCGGTGACCAGCGGGGGAAGCAGCGGGGCGAGCAGGCCCGCGAGCGCGGGGCCACCGGTCGGAAGCAAGGTCATGAACGGTCACGGTACCCGTGCCCGGCGCGCGCCCTTGAGCGGCGCTGGATGCCGTATAGGCCAGATATAGCCAGTGAACGCACGCTCGACTCATTCGAACGGATGGGGGCAGCATGCCGGACCAAGAGGCACAGGTGGCACTGGTGACCGGGGGGTCGCGCGGGATCGGGCGGGCGGTGGCCACCCGGCTCGCACGGGACGGGTTCGACGTGGCCATCTGCTACCGCTCCGACGACGCGGCGGCGGAGCAGGTCGAGAAGGAGATCCTGGCGGCGGGCCGACGGGCGCTGATCCGCCGCGTCGACGTCGCCGACCGGGTCGGTGTCCGGTCGTTCGTCGCGGACGTCGAGGCGGGGCTGGGACCGGTGTCCGCGGTCGTCACCTCCGCCGGAATCACCCGCGACAGGCCGCTGGCGCTGATGTCGGACGACGAGTGGGACTCGGTGATCCGCACCAACCTCGACGGAACGTACAACCTGCTTCGCTCGGTGGTCCGTTCGATGATCCGGCGCCGTGCGGGCACGGTCGTCACCCTCTCGTCCGTGGCCGGGGTCGTCGGCAACGCGGGACAGACGAACTACTCGGCCTCGAAGGCCGGGATCATCGGACTGACGCAGGCGCTGGCGAAGGAGTTCGGCCGCTACGGAGTGCGTGCCAACGCCGTCGCGCCGGGCTTCATCGACACGGAGATGGTCGCCGGGGTGCCGGAGGCCGTCGCGAAGGACGCCCTGACCCGCATCCCGATGGGGTGCTTCGGCACTCCTGAGCAAGTGGCCTCGCTGGTCTCCTTCCTGGCTTCCCCGCAGGCCGAGTACATCACCGGCCAGGTGGTCCGGATCGACGGGGGCATGGCGCTGTGAGTGCCTCCTCGGAGACCTGGTTCCGCAGGTACGCGCGGACGGGCGAACCGCGGCTGCGGCTGGTCTGCTTCCCGCACGCCGGCGGCAATGCCCAGCTGTTCCACGGCTGGCCCTCGCGGCTCCCCGCCGACATCGAGGTCCTCGCCGTCCGGTACCCGGGCAGGCAGGAGCGGATGGGCGAGCCGTGCATCGAGTCGATGGACGAGCTGGCCGGCCGGATCTCCGAGGCGCTCATCCCGTACGGCGACCTGCCGATGGCCTTCTTCGGCCACAGCATGGGCGCCGCGGTGGCCTACGAGGTGGCGGTGCGGCAGGAGGCCGGTGCGGGCGAGGGTCCGGTCCGGGTCCTGCTCTCGGGGCGGAACGCCCCGCACCGGACGTCTCCCACGGCCCTGCACAGGGCCGCCGACGACGTCCTGGTCGCCGGGGTGTCCCGGCTGGGCACCTTGGGCGGCGACCCGTACGCGGTCCCGGAACTGCGTGAGCTGCTGCTGCCCGTGCTGCGCTCCGACTACACGCTCATCGAGACCTATCACCCGCACAGCCCGGTGGCGCTGCGCGCTCCGATCGTCGCGTACCAGGGCGACAGGGATCCGGGCACCTCCTACGAACAGCTGCTGGCCTGGGCGGAGTTGACGACCGGCGCCTTCGCGGTGCGGTCTTTCCCCGGGGACCACTTCTACCTCGCCCCCCGGGAGGCGGAGCTGACCGCGGACATCGCGGGGCGGCTGGCTCGGATCCCGACCGGCCTGCGGGCCGGATAGCCGAAGGCTTCACCACAACAGCGAGAGGAGCGGCGCCGTGACGAGTCCGACGTCCTGGGCACCACTGGAGATCGAAGCGAAGGGTGAGGGCGGGACCGGCGAACTGCTGAGCCGCCTGGAGGAACTGGAACTCGGCCTGGCCGGGACGCTGGTCAAGGAGAAGGCGGTCGTCTTCCGCGGCTTCGGGATCACCCCGGAGACGCTGGACACCGCCCTGGACCGGCTGCTGCCGAACCGGCTGGCGTACGTGCACGGCAACTCGCCGCGCACCAAGGTCGGCGGCAACGTCTACACCTCGACGGAGTACCCGCAGGAATTCACCATCTCGATGCACAACGAGATGAGTTACGCCCATGCCTGGCCGTCCCGCCTGGCGTTCTTCTGCCAGGTGCAGCCGGGCTCCGGCGGGGCCACCCCGGTACTGGACGCCGAGCGCTGGCTCGCCGTTCTGGACCCGGAGGTGCGCGAGGCGTTCGCCGGCGGCGTGCGCTACGTGCAGAACCTGCACGACGGCTACGGCCTCGGGAAGAGCTGGCAGGACACCTTCGAGACCGGTGAACGGGCCGACGTGGAGGCGTTCCTGAAGAACGCCGGAGCCGAGTGGGACTGGCGGCGCGACGGAAGTCTGCGGGTGGAGTCCCACCGTCCCTCCACGACCCGGCACCCCGTCACGGGCGCCGAGGTCTGGTTCAACCAGGCCGACCAGTGGCACCCGGCCGGTCTCGGCGACGACACCGCGGCCGAGCTCGCGCAGATCCTGTCCGAGGACGAGCTGCCGCAGTCGGTGCGGTTCGCCGACGGCAGCCCGATTCCCCCCGAGTACGTCGCCCAGGTCCGCGACCGCGGGCTGGAGGCAGCCGTGGACGTCGACTGGCGCACGGGCGATCTGCTGCTCATCGACAACGTCCTGCTGGCCCACGGCCGGCGGCCGTTCACCGGGGACCGCCGCGTCCTCGTGGCGATGTCCGACTGACGCCCCGGCCCCCAGGGCTGCCCCGACCTCTTCGACCACGGAGCGAGCTGACCATGACCATCACCTCGGAAGAGACACCCGCCGGCTGGGTGGGGAGCGGAACCGTGCCCGGGATGCGACGTCCCGCGGCCCCCGGCACCGGCATCCACGGCTACATCACCGAGAACCGGGCGGAGCTGCGCGAGCTGCTCACCCAGCGCGGCGCACTGCTGCTGCGCGGATTCGAGGTCGGCGGCGTCGACGGCTTCGACGGCACCGTCCGGGCGTTCTCCGGCACGCCGCCGCTGGCGTACGCCGAGCGCTCCTCGCCCCGCAGCACCATCAAGGGGCAGGTCTACACCTCGACCGACTATCCGCAGAACGAGGAGATCTTCCTCCACAACGAGAACTCCTACCAGGCGGTCTGGCCGCGGACGCTGTATTTCTTCTGCGTCGAGCCGCCCGTCACGCAGGGCGCCACCCCGCTCGCCGACATCCGGCAGGTCCTCAGGTCCGTCGATCCGCAGGTGCGCGCGGAGTTCGAGGCACGCGGCTGGCAGGTCGTGCGCAACTTCCACGCCGGGTTCGGAGTGCCCTGGCAGGAGGCCTTCACCACCTCGGACAAGGACGCCGTCGTGGCGTACTGCAAGGAACGCAGGATCGAGGCGGAGTGGCGGCCCGACGGCGGTCTGCGCACCACCGCGGTGCGGCAGGCGGTGCACCGCCATCCGGTCACCGGCGAGGACGTGTGGTTCAACCACGCGACGTTCTTCCACGTCAGCACCCTGGCCCCGGAGGTCGGCGCCGGCCTGCGCGCGATCTTCGCCGACGAGGACCTGCCCACGAACACGTTCTACGGGGACGGCGGTGTCATCCCCGACGAGGTGACGGATCACCTGCGTGCCGCCTACCGGTCGGCTTCGGTCCGCTTCGACTGGCAGCGCGACGACGTCCTGGTCGTCGACAACATGCTCGCCGCACACGCGCGCGAGCCGTTCACCGGACCGCGGCGCATCGCCGTGGCCATGGCAGAGCCGTCCGACGCCTGAAACCTGACGGCTGACGGACCTATGGGGAGTTGAGGGAGACATGTTCGAGTTCGAGACGTACGGATCACGGATCTCCGGACTGGCCGTGTACCGGCCGGCCAGGCTGGTGTCCAACGAGGAACTGGCACCGCTGACGACGGTCTCGCCGCAGTGGATGGAGAGCCGGACCGGGATCAGGACCCGCCATCACGCCTCCGAAGAGGAGGACCTGGTCACGATGTCGGCGGCCGCGGGCGAGAAGGCCGTCGTCTCGGCCGACATCGACCCGGGCGAGGTGGACCTGACGATCGTCGCGAGCGCCACCCGCCGCCGCCGTATGCCCGGCATCGCCCCCGAGGTGGCCAGCCGTATCGGACTGCCGAACTCGGGTGCGTACGACCTCAACGCGGTCTGTGCCGGTTTCACGTACTCGCTGGCCATGGCGTCCAACGCCGTGCGTCTGGGCGAGGCGCGCAACGTTCTGGTCGTCGGCGCCGAGCGGACCAGCGAGTGGATCGACCCCGCCGACCCCGACACGTTCGTCATCTTCGGTGACGGTGCCGGAGCCGCGGTGGTCTCCCGCTCGGACCGGCCCGGCATCGGCCCGGCGGTCTGGGGCAGCGACGGCGCACGGCACGACGTGCTCGGCATCACCGAGAAGGCCGACGGCCGGGAGTACGTCACCATGAACGGCCCGCTCGTCTACAAGTGGTCCACGGCCACCATGCCGGACGTCGCCCACCGGGCGTGCGCCGCCGCCGGGATCACGATGCAGGACATCGACTGGTTCGTGCCGCACCAGGCCAACAACCGGATCATCAAGACGCTCGCCGCGAACCTCGACCTGCCGCCGGAGCGCGTCGTCAACGACGTCGTCGACACCGGGAACACCTCGGCGGCCTCCGTGCCGCTGGCGCTGAGCAGGCTCAAGGACAGCGGCCGCAGCACCCCCGGCGAGAACGTCCTGCTGCTCGGCTTCGGTGCCGGCCTGACGTACGCCGGCCAGGTCGTCCGGATGCCGTGACCGGCCCCGGCGAACCCCCGAGACCCCCGCACTCCCCCCGCACGCACATCCACGCGCACCCACCTATCGAGAGATGAAGGCCATGACCAGAGACGAACTGATTGTCGAGATCATCAACCTCACGCTGCGTACGGCGCCGGACCTGGAGGGCGAGGTCACCGCCGACTCCAGCTTCGACGAGCTCGGCATGGACTCCCTCACCCGCATCGACCTCCTGGCCGCCGTGGAGAAGGCCTTCAACCAAACAGTGCCCGACGAGCGGGTCGGCGACCTGCTGCGTGTCAGTGACGTCGCGGACTTCCTGACAGCAAACAAGGCAGGAGTCTGACCCATGGGCCACACGGACCCCATAGGCGGGGCGATGCCCCTGTCGGTGGGCCAGGAGGGGCTATGGCTGCTCCACAAACTGGCCCCCGACAGCGCGACCTACAACCTCGCGGGTGGTGTCCGGATGGAGCCCGCGCCGGACCCGGAGGTCCTGGCGCGGGCGGCCCGGGCGCTCACCGAACGGCACCCGATGCTGCGTTCGGTGTACGTCGAGGCCGACGGCGGTCCCCGCCGGCTGGTGAGGAACCCCGGCGACATCGGCGAACTCGTCGTGCGTGACGTACCGGACGCGGACGACGCCGAGCTCGACCGGCTCGTCGCGGCGGAGGCGGGCACCCCCTTCCGGCTCTCGGAGGAGGGACCGTTCCGGGTGGTGCTGTGGCGTCGCCGTAGCGACGCCGTGCTGCTGGCGCTCACCCACCACATCGCGACCGACGCCATCTCCCAGTGGATGCTGTGGCGCGACCTGCTGGCCGCGTACGAGGCGTTCGCCGGGGGCGAGGAGCCCGGCTGGGCGCCCGTCGCCGTCGACTACGACCACTTCGTCGAGAGCGAGCGGGCCCTGCTCGAATCCTCCCGCGGTCAGCGGCAGGCGGAGTTCTGGCAGGAGCAGGTCGAAGGTTCCGCACCCGCGGAGCTGCTGACCGACAAGCCCCGGCCGGCCGTCGCGTCGTTCACCGGCGCCAGTCTCGTGCGCCGGCTGCCCGACGAGCTCGCGGAGCGGCTCAAGCGCGCCGCAGCCGAACAGGAGATCTCGCAGTTCGCCCTGGCGCTCGGCTCCCTGCAGGCCCTGCTGAACCGCTGGACGGGACAGACCGACTTCCTCATCGCCTGCCCGGCCTCCGTGCGCCGCTCGGCCGCCAAGGACGTCGTCGGCTACTACGTCAACCCGGTCCTCATCAGGGCCGTGTTCGACAGGAACACCCCGCTGGGCGAGGTGACGGCAGCGGCCAACGACCGCCTCAGGCAGGCGACCGCGCGGGCCACGTACCCGTTCCCGCTGGTCGCACAGGCCGCGGCGGCTTCCGGGCCGCTGTTCCGGATCTCGATGACCATGGTCACCACGGACCGCTTCGGTTCCGAACTGGCCGGTGCGGTCGCCGGCGTACCCCTCGACGTGGCAGGTCTGACCACCACGTACCTGGAGATCCCGCACCTCGAGGGCCAGTGCGACATCACCTTCGAAGTCACCCGTGACGCGCAGGGGCTCACCATCGCCCTGCGCTACGACACCGCGCTCTTCGAACGGGAGACAGTGGAGCGGCTGTTCGACCAGCTCATCCGCTTCATGACCGCCGCCGGGGACCACCCGGAACGCCCGGTCTCCCGGATCCCGCTGACGGACGCCGCCCAGAAGCGTTCCCTGCTCGCCCTGGGCAGCAACACCGGCGACGGATCATGAAGCAACCCGTGCTCCGCGGCATTCTCGACGGTGTGGGCAACACGCACCTCGTCGAACTCGGCGGACTGCTGCCCCGCTTCGGCTCCCGCGTCTTCGCGAAACTGGAGGCGTTCAACCCCGGCGGCAGCGTCAAGGACAGGTCGGCGCTGTCCATGCTGCTCGGCAGGATCCGCAGCGGGGAACTGGTACCGGGCAGGTCCACGGTCGTGGAGTCGAGCTCCGGGAACCTGGCGATCGGCATCGCACAGATCTGCCGGTACTTCGGGATCGACTTCATCTGCGTCGTGGACCCCAAGACCACGCAGCAGAACCTGGCGATCCTGCGCGCCTACCGGGTCACGGTCGAGATGGTGACCGAGGTCGACCCGGACACCCGCGCCTACCTGCCCGTGCGCCTGGCGCGCGTACGCGAACTGGTGGCCGCGACACCCGGCGCGTACTGGCCCAACCAGTACGCCAACCCGCTCAACCCCCGGGCCCATGTGCAGACCATGCGGGAGATCGCCGAAGCACTGGACGACCGGGTGGACTACCTGTTCTGTTCGACCGGAACCGGCGGCACCATGACCGGCTGCGCCCAGTACATCCGCGAGCGCGGACTCCCCACCACGCTGGTGGGGGTCGACGCGATGGGCAGCGTGCTGTTCGGCGGGCCTTCGGGCCCGCGGCTGCTTCCCGGACACGGGGCCGCGATCAAGCCCCCGCTGTTCGACCCGACGCTGGCCGACGAGGTCGTGCTCGTCAACGACCTCGAGTGCGTCGTCGCCTGCCGGACCCTGACGCACCGTGAGGCGATCCTCGCGGGCGGCTCGTCGGGAGCGGTGACCGCCGCACTCGGGAAGATGGCCGACCGCATTCCGGCCGGCAGCAACTGCGTGATGATCTTCCCCGACCGCGGCGACCGCTATCTCGACACCATCTACTCCGACGACTGGGTGCGCGCCCACTTCGGAGAGGTCTCACACCTGTGGAACGAACCCGAACACACATTGGCGGTGGGCGCATGCTGATCATCAAGCACGGTGAAGTGGCCGGGCTGCTGGCCGGACGCGAGAAGGAGGTCATCGACCTCGTCGCCGAGGCGTACAAGCGCCACGACGAGGGCCGCACGGTCCTCCCGCACTCCGTCTTCCTGCGTTTCCCCGACCGTCCGAGGGACCGGATCATCGGCCTCCCCGGCTACCTCGGCGGCGCCGGCGAAGTAGCCGGAATGAAGTGGATCTCCTCCTTCCCCGGCAACGTCGCCGCCGGGCTGCAGCGGGCCAGCGCCGCCGTCCTGCTGAACTCGCTGGAGACCGGACACCCCGAGGCCCTCATCGAGGGCTCCCTGATCTCGGCCCAGCGCACCGCGGCCTCGGCCGCGCTCGGCGCGCGGATGCTCCTCGGCGACCGCAGGCCCTCCGGAATCACGCTCATCGGCACCGGTGTCATCAACCGGGAGGTGCTGCGCTTCCTGGCCGCCGAGCGACCCGAACTCGACTCCCTCGCCGTCCACGACACGGACATGGAGCGGGCCAAGCGCTTCACCGCGGACCACGCCAGGCTGCTGCCGGGCGCGAAGATCCGCCACTGCGCCACGCTCGACGAGGCGCTGGCAGCCCACGACATGGTGTCCTTCGCGACGACGTCGGCCTCGCCGTACACCGGCCTGGACGCCTGCCCGCCCGGGACCGTCGTGCTCCACATCTCGCTGCGCGACCTCACCGTGCCCGCCGTACTGGGCGCGCACAACATCGTCGACGACCCCGACCACGTATGCCGTGAGCAGACCTCACCGCACCTCGCGGAGCAGCACACCGGCGGGCGCGACTTCGTCGACGCCTCCATCGGCGCACTGCTGCGCGGCACCGCCCGGCTGGAACCGGAAGCCGGAAAGCCGCTCGTGTACTCCCCGTTCGGCCTCGGCGTCCTGGACCTGGCGCTGGCCGGATTCGTCCGGGACGAGGCACGAAGGGGCGGCATCGGCACCCGTATCGACGGGTTCGTTCCCGCGCCGACGCCCTAGGAAGGCTCCCGGACCCGGGTCACCGCCACTGAACGCTGCAACTGATCAACACCTCTGGAGAAGAGATGTCTGTCCCGCTGCACGAACTGATCGCCCAGCAGACCGTCCGTACCCCCCACGCCATCGCGGTCGACGACGCACAAGGGTCGATGACGTACGCGCAGCTGGACCGCCGCGCGAACGGAATCGCGCGGCTGCTGCGCGGGCGCGGTGTCCTCCCCGAGTCGAGGGTGGCCGTCTGCCTGCCGCGCGGGCGTGAGCTCGTCGCGGCGCTCCTGGGCGTCTGGAAGGCCGGCGCGGCCTACGTGCCGCTGGACGCCGGCCACCCGGCCGAGCGCATCGCCTGGATGGTCGCGGACAGCGGCGCGCGGACGGTCCTGACCGTCGGCGCGTCGGCCGGGGCTCTGGACGGTGTCGTACCCGACGGTGTCGTGCTCCTGGACGCGGCCGGCGGCGAGGCCGACGCCGAACCGGTCGGAACGAGCCCGCAGCACGCCGCGTACATCACGTACACCTCGGGCTCGACGGGCCGCCCCAAGGGCGTGCTCGTCGAGCACGGCGGGATCGCCAACCGGGTGTCGTGGTCGGTCGACCGCCAGGAACTCACCCCGAACGACCGGGTGTTGCAGAAGACCGTCCTCACGTTCGACGCGGCGGCCCTGGAGCTCTTCGCGCCGCTGGTCGCGGGCGGCACCGTCGTGATGGCCCCCGAGGGTGCCGAATCCGACCCCGCACTCCTCGTACGGACGGTGGCCGACCGGCACATCACCGTCCTGCAGGGCGTGCCCTCCGTGCTGCGACTGCTCGCCGAGGAGCCCGCCTGGTCCGAGTGCACCGGGCTGCGGCTCGTCCTGTCCGCGGGTGAGGCACTCGACGCCGAACTGTGCCGCAGGCTCGGCGAACCCACCGGCGCCAAGGTGTGGAACACCTACGGCCCCACGGAGTGCTCCATCGACGTCACGGGCCAGGAGTTCGACCCGGAGCTGCACACCGAGGCCGTGCCGATCGGCCGGCCGGTCGACAACATGCGCGTGTACGTCCTCGACGAGGAGCTCGACCCGGTCCCGATCGGTGTCGTCGGCGAGCTGTACGCCGGAGGCATCGGCGTGGCACGCGGCTACGTCGGCAACGCGGCACAGACCGCGGACAGGTTCGTACCGGACCCGCACGGCCCGGCAGGCAGCCGCATGTACCGCACCGGCGACCTCGCGCGCTGGCGCTCCGACGGCGCACTCGCCTACCTCGGCCGGGTGGACCACCAGGTCAAGGTGAACGGCGTCCGCATCGAGCCCGCCGAGGTGGAGGTCGCGCTCAACGCGCACCCCGACATCCGGGGCGCCGTGGTCGGCGCGTACACCGTCGGCGGCGGAAAGCGGCTCGTCGCCCATCTGGTGACCGCCCGCCGCATACCCCGGGACGAACTGCGCAGCTTCCTGCGCAAACGGCTCCCCGAGCCGATGGTCCCCGCCCTGTTCGTACCCGTGGACGCCTTCCCGCTGACCGGTAACGGCAAGATCGACCGCAAGGCCCTGCCCGACCCCGAGCAGCCCGGTACGCGGACCGCGGGTGAGGGACCCGAGTACACCGCGCCCCGCACCGTCGCCGAACGCCTCGTGGCCGAGGTGTGGGAGCAGCTGCTCCAGGTGGAACGGATCGGTGTGCACGACGACTTCTTCGCCCTCGGCGGCTCCTCACTCGTCCTGACCCGGCTGGCCGACGCCCTGGGCAGGGCATCCGGAGACAGCATCCAGCTGCGCGGGCTCTTCGCGGCCTCCACCGTCGAGGCCCAGGCCAAGCTCCTGGAGGAGGCGCGGCCCGCCGTACCCGAGGTGGTACCGGTGGGACGCGACACCCCCCTGCCGCTCTCCTTCGGACAGCACCGGCTGTGGTTCCTGGACCGCATGCACCCGGGCAGCGCCGAATGGGTGGCGCCGCTGTTCCTCCGGCTGCCCGCCGGCACGGCCGCCGACACGGTGCAGTCCGCGCTGGACACGCTGGAGACCCGCCACGAGTCCCTGCGCACCCGGTACGTCCTGGAGGGCGAGGAGCCCCGCCAGGTGGTGGTCGGGCCCCAGCCGGTCGAGCTGCGCGTGGTGGACGCGAGCGAGGCAGAGCTCGAAGGGCTGTTCGGGGAGCAGTTCGCCCGGGGCTTCGACCTGAGCGACGGGCCGCTGTGGCGGGCTCTGCTGGTACGGGTTCCCGTCGGCGGCCCCGTCCTGCTGGTGACGACCCATCACATCGCCAGTGACGGCTGGTCGACGGTGCTCATGGACGGGGAGATCCGCGAACTGTGTGCCGCCGCCTCCGAAGGCCGGACACCGGAACTCGCCGACCTCCCGGTGCAGTACGCGGACTACGCGGCCTGGCAGGCCGCCCGGTCCGACGACACGGTCCTGGACCGCGAACTCGACTACTGGAAGAACGCGCTGCGCGGCATGCCCGAGCTGCAGCTGCACACGGACCGGCTGCGCCCGGCCCGGCGCGACGGGCGGGGCGAGGGCGTGCGCTTCTCGGTGCCGGCCGGTCTCGCCGACGCTCTCAGCGGCATCGGGCGGAGGCACGGCGCGACCCAGTACGCGACCCTGCTGGCCGTCTTCGCGGCACTGCTCTCGCGGCACAGCGGACAGGACGACTTCGGCATCGGGAGCCCGGTCACCGGGCGCCTCAGGCCCGAGACCCAGGGCACGGTCGGCTTCTTCCTCAACTCGCTCGTCATGCGCTGCGACCTGACCGGCGACCCGACCTTCGGTGAGCTGCTGGGACGTACGAAGAACATGGCCATGACCGGCTTCGCGCACCAGGAGCTGCCGTTCGAGCGGCTGGTGGACGAGCTGCAGCCGGTCCGCGACCTGTCCCGTACCCCGCTCTACCAGGTCGCCTTCGACCTCCAGGACGAAGGCGCCACAGCGGTGGCCGCCGACGGGGTGCTGATGGACGCCTTCCAGGGCGCCTGGCGGGTGGCCAAGACCGACCTGACGATGTTCGTGTGGCGCCAGGCCGACGGCTCGCTGAACGGTGCACTGGAGTACGCGACCTCGCTGTTCGACCGGCCCACCGTGGAGCGCATGGCCGACCACTTCGTGAGACTGGTCGAGGGCGTGGTGGCGGCGCCCGAGGCGGCTCTGTCCGCCATCGACATCACCTCGGTGCACGAGCACCGGCTCCTGCGGGTCTGGAACGACTCGGCGGTGGTGGTGCCGGAGGTGTCGGTGCCGGAGCTGGTGGCGCGTCGGGTGGTGGAGTCGCCGGGTGCGGTGGCTGTGGAGGCTGGTGGTCGGTCGTTGTCGTTCGCTGAGTTGGATGTGCGGGCGAATCGGTTGGCGCATCGTCTTCGTGCGGTGGGTGTGGGTGCGGAGTCGACGGTTGCGGTGCTGTTGGATCGGTCGGTTGATCTGGTGGTGTCGTTGCTGGCGGTGTGGCGTGCGGGTGGTGGGTTCGTTCCGATGGATCCGGTGTTGCCGGCGGGTCGTATCGCGGGGATGGTCGAGGACGCGCGGGTGACGGTGGCGTTGACGTCGGCTCGGTATGTGGATCGTTTCCCGGGTGTGGAGACGGTGCTGGCCGATGGTGATGTGTCGTCGTTCCCTGAGTCGGTTCCTTCGGGTGTGCTGGACTTGGATTCGGTGGCGTACACGGTGTTCACGTCGGGTTCGACGGGGCGGCCGAAGGGTGTGCAGGTTTCGCATCGCAGTCTGGTGAACCATGTGGACTGGGCGGTGCGGGAGTTGGTGGCATCGGGTTCGGGTGGTGCGCCGGTGTTCTCGTCGGTGGCGTTCGACCTGGTGGTGCCGAATGTGTGGGCGCCCTTGGCGGCGGGTCAGCGTGCGTGGCTGTGGGACGGTGAGCTGACGGAGCTGGGCGAGAGCCTGGTGGCGGCGGGTCCGTTCTCCTTCATGAAGCTGACACCCGGCCATTTGGAAGTGTTGTCGGGTCAGTTGTCGGACGCGCAGATCGTGGCGTTGACGTCGCGTGTGGTGGTCGCCGGTGAGGCGTTGCCGGGTGCTCTGGTGGAGCGGTGGCGGGTGCTGCTGGGTGAGGGCCGTGTTCTGAATGAGTACGGTCCGACCGAGGCGACCGTGGGTACGTGTGTGTTCCCGTTGGTGGAGGCGTTCGAGGGTGTGGTGCCGATCGGGCGTCCGCTGCCGAACATGATCATGCGGGTGTTGGACGCGGGTCTGCAGCCGGTTCCGGTGGGTGCGGTGGGTGAGCTGTTCGTCGGTGGTACGGGTGTGGCGCGGGGTTATGCGTTCCGTCCGGGTGCGACGGCGGAGCGGTTCGTGCCTGATCCGTTCGGGCCGGCCGGTGCGCGGTTGTACCGGTCGGGTGACCTGGTGCGGTGGCGCAGTGATGGTGCGGTCGAGTTCCTGGGTCGTATCGATGACCAGGTGAAGGTGCGCGGGTATCGCATCGAGCTCGGTGAGATCCGTGCCGCGTTGGTTGCTCATCCGCAGGTCACCGACGCCACTGTGGTGGTCTCGGAGGACCAGCGGCTCATCGCCTATGTCGTCGGCAGCACCGAAGACCTGTCGGCCTGGCTGGCCGGCTCGCTGCCGGAGTACATGGTCCCTTCCGTCTTCATCGGGCTCGACGCCCTTCCGCTGACGGCCAACGGCAAGATCGACCGACGCGCCCTCCCCGACCCGGAGGCCACGGCCGCAGACGCGTTCATCGCTCCCGGTACACCCACCGAGGAACGCGTCGCCGTCATCTGGCGCGACCTGCTGGGCAAGGAAGCAAGCACCCAGGACAGCTTCTTCGACCTGGGCGGCCACTCCATCCTCGCCGTCCGGCTGGTCTCGCGCCTGCAGAACGAGTTCGACCTCGACCTGCCGATGCGCGTCGCCTTCGAGAGCCCGACGATCGCGCAGCTCGCCGTGGAGATCGAGAACCGTATCCGGGCCGAGATCGACGCCGTACTCACCGAGTCCCACTGATTCCGTCGAGACGAAGGACGTGACCATGCGACACCTCATCTCCATCAGCGACCTGACCGACGACGACCTGCGGGGCCTGGTCGAGCGGGGGGCGGAATTCGCCGCCGGGGCCAGGGCGAAGTCCCTGGAGGACGCGATCGTCGGCATCTACTTCCGGCGGACGTCCACCCGTACCCGTACCGCGTTCACCAGTGGTGCCCTGCGGCTCGGGGCGAAGGCGGTGACCTTCGGCCCCGACGACCTGCAGCTGAACACGGGGGAGACCACCGAGGACACCGGCCGGGTGCTCTCCGGCATGCTGGACCTGCTGGTGGCGCGTACCGCGGACGCCACCGAGGAGCTGCGGACCTGGGCTGCCGGCGGGCAGATGTCCGTCATCAACGCGATGAGCGCCGAGGAGCACCCCACCCAAGGGCTCACCGATCTCACCACGCTGCAGCACCACTTCGGCCGCGTCGAGGGACTGCGGGTCCTGTACGTCGGCGAGGGCAACAACAGCGCCGCGGCCCTGGCCCTCGCCCTGACCCGGTTCCCCGGGACGGAGCTCGAGCTGCGGACGCCGCCCGGCTACGGGCTGGCGCCGGAGATTCTCGCCACCGCCACCGAACAGGCGGCGCGCAGCGGGTCGAAGGTGTCCGAGCAGCACGACATGGACGCCCGGCCCTCGGGGCTCGACGCCGTCTACACCACGCGCTGGCAGACCACCGGAACCAGCAAGCCGACCGCCGACTGGCGGGAGGTCTTCGCACCGTTCCAGGTGACCCGCGAGCTGTGGGAGGAGAGCCCGCACGCCGCTTTCCTGCACGACCTTCCCGCCCACCGCGGCCAGGAGGTCACCGCCGAGGTGCTGGACGGGCCGGCGAGCATCGCCTTCACCCAGGCCACGCACAAGCTGCACAGCGCGATGGCTGTCCTGGAATGGTGCTGGGCGAAACGGCCATGAGCGACGAGGGGGGGTATCGCGTACGCCGAAGAAGCAAGCACGCACTGCCGACGCTGCGCAGCTACCGCGACTTCCGGCTGCTGTGGACCGGCTCCGCCATGTCCGTCATGGCGGAGCGCTGCTCGGGCATGGCGTTCACGCTGCTCGTGCTGTGGGACACCGGATCGGAGAGCGCGGCCGGACTCGTGGGCTTCGCGGGGCTGTTGCCGGCGCTGCTGGTCCAGCTGCCGGCCGGTGTCATGGTGGACCGGCTGAACCGTCGACGGGTGATGATGACGTGCGTCATCGTGCGCATGGTCGCGGTCGCCACGGTGGCCGTATCGCTGCTGGGGGACACCGTCCGGGTCTGGCACATCGCGACGGTGGCGTTCATCCAGAGCAGCATGACGGTGTTCTACCAGCTGTCCGAGCGGGCCATGGTCCGCGGTGTGGTGCCGCCCAGACAGCTGGGGGCGGCGATGGCGACGAACGAGGCCCGTTCACGGGGCGTCAACTTCGTCGGGCATCCGGTGAGCGGCGCCATGTTCGGTCTCTCGGCGTGGATGCCGTTCATGTCGAGCGTCGGGCTGTACCTGCTGTCCCTGATCACGCTCGTGCGGCTGCGGGGGGAGAAGGAGCCGCCCCCCAGGCCGGGCAACAAGCGCCGCAACATGCGGGCCGACATCGCGGTCGGGCTGCGGTGGGTATGGGATCGCGCCTTTTTCCGTACGGCGCTGTTGATCATCGCGGGAAGCAATCTGGTCTTCCAGGGGCTCATCCTCACCGTGGCCGTCGTGGTCAGGGAGGACGGGGGCGCCGCGGGCACCATCGGGCTGATCATGGCGTCCGGCGGTATGGGAGGGCTGTTCGGGGCACTGGTCGGCGGCTGGCTGAACAAGCGGCTGGCGATGCGTCAGATCATGATCATGGCGCATGTGACGTGGGCGCTGGTCATGCCCGCAGCGGTATTTTTCAGACAACCCGTGGCACTCGGTGTGCTCTTCTTCATAACGTCTCATATAGGAGCCGCTGTTACTGTCTCCGGCATGTCCTACCAGGTACGAATCACCCCCAACAACATGCAGGGGCGGGTCGGCAGTGTCGTCATGCTCCTGGTGTCGGGGGCGAGTTCACTCGGTGCGCTCGGTACCGGGTATCTGCTGGAGGCAGTCGGCACCCGGCACACGCTCATGGTCGTGTCGGGAGTGATGGTGGTGCTCGCCCTGGTCGCCACCGCGGTCTTCACCAGGCCGGGTGCGGCGCTCGAGGACCGGCAGGACAGCGCACCGCCCCCACAGCCCGAACCGGTTGCCATCGCGGACGGGTCGACGGCCGATCCCCTCACCACCCTGGAATTGCGGAGAATCGATGGATGACGCAGTGCGGCTCGAGTCGCTGACCAAGACCTATGGATCCGGGGACAGCGCGGTGACGGCGCTGCGCGAGATCGGTCTGTCCTTTCCCCGTGGGAGTTTCACCGCCATCATGGGCCCGTCGGGCTCCGGCAAGTCGACCCTGCTGCAGTGCGCCGCGGGACTCGACAAGCCCACATCGGGGCGGGTGTTCATCGACGGCAAGGACATCGTCGGGCTGAACGAGACCCAGCTCACCGAACTCCGCCGCGAGACGACAGGGTTCATCTTCCAGGCCTTCAACCTGCTGCCCTCACTCACGGCCGAGCAGAACGTGGCGCTGCCGATGCGGCTGGCCGGGCGCAAGCCCAAGCGCCGGACCGTGCAGCAGGCACTCGCCCAGGTGGGACTGGAGAACAAGGCGGGCAGCCGGCCGAGCCAGCTCTCCGGCGGCCAGCAGCAGCGTGTCGCCATCGCCCGTGCGCTGGTCGCCCGGCCGGCCGTACTCTTCGCCGACGAGCCCACCGGCGCTCTCGACCTCACCACGGGACGCGAACTGCTCGACACCTTGAGGCAGCTGGCCGGTGCGCCGGTGCAGGATCCCGGCGTCGTGCCCGCCCCCGGTCACGGCGAGCGGGTGACGACGACGATCGTGATGGTCACCCACGACCCGAACGTGGCCGCGTACGCGGACAGAGTGCTGTTCCTCGCCGACGGAAGCCTGGTCGGCGAGCTGCGCTCGCCCACCGCCGAAGCGGTCGCCGCGCGGATGACGGACCTGGCGGTGTCGCGGTGATCAGGGTTGCTTTCCAGACCCTGCGGGCACGGTGGGTGTCGTTCCTCGGCACCGTCGTGGCGCTGGTGCTCGGAGTCGCGCAGGTCGCGGCCATGGGCGTACTCATCATGACGATGCTCGACCTGCCGGACCGGCCGGTGGAACGGTTCGCCGAGGCGCCCGCCGTGGTGCAGGCGTCCGACCCGGACTGGGACCCGGCCCATCACGACCTCGGGATCCGGTCGCTCGCGGCCGCCCAGGGAATCTCGGCCGAACTGAGCGAGAAGGTCGCCGCCACCGGCGAGACCGTGGTCGACCGCGCCTTCTACGCCCAGGTCGAAGGCGGCCCCGCGGACCAGGTGGGCCACCCCTGGCCGGTGGCGCGGTTCGGCGGCTACGACCTGGCCGACGGCAAGGAGCCGACCGGCGCCAAGGACGTCGTGGTCCCGGCCGACCAGGCCCGTACCGGCGACAAGGTGACGGTCCTGACCGCCTCCGGTGTCGAGCAGTACACCGTCAGCGGCACGGTCTCCCCGGTCGGCTGGGAGGACGCCGTCTTCTTCACCGAGGCGGAGGCCGCCCGGCTCTCCCCGCGCATCGAGTCCCTGGTGGCGCTCGGCCCGGTCGCCGACGTGCGGGCCGCCGTCGGCGACAGTGCCGCGGTGCTCACCGGCCAGGACCGGCACAAGGCCGACGCCAGCGAGGCGGCCGACCGCGAGACGCTCGACAACACCATCACGCTGGTACCGGTGATGGCCAGCGTGGCCGGCACCACCGCGATCTTCGTGGTGGCCTCCACCTTCGCCTTCGCGGTGGTCCAGCGCCGCCGGGAGGTCGCACTGTTGCGTACCGTCGGCGCCACCCCCAAGCAGGTGCGCAAGATGGTCCGCAACGAGGCGCTGCTCGTCGGCATCGTCGCCTCCGCCGTCGGCACGGTCCTCGGGCTGTTCGGCGCGCAGCTCCTCGCCGACATGCTCATCGCGATGGACATCTCGCCCGAGTGGTTCACGGTGGAGCCCTCGCTGCACTGGACGGTTCTGGCGCCGCTCGCCGCGGCCTTCCTGGTCGGCCTCCTGGTGGCGGTCGGCGGTGCGGCGGCCGCGGCTCGCCGGGCCGGCAGCATCCGTCCCATCGAGGCGCTGCGCGAAGCCTCGGTCGATGACACGGGGGTGACGCCCGGCAGGGCGCTGCTCGGTGTCATCGCCCTGGTGGGCGGTGTCGGGTGGACGGCGTGGATCGCCGTCGCGTCCCCGACGAGCGTCCTCTCGCCCACGGTCTACGTCGTGTCGCTGATGGTGCCTGTACTGGCCGCAGCGGTGCTCGCACCGCTGGTCGTCGGACCGCTCACCAAGCTGCTGATGCTGCCCTTCCGGGGCTCGTCGGGGCCCACCGCGATGCTGGTGCGCGAGAGCGCGCTGACGTCACGGCGGCGTACCGCTGCCACCGCGGCTCCCGTCCTGCTCACCGTCGGGCTGGCCTTCTCGCTGCTCGCCGCCACCGACTCACTCGGTGCCGCACGTGACAACGGCCTGCAGAACCGGGTCAGTTCGCAGTACGCCCTCGCACCCGACGGAACCCCGGGCATCAGCCCGCAGGTGATCGAGCGCGTCGCGGCGATCGACGGTGTCCACATCGCCGCGCCGATCCTCACCACCGTCTACACCAAGGACGAGAACCGGTACGAGGAGAACGACGGCCTCGTCGTCGATCCCGTCGCGCTGAAGAAGACGATGGACCTGAAGATCATCGAAGGGTCCTTGGACGACCTCGACGACAACAGCACGGCCGTGGCCGATCTGTGGGGCATGGACGTCGGCTCCAAGCTGGCCGTGGAGATGCCCGACGGCGAGCGTGTCGATCTGAAGGTCGTGGCGACGTACAAGGCGCTGCGGGGCGAGGACGTGGCGTACCTGCCGCAGCGCTTCGCCCCGTCGGCCGTCTACGCCCGGGACGGACTGGCCCGGCGTGCCTACGTCTCGCTGGACTCCGGTGCCGATCACGCCGCGATCACCGCACAGATCCGCAAGGCGGTGGCCGGCGGCGGAGCCGAGTTCATGACGAGGGACCAATTGGTCGCCTCCGAGAGCGCGTACGCACGTCATCTCACGGAGGTGCGGCAGCGCTCCACCGCGGTGATCATCATGATCTTCTGCTTCATCGCGATCCTCAACACGCTCCTCATGGCGACGGCCGACCGGCGCCGCGACCTGGCGGTGCTGCGCATGGCAGGGGCCACGCCGAAACAGGTCGTCCGGTTCTTCGTCGCCGAGTCCCTGCTGGTCTCCGCCATCGGGGTGGCCCTGGCACTCGCGGCCACCGCGGTCAACCTGGCCGGCCTGTGGGGTGCGCTGCTCCAGCTGTTCGGTACGACACCGATCGTCGTGCCGTACGTGATCGTCATCGCCGTCGCCGTCGTGTCCACGCTCCTCGCCGTGACCGGCACGGTGCTGCCCGTCGGCGCGGCACTGCGGGCGCGGACCGTCCAGTTCCTCGGCTCGCGCGAGTAGCCCGGCCACGCCCCCAAGGGCTGCCCGACAGCCTTCCGGCACCAGGGCGCCCCCCACCCGCAGCACCCCGAGACCCACGCGGTCCGGTCCCGCCTCCCCCGACGGGACCGGGCCGCGTGCTGCGTTGTGGCCGTGTGTGTACGGATGCGTTCAGTAGAGGGCCGATATAGGCGGGCGTCCGAAGCTGAGTGCGAATCCGACCACCGAAGGGAAACCGACATGGCTGACGAGCAGACCGACAACCGCGTCTACCGGGTCGTCCTGAACGACGAGGAGCAGTACTCGATCTGGGACGCGGACCGGGAGCTGCCGGCCGGCTGGCACACCGAGGGCACCGAGGGTGCCCGGCAGGTCTGCCTCGACCGCATCGAAGAGGTCTGGACGGACATGCGGCCCGCGAGCCTGCGCCGCCGCATGGAGACATCCGGCGCCTGAGCAGGAACCGCCGGCAGGACCGGCGGCAGCACCACGCAGGACACCCAGTGAGACGTACGGAACGAAGGTCGGGAGGGGCGCTCAGCATGAGTACTGGCGAAGTTCGCACGGGCGGACAGGCCGAGGAGAGGCGCGAGGAACTGGTGCGCGCCCGACTCGCCGGAGGCCGCAGCGGCCGGCGTGCCGCAGTGGTGCCGGTCGAGCGGGGCGGCCCGCTGGCGCTCTCCCACGGCCAGCAGCAGATGTGGTTCCTGAGCAGGCTCGACCCGGACAGCTGGGAGTACAGCGTCCCGGTCGCCCTGCGACTGCACGGGCCGCTCGACACCTCGGTGCTGCGCCGCAGCTTCGAGGAACTCGTGGCGCGGCACGAGATCCTGCGCACCCGGTACCGCCTCGAAGGTGCCGAGCCGGTCCAGCTGATCGACCCTCCCGCCCCGTTCGGCCTCCCGGTCGACGACCTCACGGGCACGGCCGACATCGCCGAGCGTGAACAGCGCGCCCTCGCACTGGCCGAGGCGGAGCCCGGGCGTCCCTTCGACCTGGAGAACGGTTCGCCGCTGCGGGCCCGGCTCATCCGGATCGCCGACGACCACCACCTGCTGGTCGTGGTCTTCCACCACGTCGCCTGCGACGAGTGGTCCGTCGGCCTGTTCATGTCCGAACTCTCCGACGTGTACGGGGCGTTCGCCGAGGGCAAGCCGTCCCCGCTGGCGCCGATGGCCGTCCAGTACGCCGACTACGCGGCCTGGCAGCACACCCGCCTCGCCGGTGACGCCCTGACCAAGCAGCTCGACCACTGGCGTGGTCAGCTGGCCGGCAGCACCCCGCTCGAGGTGCCCACCGACCGGCGACGCCCGGCCTCCCGCAGCTACGACGGCGACGCGGTGCCCATCGTGATTCCGGCCCCGCTGGCGGAGAAGCTCCGCACGCTCGGCTCCGCACACGGCGCCACCCCGTTCCAGACCCTGCTCGCCGGTTACCAGGCGCTGCTCTCCCGGTACACCGGTCGCGACGACATCGCCGTCGGCACCGTCGTGTCCGGCCGGAGCCGCCCCGAACTGGAACAGCTCATCGGCTACGGCATCAACACCCTTGTCCTGCGTGGACAGTGGCAGGGCGACCCGACGTTCCGGGAGCTGCTCGTCGGCGCCCGCGAGACGGTGCTGGACGCCTTCGACAACCAGGAGTTCCCGTTCGCGCGTCTCGCGGACGAACTCGTGCCGGTGCGGGACATGTCCCGCACCCCCCTGTGCCAGGTGGCCTTCACCATGCACCGGGAACGCACCCGCGACTTCCGGCTGCCCGGCGTCGAGGCGGAGTCCCTGCACGCGACCTCGCGCGTCTCGCGCTTCGACCTCACCCTCCAGCTGAGCGAATCCGCGGACGGCAGCGTCCGGGGCGCGCTGGAGTACAGCACCGCCCTCTACGACCGGGCCACCGCCGAGCGCATGGCCCGGCACTTCGTGCGCCTGGTCGAATCGGCCGCCGCCGAACCGGACCTGCGGCTCTCCCGCCTCGACATGCTGGACGCATCCGATCTGGCCGTCCTGCTGCCCGAGCCCGCCCACTTCGAAGCGCCCGACCGCTGCATCCACGAGCTCGTCGAGGACCGGGCCGCGGCCACCCCCGACGCGATCGCCCTCGTCTTCGGCAACCAGCAGCTCAGCTACGCCGAACTCAACGCACGGGCCAACCGGCTCGCCCACCACCTGCGGGCCCACGGCGCCCGCCCCGGCGGACTCGTCGGCGTCAGCCTGGACCGCGACCTCGACCTGGTGCCGACCCTCCTCGCCGTGCTCAAGACCGGGGCCGGCTACCTGCCCCTGGACCCGGAACACCCGGCCGAGCGCATCGGCTACACGCTGGGGGACGCGGGCGCCCGCATCGTCGTCACCTCCGGTGCGCACGCCGCGCACCTGACCGGTGTCGTCGACGGCCTGCTCGTGGTGCTGGACGGCGAGGCGGAGACGGCAGCCCTGGCCGCGGCCCCGGACAGCAACCCCGAGTCCGGAGTGGTACCCGAGGACCTGATCTACACCATCTACACGTCCGGCTCCACCGGCCGCCCCAAGGGCGTCGGCCTCAGCCACACGAACGTGCTGCGCCTGCTCACCGTGACCGAGGAACACTTCGGTTTCGACGAGAACGACGTATGGACGCTCTTCCACTCCTACGCCTTCGACATGTCGGTCTGGGAGATCTGGGGCGCCCTCGCCTACGGCGGCCGCCTCGTGGTCGTCCCGCCGGACGTGGCCCGCGCCCCCGAAGACTTCCTGCGCCTCCTCACCGAGCAGCGGGTCACCGTCCTCAACCAGACCCCGTCCGCCTTCCGCAGCCTGGTCTCCCTCGCCGCCGACGGACACCGGCTGCTCGACGAACTCTCCCTGCGTGTCGTGTCGTTCGGCGGCGAACGGCTGGACATCCCGGGCCTCAAGCCCTGGGTCGCCCGCCGCAGTCTCGAACAGACCGCGCTGGCCAACCTGTACGGCATCACCGAGACCTGCGTCCACACCACGTACCACCTGCTCACCGAGTCCGACCTGGAGTCCGACACCGGGAACGCGATCGGGGTACCGCTGCGCGACCTGCAGGTCCACCTGTTCGGCCCGCACGGCGAGCAGGTGCCCGTCGGCGTGCCCGGCGAGATCCACGTCGGCGGCCCCGGTGTCGCCCGCATGTACCTCAACCGGCCGGCCCTGACCGCCGAACGCTTCGTACCCGACCCGTACGGGAAGCCCGGCTCCCGTCTCTACCGCAGCGGTGACCTGGCGAGCAGGCGGCCCGACGGCAGCCTCGACTACCTGGGCCGCATCGACCACCAGGTGAAGATCCGCGGTCACCGCATCGAACTGGGCGAGATCAAGGCCGCGCTGACCACCCACCCGCGCGTCCGGGACGCCGTCGTCGTCGCCAGGGAGGACACCCCCGGCGACCGCAGGCTCGTGGCGTACGTCGTACCCACCAGCGATGCCGTGGCCGCGCCCAGCGAACTGCGGACCCTGCTGGCCGGGTCACTCCCCGACTACATGATCCCGACGGCCTTCCTCGTCGTCGGGAAGATCCCGCTGACCGTCAACGGCAAGCTGGACCAGGCCGCACTGCCCGCCCCCGACCGCAGCGCACTCGGTGTCGAGGCCGCCCACGTCGCACCGCGCACCACGGCCGAGGAGGAGATGGTCTCCGTCTGGCGCGAGGTGCTCGGGGTCGAACAGGTCGGCGTCGAGGACAACTTCTTCGACCTGGGCGGCGACTCGCTGCGCGCCGTCGCACTCGTCGGCGCACTGCGCGACGGCGAGTACGACGTGACGGTCCGCGATGTGTTCGAGCACCGGACCCCCGCCGAACTCGTCGCGTTCATCACCGGACGCCCCGCCCCGGCCAAGGCCGAACCGGCCGTCGAGCCCTTCGCCCTGCTCGCGCAGGAAGACCTCGACCGGCTGCCGGCCGGCCTCGTCGACGCCTACCCGCTGGCGCAGGTGCAGCTCGGCATGGTCGTCGAGATGCTCGCCGACGACGGCCGCAACCACTACCACAACTCGACCTGCTTCCGGATCCTCGACGACCGGCTCTTCGACCGCGAGCTGCTCCAGCAGGCCGTGGACACGGTGCTGGCCCGGCACGAGATCCTGCGCTCATCGTTCGCGATCGAGGGCTACTCCGTACCGCTGCAGCTCGTCCACGCCCCGTCCGATGTCACCTCGCCGGTCGACGCACGCGACCTGCGGGGGCTCGACGGCGCCGCCGTCGAAGCGTCGCTGCGCGCGTTCATGGCCGAAGAGCGCACCCAGCTCTTCGACCTGACCCGGGCCCCGCTCATCCGCTTCACCGGACACGCCTGCGACGACGGCTCCTGGTGGCTGACCCTGACCGAGTGCCACGCGGTACTGGAAGGATGGAGCCACCACTCCCTGCTGATGGAACTGGCCACGACCTACCGCGCGCTGCGCGACGGAACGCCGGTCGAGGAACCCGCACCCGCCGCCGTGCGGTACGCGGACTTCGTCGCCGCCGAGCTGGTCTCCCTGGCCGGGGACGACGACCGCGACTACTGGCGGACGATCCTCGAGAACAACGCCTCCTTCGAACTGCCCGCCGGCTGGGGCGACGACCCGGAGGAGACACCGCGCGGACTGCACCGCGCCTGGGTGCCGTACCACGACCTGGACGCCGGACTGCGGACCCTGGCCAGCAAGGCGAAGGTACCGATCAAGAGCGTCCTGCACGCGGCGCACCTGAAGGTGATGAGCCAGCTCACGCCGGAGGAGTCCTTCTTCACCGCCCTCGTCACCAACGCCAGGCCGGAGGCCGTGGGCGCCGAGCGGGTGTACGGGGTCTACCTGAACCCGCTGCCCTTCGCCTTCACCCGTGGCGCCGAGACCTGGCGCGATCTGGTGCGCCAGGTCTTCGACCAGGAGATCGAGGTGTGGCCGCACCGCCGGTACCCGCTGGGCGTGATGCAGCGCGAGCTCAGCACGAGCGACCGGCTCGTCAACGTCCGCTTCAGCTACCAGAACTTCCGGCAGGTCGACCAGGACCTCGTCGACTACCCGGCCACGCTCGACGACAGCCCCACCGAGTTCCCGCTGGGTGTCTCCACCCGCGCCGGGTTCATGGTGATCACCGCTAACCGGCATCTCATCGGCAGGGAGGGCACGGACCGCCTCGCCGCGATGTACCGGTCGGTGCTGGAGTCGATGGCCGCGGATGTGGAGGGTGACGCGCGTCAGGTGTTCCTGCCCGGTGGTGAGCGTGAGCAGGTGCTGACCGGGTGGAACGACTCGGCGGTGGTGGTGCCGGAGGTGTCGGTGCCGGAGCTGGTGGCGCGTCGGGTGGTCGAGTCGCCGGGTGCGGTGGCTGTGGAGGCGGGTGGGCGGTCGTTGTCGTTCGCGGAGTTGGATGTGCGGGCGAATCGGTTGGCGCATCGTCTTCGTGCGGTGGGTGTGGGTGCGGAGTCGACGGTTGCGGTGCTGTTGGATCGGTCGGTTGATCTGGTGGTGTCGTTGCTGGCGGTGTGGCGTGCGGGCGGTGGGTTCGTTCCGATGGACCCGGTGTTGCCGGCGGGTCGTATCGCGGGCATGGTGGCCGACGCGCGGGTGTCGGTCGCTCTGACGTCGGGTGCGTACGCGGACCGGTTCGACGTGGATGTGGTGCGGGTCGACGACGAGGAGGGTGTGTCGTCGTTCCCGGAGTCGGCTCCGGACGTGGTTGTTGATCTGGATTCGGTGGCGTACACGGTGTTCACGTCGGGTTCGACGGGGCGGCCGAAGGGTGTGCAGGTTTCGCATCGCAGTCTGGTGAACCATGT
>NZ_JBEXDB010000031.1:0-51979 GCF_040605575.1 Streptomyces sp. NPDC005566 | reverse complement strand
AACGACGCCGTCTCCGACGTGAACCGGTCACCCGTCAACTGCATACCATCACCCGAGTCACCCGCGAAGCGAATGATCACCCGGTCCAGACGGCGGATCTCGTTCACTCCCGCTCCCCGATCGGTGCCATGAGTTGTTTTTGCAGTGCGAGTTCCGTACGGGTGAGCGGTACGTCCGGGCAAAGCCTTTCCGGATGGCCCTCCGGCGGTTCCTTCAGGCGCGTCGCGGCCATCGGTACGGGTGGTCCCATCATGGGAAGGCCCAGCCAGATCCAGCCCGCCGCGGTCAGCGAGCTGTAGATCTCGCGCAGGGCTCTGTTCACGTACTTCATGCGAGCTGTACCTCCGCCTCTGCGTGGACACGGGGCGCCGCGGTGCCCGCGGACTGCTCCTCCTCGCTCCAGGTCCACATCCTGGCCACCGCGTTCAGGTCCAGGTCGTGGCCCTCGGTCCAGATGCGGGCAGCTGCCGTGAGCACCGACTGTCGGTCGGCTTCGGGCGTGCCGGCGCGGGCCGGGAGGAGCGGGGTCACCGCGCCGGCGCCCAGGCGGAGCGAGCGGTGCCTGCGGGCGAAGGCGGTGAGTGTCTGGCGGGGGCCCGCCTCGACGAGCAGGACGTCGTCGGCTGCCAGGAGCTCGTCCAGGGCGTTGCGGAAGTAGACGGTGTCGGTGATCTGGCGGGCCCAGAAGCGGGGGCTGCGCGCCTCCTCGGGACTCATCAGGGCTCCGGTGTAGCCGGAGTACAGGGGCAGCTTCGGCTCCCGCAGCGGGACGTCGCGGTAGGCGACTTCCACCGCGTCGGAGGCGGGGGCCATCGCCGGGGAGTGGAAGGGGCTGGTCGCGGGGACCGTGACCACGGTGTGGCCGTCCGCCTTGAGTCGGGCGGCGACCTCGGTGAGGGGCCCCTTCGAACCCGCCAGCATCACCTGCTGGTTGGCGTTGACGGCGGCGATGCCGACGTCCTCGGTCAGGTACGGGAGCAACTGCTCCTCGCTCGCGGCGACCGCGAGCATGCCACCCGCGGGGATCTTCACGGCCTCCCGGACCCGGGCCTGCACCATCTGGGCCGCGTCGCTCAGGGATACGACCCCGGCGAAGGTCGCGGCGACGAGCTCCCCCGCGCTGTGGCCGAGGAAGGCTGTGGGGCGGACGCCCCAGCTGAGTACGAGGCGGCCGAGCGCGTAGTCGATCGCGAACAGGAGGGGCTGGGCCCGGCGTACGTCGTCGATGCCGATGGAGGCACGCGCGGGGTCGAGCCAGTCGGCGCGGATACGGGGTCCTTCCTCACCCATGTGGGAGAGGGCCGCGTCGACCGCCGCCGTGAAGACGGGTTCGCGGCGGTAGAGGCCTGCTGCCATCCCGGCGTGCTGGGAGCCCTGGCCCGGGAAGAGGAGGGCGATGGGCCGCGGGCGTGAGGCGTCGGTGGTGCGGGCCTTGTGCACGGCACGTGAGGCGAGGGCCGAGACGGTGACGGCCGCTCCGCGTACCGGGCCGGGGGCGGTGCCGCAGGGCACGGTGGTCGGCAGGGCGGGGAAGACCTCACGGTGCACTCCGCTGAGCATCGGCAGGAGTTCGCCGCGTACTCGTTCCTCGTCGGCGGCGTTCCGGCCCGACCAGAGGATGAGGCGGTGCCGGTCGGGGTCGGTGCCTCGCGGGTTCTGGTGCATCGGGCGCAGCGCCGGGGCGGTGTCCTCGTCTGCGGGGGTGGTGACGTCGAGTACGCCGAGGACCGCGTCGCCCTCCGCCACCGCTTCGGCGGCGCGTTTGACCGCGTACACGGTGATGGTCTGGGGGTCGGGTTCGCCGAAGCCTGCGACGAGGGCGAGGTCGGCGGTTCCCTCGTGGAGTTCCCGGTGGGCCTGGCGCAGCGCACGGCCGGGGGTGGATGCCGTACGGACGGTGAAGCCCTCGTGTTCGGGCCTGATGCCCGGTTCGAAGGCGGCCGCTCCGAGGAGGACGACGGTACGGGCGGGCAGGTCCTCGGGAGGACGGCCGAAGGCGCGCAGCACCGCCGATACGCCGGCGGCCGAGGCCACGGCTCGTGCGTGCTGCTGGGGCGCGGAGCCTGGGCTGACGATCAGCCGGCGGACCACCGCACTCCGGTTCGTGAGCGACATGGTTCCCTCCTCGTGGGCCGCGGCTCCGGCCCCATTCGGTGCGTAAGGGGGCAGTAAGGGGGCAATGAAAGGTGGTTCGGGTGGCTCGGCGCAGTGACGGCCGCCCCGCCCCGGGGGGACGGAAGGCGGGGCGGCCGTATGGGGCCGGCTCAGGCGGCGGGCGCCTGGCCGGAGTTGATGAGGGCGAGGAGGGCACCCGGGGTCTCGGCGTCGACGACGGCGTCGTCCGGGATCTCGATGCCGTACTCGCGCTGGATCTGCCCGATGACCTGGAGCAGTGCGAGGGAGTCGTAGCCGAGCTCCATGAACGGGGTGTCGATGACGTCACCGTCGAGGTCGATGCCCTCCTCCTCGCCTGCGCTCTCGCGCAGCATGCGGGTCAGGTCGGCCAGGGTCACTGTGGCGGTCGTGGTGCTCATGGTCGGTGCCGTCCTCTCGGTTGGGCGTATGGGTCGGTCGGGCGTGCCGGTGGTACGGGTGGGGGTGCCTGTGGTGCGCGTGGGGTTCATGTGGCTGTTCAGCGCGGGCGGCGTACGACGAGTGCCGCGTTGAAGCCGCCGTGGCCGCGTGCGAGGACGAGCGCGTTGCGCAGTCCGGCCTCGCGCGCCTCGGTCACCAGGTCGATGGCGTGGCCCGCGGCGGCGGCGCCGACGTTGGCGGTGGGCGGGATGACACCGTCGCGCAGGGCGAGCAGTGCGGTCGCCGCGTCGAGGGCGGCGCCCCCGGCGAGCAGGCGCCCCGTCATGGTCTTGGGTGCGGTGACGGGGACCCCGTGCGCGCCGAAGATCTCGGTGAGGGCCTGGGCCTCGGCCCGGTCGAGCTCGGGTACGCCGGCGGCGTCCGCGAAGACGACGTCGATGTCGGCGGCGGTGATCCCGGCGTCGGCGAGGGCGTTCTCGGCGGCCCTGCGCAAACCGGGCGGTCTGCCTGTTCCGAGGGCCGGGTCGAGGGTCGCCGCGTATCCGGCGATCTCGCCGTAGACCGTGGCGGCACCGCGGGTACGGGCCGACTCGGCGTCTTCGACGAGGAGGATCGCGCCGCCCTCGCCGGGTACGTATCCGCCGGCCTCCTCGGAGAAGGGCAGATAGGCGCGGGCCGGGTCGTCGACGGTGCTCATCAGACCGGAAGCGATCTGCGGTACCCAGCCCCAGGGGCAGATGGCCGCGTCGATACCGCCGGAGATGACGGCCGGGAAGCCCTTGCGGATGTGGCGGCGGGCGTGGCCGAGGGCGTCGATGCCGCCGGCCTGTTCGGTGAGCAGCACGCCGCTGGGTCCGCGCAGCTTGTGCCGGATGGAGATCTGGCCGGTGTTGACGGCGTAGAACCAGGCGAACGACTGGTAGGCGCTGACGTACTCCTTGCCCTTGCTCCAGAGGTTCTGCAGCTCCCGCTGGCCGAACTCGACGGCTCCGCCGGACGCGGCGGTGACGACGCCGATGCCGTACTCCGGCAGTTCGGTGGTGTCGATGCCCGCGTCGGCCAGTGCCCAGTCGGCCGCGGTCAGCGCGAGGCGCGTCATGTGGTCGGTCTGCGGCATCAGCCTGCTGGGGATGTGGTCCTCGGCGACGTAGTCGCTGACCTCCCCGGCGATCCGGGAGGGGTACTGGGTGGCGTCGAAGCGTGTGACGGGTCCGAGGCCGGACTCGCCGGCCAGTGTGGCCTTCCAGTAGTCCTCGGTTCCCAGGCCGTTGGGGGCGGTGATGCCCAGGCCGGTCACCACTGCGGCGGTCATGAGGTGCTCCTCTCCGGGCGGGCCAGCACCATGGCGCTCTGGAATCCGCCGAAGCCGCTGCCCACGCTGAGGACCACGTCGGTCTTCTTCTCGCGGGCGACCAGCGGGATGTAGTCGAGGTCGAGCTCGGGGTCGGGCTCGTGGAGGTTCGCGGTGGGCGGCAGGATGCTGTGCTCCATCGCGAGGGCGCAGGCGGCGATCTCCAGGGAGCCGATGGCGCCGAGCGAGTGCCCGATCATCGACTTGATGGAGCTGATCGGGGTGCGGTACGC
This sequence comes from Streptomyces sp. NPDC005566, assembly GCF_040605575.1. Classification (NCBI taxonomy): domain Bacteria; kingdom Bacillati; phylum Actinomycetota; class Actinomycetes; order Kitasatosporales; family Streptomycetaceae; genus Streptomyces; species Streptomyces sp. NPDC005566. The sequence continues at coordinate 47,860 of NZ_JBEXDB010000031.1, read as the reverse complement.
GTGCTCCCCGAGGCTGCGCTTGAACGCGCCGGTCTCATGGCGGTCGTTCATCTTGGTGCCTGAGCCGTGTGCGTTGATGTAGTCGACGGTGTCCGGTGCGAGGCGGGCCTCGGCCAGGGCGACGTCGATGGCCTCCGCCATTTCGAGGCCCTCCGGCTTGAGACCGGTCATGTGGTACGCGTTGCAGCGGGAGGCGAAGCCCGCGATCTCGGCGTAGATGTGCGCGCCGCGCCGCCGCGCGCTCTCCAGCTCCTCCAGGACCAGGATCGCCGCGCCCTCGCCGAGGACGAGTCCGCTGCGGGTCCGGTCGAAGGGCCGGCAGGAGCTCTCCGGGGTGTCGTTGCGAGGGGTGGTGGCGTGGATGGCGTCGAAGCAGGCCGAGGTGATCGGCGAGATCGGGGCCTCGGTGGCACCGGCGATCATGATGTCGGTGGTGCCTTCGCGGATGAGTTCGACCGCGTGGCCCAGCGAGTCGAGACCGGAGGTGCATCCGGTGGAGACGACCGCTGCCGGGCCCTCCGCACCTGCCGCCAGGCCGACTTCGGCGGCGATGGAGCTGGGTACGAAGTGCCGGTACAGCTCGGGTACGGCGTACTCGTGGTCCACGTTCCACTTGCGGCCGCCGTCACTGACGACGGCGTACTCGCGCTCCAGGCTGGTGGTGCAGCCGACCGCGCTGCCCACCGCGGTGCCTATGCGGCCCGGGTCGAGGGCGGAGAGGTCGAGGCCGCTGTCGGCCAGGGCCTCCCGGGTGGAGACGACCGCGAACTGGGAGGCCCGGTCGAGTCTGCGGATCTCCTGGTGGGAGAGTCCGGCGGCCCGGGGGTCGAAGTCGCACTCGGCGGCGACCTGCGAACGGAACGGCGAGGGGTCGTAGAAGGAGATCCTGCGGGTGGCGGTTCGGCCCGCCGTGAGCAGGTTCCAGTACTCCTTGACACCGACCCCACCGGGGGCCACGACGCCCAGGCCGGTGATGGCGACTCTGCGCATGGTCTACCTGGCCTTCGACGGGGCCGGGTGCGGCTCTGCGCACCTGCCGGTTGGCACTGTGGGGGTCACTGTCGATCCCTTCGTCCGTGTCACTGCTGATCGTGAGTCGGTATCGGCGGCCGGGGCGGTTCGGGTTGTGAGCCTCCCCGGCCGGCCGGACCGGTCGGCCGCTCGCTCGTAGCGGGCCGCCGTTTCCGGTGCAGCCATGGAACGTCTGTGCCCTAGACCGGGACTCGCGTGTGCGTGGATCTGTCGAATCACCCCACTATGTAGGGATATTCCCGTGCTTACGGGACGGCACTTCGGCGTGCTTGGAGCGCAGCATGGCCAGCGAGCGGATGAGGATCCGACGGGTGTCCCCTGGGTCGATCACGTCGTCCACGAGGCCTCGTTCGGCCGCGTAGTAGGGGTGCATCAGCTCGGTCCTGTACTCGTCGATGCGCTGCGCCCGCAGCGCCTCCGGGTCGTCGGACGCGGCGATCTCCCGGCGGAAGATGACGTTGGCGGCACCCTCCGCCCCCATCACGGCGATCTCGTTCGTCGGCCAGGCGAAGGCCAGGTCGGCGCCGATGGACCGGGAGTCCATGACGATGTACGCGCCGCCGTAGGCCTTGCGCAGGACGAGGGAGATACGCGGCACGGTCGCGTTGCAGTACGCGTACAGGAGCTTGGCGCCGTGCCGGATGATTCCGTTGTGCTCCTGGTCGACGCCGGGCAGGAAGCCGGGCACGTCGACGAGGGTGACCAGCGGGATGTTGAAGGAGTCGCACGTCGAGACGAAGCGGGCGGCCTTCTCGCTGGCATGGATGTCCAGGACCCCGGCCAGGGCCGCGGGCTGGTTGGCGACGATGCCCACCGGGTGGCCGTCCAGGCGGGCGAGAGCGCACACGATGTTCGGCGCCCACGCCTCGTGGACCTCGAAGCTCTCCCCGTCGTCGACGATCTCCTCGATCACCGTACGGATGTCGTAGCTGCGGCCCGGGTCGGCCGGCACCAGGTCCGTGAGGGCGTCGGTGCGCCGGTCGGCAGGGTCCTCGCAGGCCACCACGGGAGGCATCTCGCGGTTGTTGGACGGCAGCAGCGCGATGAGGAACCGTACGTCCTCCAGGCAGGTCACCTCGTCGTCGTACGCGAAGTGGCTGACGCCCGAGACGCTCGCGTGCACATCGGCGCCGCCCAGGCCGTTGTGGGTGATCTTCTCGCCCGTCACCGCCTGTACGACATCGGGTCCCGTGATGAACATCTGCGCCGAGTCGCGGACCATGAAGACGTAGTCGGTGAGCGCCGGCGAGTAGGCGGCTCCCCCGGCGCACGGGCCGAGCATCACACTGATCTGCGGGATGACCCCGGAGGCCGCGACATTGCGGCGGAAGATCCCGCCGTAACCCGCGAGCGCCGTCACACCCTCCTGGATACGGGCGCCCGCCCCGTCGTTGAGGCTCACCAGCGGTGCGCCGGCAGCCTCCGCGAGGTCCATCACCTTGTGCACCTTCGCGGCGTGGGCCTCGCCCAGGGCGCCGGCGAAGACGCGGAAGTCGTGCGCGTAGGCGAACACCGTCCGGCCGTGGACGAGCCCCCAGCCGATCACGACGCCGTCGCCGTGCGGTTTGCGTGCTTCGAGACCGAAGCCGGAGGCCCGGTGCCGGCGCAGCGGCTCGATCTCGGTGAACGTGTCCTCGTCGAAGAGGAGTTCCAGCCGTTCGTGTGCGGTGAGTTTGTTCTTCTCGTGCTGGCGCCGGGTGGCTGCGGGGTCCGGCCCGCGGCTCACTTCCTCCTTGAGCCGGCGCAGTTCAGCGGCGGCGCGTCGCAGGTCGGGTGCGGCCGGTGCGACCGTCAGGTCGTCAAGGATCGTCATCGGCCGAACGTAGGAACGCCGGCTAGAGACGTACTGGAGAGCTCCTGCCTGACGTACGGGAGTGCTCGCGCCAGGAGGTCAACCGGAGGCCGGGACCGGGAGGTCGAGAGCGGGGTCCGCGGACAGAACAGCCTGGTGGAGGCGTTGCAGCCGGGCCGAGGGCTCCAGTCCGAGCTCGTCGACCAGCGTGACGCGCAGCCGCTGGTAGGCCTCGAGTGCCCGCCAGGCGCCGCCCGAGCGGTGCAGTGCGGTCATCAACTGGGCGCAGAAGTTCTCGTGCATCGGGTGCCTGGCGACCAGGACCCGCAGTTCGGGCACGATCTCCGTGTGCCGGCCGATTATGAGGTCGGCGTCGATGCGCCGCTCCAGGGCGGCCATCCGGTCCTCCTCCATGCGGAGCACCTCGAGTTCGAGCACGGTGCCGATGCGTACGTCGACGAGTGCGGAACCCTGCCACATCTTGAGGGCACGGCCCAGCAGGTCGGAGGCGGCGTAGTGGTCGCCCGCCTCGTGCGCCGCCCGCCCGGATGCGGTGAGCTGGCTGAACTCGTGGGCGTCCACCTGGCCCGGCTGCACCTGGAGCAGGTAGCCGCCGTGCTGGGTGATCAGGACGTCCTTGGCCTGGCGGGACGGGTCCCCGTCGAGCGCTGCCGCGATCTTGCGGCGGAGCTGGAGGATGTAGGTCTGCAGGGTGGTGGCCGCGCTGCGCGGGATGTCCTCGCCCCAGATCTCCTCCATCAGCGTCGCCACGGTCACGACGTGGTCGGACTGCAGGGCCAGCAGGGACAGGATCTGGCGCGGCTTGGCCGCGGTGGGCACGACGGACACCCCGTTCTCACGGGCTGTCAGCGGTCCCAGGACTTTGATCTCCATGATTGCGCCCTCCCTTTCGTGCGCTGTGCGGCCGGCCCGGTGGTGGGCCGTCATGAGCTTGTGGAGTCTGGGCCGAGCCTGACACCTGCGACGTTCGAGTCCCAGTGAGGTGGTCACGAGGGCGCACATGAAAATGTCATGCCCCGGTGGTGAGCCTCGCACTGTGCTGTGCGGCGCGGCGGGACGCAGAATCCTGGCACTCGGGAAACGAGTGAACGACGGAAACGCGGTCTCGTATCACGGACCCTGGAGGGGGAACTCCATGAACATCACCATGCACGTCTCCGCGCACAACGCCCCGGCCGGCACGGCCACCCAGCCGCTCTCGTCCGATCACCGCCTCGCCCTGCTGACGGCACGGGCCGGCCTCGAGCCCGAGCTGGCACTGCGCTACACGAGCGACCCGGTCTCCGTACTCGCGGAGTTCGGCCTCCCGGCGATGGAGCCGGTCTACGGGGACATGGTCGGGGACCTGGTCGGCGACGCGTTCAAGAACAGCACGCCCGGCGCCTCGGGGCGGGACCTGGTGATCGACCACCTCGACCGGCCGGGCACCGCCACGCTCTACGGGTGCTACAGCGGTATGGCGCCCCTGCCCGGGGAAGAGGCCGGGGCGGCGCTTGCATGACCATGACCGGGGGGACGGGCACCGAACTGCCCGTGGGGTTCAAGAGGCATCTGCGGGTGGAGGCGATCGAGGGGGATGCCGTCTACCTGCTGTCGGAGCAGGGGACAACAGCCTTGCAGGGGCGTGAGGTTCAGGAGCTCGCGGCCCTGCTGGACGGCACCAGGACCTTGGCCGGGGTGCTGCGGGACGCGGCGCCGACGCTGTCGCCCGCCACCGCGGCCCGCATGATCGCGGAGCTCGCACGGGCCGATCTGATCGGCTATCACGACCCGGCCACGGACGCCTGCACGGAGGCGTACTGGGAGTTCGCAGGCATCGACGGCCCCAGCGCCTCCGCATCGTTCCGTACGACAGCGGTGGAGCTGGTGGCCCTCGGACGGGCCGACCCCGGGGCGGCCAGGGCCGAGTGCCTGGCCGCCGGGCTGCGGGTGACCGGACCGGACGAGGGGGCGCCGGCAGCACTCTCGCTCGTCCTGTGCGACGACTACCTGGATCCCCGGCTGGCCGAGGTCGACGCCCGGCACCGGGAGTCGGGCCGGGCCTGGCTGCTGGCCAAGCCGAGCGGCGCGGAGACCTGGGTGGGCCCGGTGTTCGGGTCGGAGCAGGGTGCCTGCTGGGAGTGTCTGGCGCACCGTCTGCGCGGCCACCGGGCCTCCCGGGCACCGGTTCTGCACGCCCTCGGGCTCGCGGGTACGGTCCAGGTCCCGGAGGCGTCGTTCGCCACCGTGCGGGCGCTCGGGCTGCACACGGCGGTGCTGGAGGCCACGAAGTGGGTGGCCGGCATGAGGTACGAGGGCCAGCAGGCGGTGTGCACGCTGGACACCCGCACCCTGCACACCAGCCGGCATCCGGTGGCCCGCCGCCCGCAGTGCTCGACGTGCGGGGATCCGGAGCTCGTCCCCGAGCGGGTGCGAAGACCCTTCGTGCCGGTGTCCAGTCCGAAGGTGCACACGGTGGGGGGCAACCACCGGGCGCAGAGCGCGGAAACGGTGCTCGCCCGCTACCGGCACCTGGCCGATCCGGTCACCGGCATCGTCTCCGGACTCCGCCCGGCTCCCGGCTCGCCGGAGGGCCTGAACCGGTACGTCGCCGGGCGCAACATGGCTCTGGGCGACAGCCGTTCACTGGCGGGGCTGCGCGGCGGGCTGCGGGGGCAGAGCGGCGGCAAGGGAACGACGCCTCAGGAGGCCGAGGTGGGCGCCCTGTGCGAGGCGCTGGAACGTTACTGCGGCACCCGGCAGGGTGATGAGCCCACCGTGCGGGACACCCTGACCGGGCTCGGGGACGCGGCCCTGCATCCCAACTCCTGCCAGCTGTTCGCCGGCCGGCAGTTCCGGGAGCGGGACCGGTGGAACGCCCGGCACTCCCGCTTCCAGCAGGTCCCGCCACCGTTCGACTCGCAGGCACCTGTCGACTGGACCCCGGTCTGGTCCCTCACCTCCGGCACCCAGCGGCTGCTGCCCACCTCCATGCTCTACTTCGGCCCCGGACCGGATGGCGTACCGGCCGCTCCGTGGGCCGACTCCAACGGCAACGCGGCGGGCAGCAGTCCGGAGGACGCCGTCGTCCAGGGCTTCCTGGAGGTGGTGGAGCGGGACGCGGTCGCCCTGTGGTGGTACAACCGCACCCGGCAGCCCGCAGTGGACCTCGACGCGTTCGACGAGCCGTGGCTGGCCAGGACCCGGCAGGCATATGCGCGGCTGCACCGGGACATCTGGGTTATCGATCTCACCGCGGATTTCGGCATCCCCGTGATGGCCGCGCTGTCCCGGCGCACCGATCGGACGGCCGAGGGAATTTCCTTCGGCTTCGGGGCTCATTTCGATCCCCGGCTGGCACTGCGCAGAGCGGTGACGGAGATGGCCCAACTACTGCCTCCGGAGGAGAACTCCGCCGAACTCCTTTCCGCGGACCGGGATCTCTCCTCCTGGTGGCGGGGTGCGACGGTGGAAAATCAGCCATACCTCAGCGCAGATCCAGCCGAAACCCCACGCACTCCCGAGTGCTACTCCTTCACCCCGCGAGGGGATCTGCGCGAGGACATCGAGTTGGCCGAAACACTCGTACGGAGTCACGGAATGGAGATGCTCATTCTCGACCAAACCCGGCCCGACGTGGGACTTCCCGTAGTGAAGGTGATCATTCCGGGGATGCGTCACTTCTGGGCCCGATTCGCCCCGGGCCGCCTCTTCGACATACCTGTGAAACTCGGACTACTTGAACGCCCGGTCCCATACGAACAAATCAACCCCGTACCGCTGTTCGTCTGAATCCGGCTGCCGACCGGATCCGCTAGCTCACGGACAACCGGAAGACATAGCATGCGTCCGCCACTGTTGGTCCTTGGCGAGGAGGCGGCGATGCCGACGAGGAACGTCGTTCCGTTCTCACCCCGGTCGCAGGCACCGGCCCCACGGCTGGCCCGCGCGATTATCGTGGTGGCTCTTGTTTGTTACGGCACCATGACGGTGCTCAATGTGGTGCGGACCCGACCCGAAACAACACAACTCGTCATCTGTATCGGACTGGTTCTTGCGGTGTTCGGCGTGCAGTTGGCCGTCTCCTCCCCGCAGGCCCGGCGTTGGCCCACCGGCTGGAAAGCGCTTGTTCTCGGCGTGCAGGCTGTGCTCACCTTCGCGCCGCTCGTCTGGTTCGGCACCAACTGGGGCAGCATGGAGGGGCCGCTCGCCGCCTCGATACTGCTCACGCTCCCGGCGCGCTGGGCCTGGCCCGTCTACGGGCTGCTGATCGCCTTCATCCCGGTGTACAACCTGATGGCCGGGGCGACCATCGACCTGGTGCTGTACTTCACGATCGCCGGCATTCTCACCGGTCTCGTCATCTACGGCCTGACCCGTCTCACCGACCTCGTGCACGAGGTGCACGCCACCCGGGAGGAACTGGCCAGGATGGCCGTGACGCAGGAAAGGCTGAGGTTCGCCCGGGATCTGCACGACCTGCTCGGCTACAGCCTCTCCGCCATCACGCTCAAGGGGGAACTGATCCAGCGGCTGATCAGCAGCCGCCCGGACAAGGCACGTGAGGAGACCGCCTCGGTGCTGCGCGTGGCACGGCAGGCCCTGGCCGACGTAAGGCTGGTGTCCAGTGGGTACCGCGACATGTCGCTGTCCGAGGAGGCGGAATCGGCGGGGACCGTGCTCGCCGCCGCGGACATCAGGGCGGATGTCACGGTGGAGTGCGGACGGCTTCATCCGGTCGTCGATACCGTGCTCGCCACGGCCCTGCGCGAAGGAGTCACCAACATTCTGCGGCACAGCGGGGTGCGGGTCTGCACCATCAAGGCGGAGCTGGACGAAGAAACGGTCCGTCTCGGCCTGACCAACGACCACCCGCACGAACAGGCCGACGTCTTCTCCGCGCGGGCCGGCGGCGGAAGCGGGCTGGACAATCTGAGGTGCCGGTTCGCCGCCATCGGCGGCGGGCTGACCGCGGGACTTCAGGGCGACGGACGGTTCCATCTCGAGGTCTGGGCACCGATCAGGCCCCAGAACCACGAGAACGAACTGCTGGTGCTCGAACCCGCGGCCCCTGAGAGATCCGCCGTAGCCTGACTTCACATCATCTGACCGGGGGTAACGATGCTGTCCGTGAGAATCCTCCTCGCCGAGGATGTTCACATGATCCGTGGCGCGCTGGTGGCGCTGCTCCAGCTGGAGCCGGACCTTCATGTGGTCGCCGCGGTGGACCGCGGCGACACGATCGTCGCGACGGCGCTCGCGTCCAAACCGGACGTGGCGGTGATCGACATCGATCTCCCCGGCATCGACGGTCTGACGGCGGCGGCCGAGCTCCATGAACAGCTGCCCAGCTGCCGCACCCTGATCCTCACGAGCCTCGGACGTCCCGGCACCCTGCGGCGCGCCCTGTCCGCCCATGTCTCGGGCTTCCTGCTCAAGGACTCGCCGCCGGACCAGCTCGCGCTCGCCGTACGGTCGGTGGCGACCGGACGCCGGGTCGTGGACCCCCAGCTCGCGCTGACCGCCTGGGACTCCCCGGAGAACCCGCTGTCCCCGAGGGAGCTCGAGGTCCTACGGCTCGCCACCCGCGGCGCCGACGCCGCCGAGATCGCCGGCTGTCTGTACCTGTCCAAGGGCACGGTCCGCAACTACCTCACGGCCATCGTCGGCAAGCTCGGCGCGCGCAACCGCATCGACGCCATCCGGATCGCCGAGGAAGCCGGCTGGCTCCCCTGACCGCGCCCGCGCAGGACCGCGGACCGCACCGGGTGCGCCCAGCAGCGTGTCGAGCATGCCGTCATCCAGGGTGGTGCCGACCGACAGGTCAGCCAGCTCACCGAACCCGGTGTCACAGACCGCCACGCTCACGACATAGCCCGCCCCTGCCCGGAACGTACCGAACTGCCACTCCGAGCCGGGAACGGGCGAGCCGTCCGGCCTGACCAGCCGGGTACCGTCGCCGCCCCCGCCCCGGTCACCGTCCAGAGCGAAGCCGAACTCGGTGAAGCGGAAACGCAGTCCCTGGCCCAGTGCCTTGCTGTACGCCTCCTTGAGCGTCCACAGCCGCACCATGGTGTCGTTGCGCGCCCCGTCCCCGCCGGCGTCCAGCCGCTCCTTCTCGTACGGAGTGCACGCCTGGCGCTCGGAACCGGTGTGCGCGAGCCGCCGGTCGGCGCGCTCCACGTCGACGCCGATGCGCCCCCTGCGGGTGATGCCGACGACCATCATCTCCTCGGTGTGGCTGAGGCTGACGTCGATCTGGTCGCAGCCGCGCACGTACGGACGCCCGCCCGGCTGGTACGCCAGGTCCACCAGGTCGGGGCCGGTGCGCAGGACCGCCGCCGCGGCATGCCGCAGGAACAGCCGGGAGGCGACGAACCTCTCGCGCATCCGGGGCTGGGAGAGGCTCTCGTAGCGGCGCCAGTCCCGTCCCAGCTGCCGGCGCAGCTCGGCCTCGGTGTCTCCCCGCGGAAGCCAGGCGGGCATCGTCGCGTACATCACGACGCTGCCCGTACGGGACAGTTCCCCGTGGATGTCGCCCCAGGGGCCGCCGGGGCCTTCGGCGAGCAACGGGCGTCCCACCCGTTCCCTCACCTCAGGCTCCGGAGAGGGCTGCGGCCAGCGGCCCGGCGTCGAGGGCGGAGATCACCCCTGCCAGGTCCACGGCGTCACTCGCCGGCCCCTGGCACACGGGCAGGCAGACGGGACCGCGCGGCCCGCCGCCCATCCGGCGCAGGAACGGCGTGAGCACGGCCTGGGGTCCGATCTCGACGACATGCGTGGGTGCCTGCTGGGCCAGCAGGCTGCGAGCGGCGTCGGCGAACCGGACGGGTGCGGTGATCTGTTCGGTCCAGTACGGGGCGTAGAGCGGCTCGGTGGCCAGCCGGCCGTACACCGTCGAGTAGAACGGCACCCGGGCGGCTCCGCCGGGCATCCGTCGCACGATCGCCTCGAACTTGGGGACGACGGGGGCCATCAGCGGGGAGTGGAAGGCGTGCGACACGGCCAGGTGGCGGCAGCGGATGCCGCGCTCCCCGAGCCGGACCTCGATGCGCTCCAGGGCGGCACGGTCTCCGGACAGGACGATCGCCTTCGCCGCGTTGATGGCGCTGATGCCCACGGCGGGTTCGGCGGCGACGAGCTCGGCGGCCTCGTACGGTGTGATGCCGATGGCCATCATGCCGCCGCCCGGCGGCAGGTACTGCATGAAGGCACCGCGCATCGACACGAGCTTCGCGGCGTCGGCCAGGGTGAGCGCCCCGGCGACGGTGGCGGCCGCGAACTCCCCGATGCCGTGGCCGAGTACGGCGACCGGGCGCACCCCGGCCTCCTCCAGGGTCCTGGCCAGGGCGTACTCGACGGCGAACAGGGCGGGCTGGGTCAGCGCGGTGCGGTGGACGGCCGGGTCGTCGGCGAGGATCAGCTTCACGACGGACTGCTTGGTCCACGGCGTGATCGCGGCGTCGGCCTCGTCGAGGAAGGCGCGGTAGCCGGTGGAGTTCAGGTAGAGCCCGGAGGTCATCCCCGGGTGCTGGGATCCCTGTCCGGTGAAGACGAACGCGGCGCGGATCTGGCTGCCGCCCTGGTTCACGTCCCGCATCGCGAGGAAGTCGGCGAGCTGGCGGACGGTGGGGTAGGCCCAGATGTCGTCGGGCTCGATGAGCGAGCCGAACTCCTCCTCGATGTCGCCGTAGAGGCTGAGCGCGGCCACCGAGTCGAGGCCCTCCTCGGCCAGCGGAACATTGTCCTGGACCGGGCGGCCGATGTAGTGCGCGACCCGTTCGCTCAGCCACTCGCGGTGGGCCACGGCGAAGTCGTCCTGCGCACGGGGCGGTTGGTCCTGCATGTGTCTGCTCCCTGTCGGGCTCTGGGGCGGGGGGCGCCCGGGGCGGTCGGGGGTACGGGGGTGGCTGCCGGGGGTGTTCAGGCGAGCGGTGAGCTGTAGAGGTCGTAGCTGCGTCGGTTGTGCAGCCGGGCCATGACCTCGTCGAGCGTCAGGCGCTCGCAGTCGGCCGGCCGGTCGGGCAGCGGCAGCCCGAGCCGTCTGACCAGCCGGTACAGCACCGCGGTGGCCCAGGCGGGGGAGGCCAGGAAGGAGTCGACACGATCGGCGGGCGCATGCCGTTGTTCGCGCCACACCCCGAGCGCGGCCGCCCCGGCGAGCACCAGGGTGTAGCGGTCCGCGAGGCCGAAGCTGTAGGGGCTGGAGAGCGCGTCCCGGTCGCCCTGCTGCACTTTCTCGAACGCCTTCTTGAGCTCGACGAGCTCCCCCGTGAGTGCCCTGGCCAGGAAGCGCAGCGTGGGGCCGCCCTCCTCCTCCTCGCCCTGCCCTCCTGCCGCTTCGAGCAGGTCCGTGCAGGCGACCAGGGTCGCGGCGAGCGGGTCGCCGTCGCCGAGCAGGACCGGCTGGGACAGGTCCAGCGGGGGCAGCGGCTCGTGCGGGCGGAACAGGCCGGGGGGCGGTTCCGGATCCGCGAACCAGGCGTGCCGTGCGAAGTACGGGAGCTGGGGCAGGATGCTGACCTGCCGGCCGGCGCTGCCGGCGTGGCCGAGCGAGGTGACCGGCAGATCGCGGCGCTGCTTCTGGAACATCCCGTACGCACCGTCCTGGGCGAACGTTTCCTCACCCAGCACCGACGACATCTCGTCCATGCTCTCGGCCACGAGCTTGGGCGCCAGATAGGCGGCGGCCGCCGCGTAGGCACTCATCTGCCGGGGCAGCAGGTGCAGCGCCCTGGTCGCGACCAGGGCGAGGCAGTCGATGACCAGCAGGTCGAGGAATCCGCCGGTGAGCACATCGCGCACATGCTGCACGTCCAGGGACGAACGGCCGTCCGCCCGGGTCCGGTTGGCGAACCGGGCGACGGTGCGCAACGCGGTGTCGGCGCCCGCCAGCACGATGGACGGGATCAGCCCCCGGATGAGCAGCGAGGAGCGCAGCGACAGTTCGTAGCCGTCGCCGACCGCGCCGAGCACGGCGCTCCCGGGCACGGGGCAGTCGGTGATCCGCAGTCCGCCGAACTCCGTGCTGCGCATGCCCGTGGTGGTGCGGCGGGCCAGGTCCTCGACCCGGTCGGCGGGCAGCTCGTCGCGGTCGAGCAGCAGCACCGTGTGGCTGCGCCCGCGGGCGGCGCCCTCCGTGCGGGCGAAGATGACGAGGCCGGTGGCGCGTGAGGCGTTGGCGATGGCGGACTTGCTGCCGTCGAGGACCAGACCGCCGGGGACGGTGCGCGCGGTGAACTCGTCACGTACGAAGTCGTTGCCGTGTGCGACCTCGTGCCGGGCCACGGCGACGCGCCGGCCGCCGAGGAGAAGCCGGGCGGCGTGGCTGCGCTGTCCGAGGTCGCCCGCGGTCCACACCGGGGTGGTGGCGAAGAAGCAGTTGAGCCCGTAGCCGAAGCCGAGGGACGCGTCCCGGCGGAAGACCGGGCGGAGGATCCGCCCGAGCATGTCCATCCGCTCAAGGCGGCCGCCCACGTCGGCGGGCACGAACTCGGCGTTGAGGTCGAACGCGTCCAGCACCTGTTCGGCCTCGGGCAGCACCTCGCCCGCCGCGTCGGCGGCGAGCAGGGCGGCCGTGCCGAGCGGGTTCGCGGGATCGTCGAGGGGGCCGAACGCCCGCTCCAGGGTGTCGATCCGCTCCTCTGCCGTGGTCATCGCTGCCTCCCCGCTGCCAGCAGCAGCTCGACCTCGGGCTCGATCCGCTGGTGCAGCGGGGTGAGCTCTCCGCGCAGGAACAGCCGGCGCATGGCCGCCCGCTCCACCTTGCCGCTCGTCGTCCGGCGTACCGTACCGGGCCGTACGAGCAGCACTCCGGCGGTACGGACCTCGTACTCCTCGCTGAGACGCTGCTGGACGGCGGCGGCCAGGGCCCCGAGGTCTATGTCGTACCGGCTCCGGGCCCGCAGCTCCTGGACGATGACGATGCGTTCGCGGGCACCGGGCACCGCGAAGGCGGTGGCTGCCCCGAAGAGGCCACTGACCTGCTGCACCGTGCGTTCCAGGTCCTGCGGATAGAGATTGCGCCCGGCGACGACGATCATGTCCTTGAGCCGGCCGGTGACGTGCAGCAGACCGTCGTGCAGGGCGCCGAGGTCGCCGGTGCGGAGATAGCCGCCGCCACCGCCGTCGATGCGGCAGTCGAAGGCCGCGGCGGTCTCCGCGGGCCGGGCCCAGTAGCCGGGTCCCACACTCTCGCCGCGGACCCAGATCTCCCCGATCCGGCCGTCCGGCAGCTCGCGGCAGGTCTCCGGGTCGACGATGCGCAGCTCGGCGGACGCGGCGGGGCCGCAGTGCGCGAGGGTGCGGCCGGGCCCGGTGGGAGCGGTGAGCCGGCCGGCCTCCAGCGCGGCCGCGTCGACAGTGCGGGCGGCGGCGGCCGGGGCGGTGCGGGTGCCGGAGACGAGGAGGGTCGCCTCGGCCAGGCCGTAGCAGGGCGCCAGTGCACCCGGGCGCAGTCCGGCCGGGGCGAAGCGCTCGGCGAACTCCGTCAGGGTGGCGGGGTCGATGGGCTCGCCACCGTTGACGGCGACCTCCCAGCGGGACAGGTCGAGGCCCGCCAGCTGCGAGTCGTTGATCCTGCGCACGCACAGCTCGTACGCGAAGTCCGGGGCTCCGCTGACCGTCAGCCCGTACCGCGAGACGGCCTCCAGCCAGTTCGCGGGCCGCTTGACGAACGCGGCCGGCGACATGAGCACAGCGGTGCCGCCGAGCCACAGGGCGTGCAGGAGCTGGCCGACGAGTCCCATGTCGTGGTGGAGCGGCAGCCAGCCGCCCATCCGGATGCCGGGGCGGGTGCCGAGCGCCTCCTGGATGGCCCGCTGGTTGGCGAGCAGACTGCGGTGCGTGACGATCACGCCGCGCGGGTCGCGGGTGGATCCGGAGGTGTACTGGAGGTAGGCGACCGTGTCCGGTCCGGGCACGAAGGGCTGCCAGGGCTCGGGGGCGTGGGTGGCGGCGGGGCCGTCGGCCAGGAGGCAGACGACGTCGCCGTGTCCGGTGCGGGCGAGCAGCTGGGAGACCTCCGCGGCCTCGTCGGTGGAGGTGAGTACGCAGACGGCGGCCGACTCCTTGACGATCCCGGCGATGCGGTCGTCGTGGTGGCCGCGGCCGCCGGGCGGGGCGACGGGTACGGCGACGGCTCCCGCGTACAGGCAGGCCAGGAAGCCGGTGACGAACAGGGCGCGTGAGCGGTGCGCGATCAGTACCCGCTCCCCCGGTTCCACATGACGGCGCAGTGCGGTCGCCAGGGTGCGGGCCGAGCGGTCGAGTTCCGCGTACGCGATCGTCTGCGGCCACAGGCTGCCGTCGCGCTCGGTGAGGAGGATCAGCGCCTCCCGGTCCGGCGTCTCGGCGGCCTGGGCTTGGATGTGTTCCGTAAAGGTCCGGTGACCTCTCACGCCTCCCCCTCCCATGTCGTGGTGCCGCCCCCGGGGACGGGCCACGGCTGGCTCTGCTGTGGGCAAGGTAGGGGTGGTCCCTTGAGGGGTCCTCGACCTCGCCCGTGGATGTACGGCGAATTCCGCATCACGGCGCGGTCCAGGTGACCGGGGGCCGGTAGCCGCCACGCTTGACGGTCCATCCGGCGTAGGCCGCCCTGGTCTCCTCGTCCGGTTCGCCCGAGCGGCGGACCAGGGCGAGCAGTACGGCGGTCACGGCCGCCAGTTCGGCCTCGTCGGGCCGGCCACGGAGCACGGTGATGCGCATCGGATTCGCCATGACGACAGCCTGCTCCCACCTGCTCGAAGCGGGCTCGCGCCCGGGACGCGCCGGAGCCGAGGACCTGGTGGCCCTCGGCTCCGGCGCGGGTGGAGGCGGTACGGGGTGTCAGCCCAGGACGCGTTCGTACGCGACGTGGCGGGTGCGTTCCACGACGACGTCCGCGCTCTCCCGCATCTGCTGGGTCAGGGCGGCGTATCCGCCGTCGGCCAGGGCACGTTCGCAGTCGTCGGTGTCGCGCCACCACTGGATGCCCGTGTACACGTCGGGGCGGAGGGTGGAGCGCAGCAGATCGCTGCCGCCGAAACCGCCGAGCCGGCCGAAGTGCTCGCCCGACTCGGCGAAGCACCGCTCGAAGAGCGCCGGGTCCCGGAAGATCCGGGCCCGGGTCAGGACGACGTTCTCCGCCCCGACCACGGCGTCCTCCTTCAGTACCCGCGCCACGCTGACGGCCTGGTCCACCTCGGTGTCGACCATCGGGCCGAGCTGTCTGACGTGGGCCTGGAAGGTGTCGTCGTGGACGGTGTTCAGGAAGCCCCGCATGGTCCGCCAGTGTCCGAGGTTGACGAACACCTCGGGGCGCTCGACGAGCTGGACGGTCACCAGGAAGTCGAAGTCCTGGCGTCTGCGCAGGTACTGGGAGTGATCCCTGAACTCGCGCTCGAACCGCTCGGTGTCGCCCTTCACCTCGAACCGGTTGACCACGGTGACGGGTGTGTCCTGACTACGACTGTGCACGCGCTTCCTCCGCGAACTGCTTGGCGTGACGCAAGGTGGTGGAGCTGTTCGTACCGAGTGCCTTGCGCACCAGTGCGCGTGCCTCGGCAAGGGTGGCCTGCGGGCCGAGCGCGGTGCGTACGCCCGCGGGGTCCAGGGTCACGGTGTGCCACGAGGTGGCCCTGACCGTACCGTCCCCCAGGGACTCGATCACCCAGCGGCCCGTGTGCCCGGCCATCGCGACCGGTACCCGGAGCTGCTTGTAGACGATGACGTCGCGGTCCTCGAAGCAGACCCGGACCGAGGTGGTGTTGTGCGTGGAGCCGTCCGGGCTGCGGGTGTCCATGTCCATGTGCTGGATGCCCGCCTCGTCCTCGGTGAGGTCGAGGCGTGCCACGTGCGGGAGCCGTTCGGGCCACAGGTCGGCGCGGTCCAGGAAGGCGAACACGTCGCCGGCCGCCCCGAACACGGTCTCGGAGTCGCTGAAGGTGAAGTGGAGTTCCTCGCGCGCGTCGCCCTGCTCGGCGGTGTTCTTCAGGGCGAGGAGCTCGGCGCGGCTGTTGCCGTCGACGGCACTCTCGATGAGCTCCTCCGCGGCCGGGTCGCCGTCGACGGCCCGGTAGTCGTGCAGCAGCGTGACGCGGGTGGTGCCGTCCTCGAGCTCCTGGACGCGCCACTCGCCGCCCATCGAGGCGACGGGTGCGGCCGTGACGACCTGGCGGAAGGTGATGGTGCGGGCTGCCGGGTCCAGGACCCGGCGCGAGGTCCAGGTGCGGACCTTGTCACCGGCGACGGCCCAGATGCGCAGGAGCTGCTCGCCGCCGCCGGCGGGAGCCTCCTCCAGCACTTCGACGTGCACGGTGGGGCCGAACACCTGCGGCCACTCGGCGACATCGGCCACCAGTGCGTAGACGGCTTCAGGTGCTGCCGCCACGGTGATGGAGTGCTCCGTGACATGGAGTGCTTCGGTTTCGGACGTAGCGGTCGGCGCCACGGCAGACCTTCCCTTCGACAGTCCGCAGCAAGGCGGATCACAAGGCTGACATGAAGTGCTCAAGCGAAACTGGAGAACCGGTGGACCCGCCTACGCGGCGGCCCAGTCGGGGCGTTCGAGGATGTCCAGGACGGCGCAGCCCCAGCTGTATCCGGCGCCGACGCTGACCAGGACGCACCGGTCGCCGGGAGCCGCCCGGCCGGAGACCATCAGATGGTCCAGGCCGGCGAACTGGTCACCGGCGCCGAGGTGTCCGACCGTGCGGCTGAAGTCCCAGGTGGTGCGGGCGGGATCGATGCCGAACGGCTTGTAGTAGATGGAGGTCAGGCGGCGCTTCCCGAAGTGCGGCAGTACCACCCAGTCGGCTTCGGAGAGTTCGCTGCCCGCGTCGGCGAGCGCCTGCTTGATGACCGTCTGCTGGCCGTTGTGCGCCCGGGTGATGGCGTACGAGATCCCCGCGCGGCCGACGAAGGACCGTTTGGCGGCCTCGAAGTCCACGGGCATGCGGTGGCCGAACGGTGCTGTGGTGAAGGGGTCGTCACCGCGGTGCAGCGGCTCCAGCTCGGGGTCCGCGTACATCGCGAGCGAGACCAGCCGGGCGAAGCCGCCGCGCCGGGAGAGCACGAGTGAGGTGGCACCGTCGGCGTAGGGGGTGCCGGGGTCGGTGTTCCAGCGGTCGATACCGGGGGCGCAGAACCGGTCGGCGGTGGTGAGCAGCGCGTCGCTGTGCCCGTGGCCCGCGGTGAGGTAGGCGGTGGCCAGATCGAGTGCGGCGAGCCCGCCGTTGGACATCTGCCGGATCTCGATGGCCTGGCAGGTGTTGCCGAGTGCCTCGCGCTGGATGTAGGAGGCGACGGGCCACAGGTCCTGGCCCTGGTGGTAGGTGTCCGCGTGCAGCAGCAGATCGACGTCGCCGCCGTGGGTGCCGGCCCGTTCCAGGGCGGTCCGGGCGGCGGCCGCGGCCATCTCCGCCGCCGACTCGTGGGGCGAGTACGCCACCGATTCCATACCGGTGGCCGCTGCCACCCGGGGCGGGCACGCCCCGGAGGCGACGGCGTCGGCCATCGGGATGCGGGAGGGAAGCCGTGTGGAGGTCCCCCGTATGTAGACGTCTTCCAGACGCACTGTCACTCCAAGGAAGGTCGGGGCGGCCTCTCAGCCCGTTGCGGCGGCGGCCAGGGGCGCGGTGTCGTGGACCAGGCCGGGCGGTCCGTCGAGCAGGACGTAGTGGACGGCGTCCAGCAGCGCCTGCCAGCTGGCCGCCGTCGTGTTGCCGTCCACGCCGACGGTGCCCCAGCGGCGTTCCCCGTCCCGGTAGGAGATGAGCACCCGGGCGGCGGCACCGCTGCCGGTCTCCCCGCTGAGCACCCGCACCCGGTAGTCCACCAGTTCGAGTCGGGCGAGGGCCGGGAAGCAGGGGTCCAGGGCCGTGTGCAGCGCGGTGTCCAGGGCGTTGACCGGGCCGTTGCCGTGCCCGGTCGCGGTGACGCTGCGGCCCTGGACCAGCAGTCGTACGGTGGCCTCGGTGCGGACCTCGCCGCTCAGCACCCCGAACACCCCGACGGACCAGGACTCCACCTCGAAGGGGCGGGGCCCGGGGCCACCGGCGAGTTCCTCGCGCAGCAGCAGCTCGAACGAGGCGTCGGCGGACTCGAAGCTGTAGCCGCTGTTCTCCAGGTCCTTCACCCGGGTCGCGGCGCGGGCCACCGCGTCGGAGCCCGCTTCCACGTCGTACCCGAGTTCGCGCGCCTTGAGTTCGATCGACGAGCGTCCGCCCATGTCGGAGACGAGGGTGCGCATGGTGTTGCCGACCAGCTCAGGGGTGGTGTGCTGGTAGAGGTCGGGGTCGACCCGCAGCGCGGAGGCGTGCAGTCCGGCCTTGTGGGTGAAGGCCGAGCCGCCGATGTACGGGGCGGCCACGTCGCCGGCCACCTGGGTCAGCTCGGTGACCGCCCGGCCGGTCGCGGCCAGTTCCCGCAGGTTCTCCAGCGGAATGACCTCGCGGCCCCGCTTGAGTACGAGGTTCGCGATGACGGTGAACAGGTCGGCGTTGCCGCACCGTTCGCCGTAGCCGTGCGCGGTGCCCTGTGCCTGGACGGCTCCCGCGTCCACCGCCGCCATGGTGTTGGCGACGGCGCAGCCGGTGTCGTTGTGGCAGTGGATGCCGAGCTGCACGCCGGTCAGGGCGAGTGTCTCGGCGACGACGGACCGCACCTCGTCGGGCAGCGAGCCGCCGTTGGTGTCGCAGAGGACGACCGTCTCGGCGCCCGCCTCAGCCGCGGCGCGGACCACGGCCAGCGCGTACTCGCGGTTGAGCTGGTAGCCGTCGAAGTAGTGCTCGGCGTCGACGAACACCCGTCGGCCGGCGTGCACGAGGTGGCGTACCGTCCCGCTGATCATGGCGAGGTTCTCGGCGAGCGTGGTGCGCAACGCGTTGCGCACATGTCCTGTGTGGCTCTTGGCCACCAGGGTCACGACCGGGGTCTCCGCCTCCAGCAGGGCCCGTACCTGCGGGTCCAGGGAGGCGGGTACGCCGGGCCTGCGGGTGGCGCCGAAGGCGGCGAGCACGGCGTTCTTCAGGTCGAGTTCGGTGCGGGCACGACGGAAGAACTCGGTGTCCTTCGGCACGGCCCCCGGCCAGCCCCCCTCGATGAAGCCCACCCCGAGGTCGTCGAGCCGGCGTGCGACGGCGAGCTTGTCCTCGACCGTCAGCACCATGCCTTCCTGCTGAGTGCCGTCGCGCAGGGTCGTGTCGTAGAGCTGGAAGCTCTGCTCGGCCATCGCCCCTCCCTTGTCCTGTGTGCGCCGGCGATGGCCGGCCGCTGTCCGGATACTTCCCCCACGGTCCGGCGGTGGGCCGGAGAAAGACTGGAGCGGTGATGGACCGTGCACACACGACGGTGCGGCGGGAGCGGACGGCAAGGGCCGTCCGCTCCCGCCGCACCGCGAGCGGGTGTTACGGGGTGATACGGGGTCAGGAAGCCGGGGCGGCCTCGGGGGCCCTGCCGGGCTCCTCCTCGTCCTCGGGGGCTTCCAGCCGCATCTGCCGCGGGATCGCGAGCATCAGGAGGAAGGCGAGGACGACGACTCCGCCGAAGACCCACAGGGTGGTCTGCAGGCTGCTGGCGAAGGAGGTGCCGGTGGCGTCCTTGGCGTAGCCGGCCAGGACCGGAGCCGCCTGCTGGTTCTGGAGTGCGGGGACGGCGCAGCTCTTGGGGACGACGGCCGGGTCCTTCTCCTCGACCCGGTCGACCGCGCACGTCCGGTAGGCCGCGACGGTGGTGTCCGCCTCGCCCGGGGTGAGCTGGGCGGAGGCGACGAGTTCCTTGCGCAGTTCGGCGGACTGGTCGTCGATCGCCGTTCCGGTGCTGCCCACCAGTCCGGCGAAGAAGACGACGCTGACCAGGGCGCCGCCGACGGCGAAGCCGAGCTGGGCGTTGGTGTGGACGATGCCGGAGGCGGAGCCGGCGTCCTTCTGGGGCACCTCGGAGATCACGATCTGCGGCAGCGGCGCGGCGATCAGGCCGAAGCCGAGACCGACCAGGAGCATCGGCACGACGAGCTGCCAGGAGCTGATGCCGCTGCCGTACTCGCCGGCCGCCCACAGGAAGCTCAGCGCGCCGATCACGGTGACGACCGCACCCGCCTGCAGGACCTTGCGGCCGAACTTGGGCACCAGGACGACCATGGCCGCCGAGGAGGTGAGGAAGGCGCCGAGGCAGAACGGGAGGCTGGTGAGGCCCGCCCTCATCGGCGACCAGCCGAGGCCGACCTGCATGTAGACGGTCCAGCCGATGTTGAACATGCCGATGCCGATGTAGAAGGCCAGGTTGACGCCGAGCCCGGAGGAGAAGCTGCGGATACGGAACAGCGCCAGCTCCACGAGCGGTGAGCCGTCCAGAACGGTCTTCCTCTTCTGCCACAGGATGAAGGCGGCGAGCACCGGCACCGATGCGGCCATCGACACGAAGCCCCACAGCGGCCAGCCCAGTTCGCGGCCCTGGAGCAGCGGGAAGATCAGCAGGAGCAGACCGGCGGTGGCCAGGACGACGCCCCGGATGTCGAGCTTCAGGGCGTGCGGTGCCTTGGACTCACGGAGCACGCGCGGGGCGTAGATCAGCCCGAGGATGCCGACCGGGATGTTGATGAGGAAGATCAGACGCCAGCCGAGGCCGAAGAGGTCCCACTCGGCCAGCGGTCCGCCCGCGCCCATGCCGACCGCTGCGGCCAGACCGGCCACACCGCCGTACATGGCGAAGGCGCCGGCCCGCTCCTTGGCGGAGAAGGTGACGTGGATGATGGCGAGGATCTGCGGAACCATGATGCCGGCGAAGGCACCCTGGATCATGCGGGACGCGACCAGCTGCCAGGGCTCCTGGGCGAGTCCGGCCCCCAGCGATGCCACGGTGAAGCCGACGACGCCGAGGAGGAACATCCGCTTGCGGCCGTAGATGTCGCCCAGCCGGCCGCCGAGGATCAGCAGCAGCGCGAAGCTGAGCTGATAGCCCACCAGCACCCACTGGATGACGGAGTAGCCGCCGCCGATGCCTTGCTGGATGGCCGGGGCCGCCACGTTCGCGATGGTGCCGTCCAGCATGTCCATGAAGGCGGCGACGAGCAGCACCAGCAGGGCCATCCAGCGCTTCGGGTCGGGCGCCGCACCGGTTCGCTTGTCCGCAGCCGTCTCGTCCCTTGCCACCTCCGTCTCCGTGGACGGAGCCTGCTCGGAGGAAATAGCCATGGTGTACCTCTCAGATCTTGGGGGGACCGGGATAGTCCTTGGGGGGTTCCGCAGGTGGCTGGACAGCCTTGGACCATCGGACGGCAGGATGCCCGATGTCAGTGGAATTCCACTGGAGTGCGGCTGAACCGCGGGGCCACTGCGGCAGGGCCGCTTCCGCGGGCCAGGTGGTGCGGATGAGAGGCCGCCTCCGCGGCACTCAGCACCGGCGTGACACACGCCTCCGTACCGTCGAACAGCTGCGCCCAGTGGTCCCGGTCCCCGGTGATGAAGCGACTCGCGAACTCCCGGCGCAGAGCGGGCCAGTTGTGCGGCTCGTCCCGGTCGGGCAGGGCCGCGCCCGCCAGTTGGAGGCCGTGCAGCAGCGCGGCGTAGAAGCGTTCCTCCAGGGCGCCGACGGCCACGTAGCCGCCGTCGGCGCACGCGTAGGTGGTGTAGAACGGCGCTCCGCCGTCCAGCAGGTTCGCGCCGCGCTCGTGCCGCCACTGACCGGCCGCCTCCATGCCGACCAGCATGCCGAGCATCGCCCCGGCACCGTCCACGATCGCCGCGTCGACGACCTGCCCCCGGCCGGTCCGCTGCCGCTCGTACACGGCCGCGAGGACCCCTGCGACCAGGAACATCGAGCCGCCCGCGAAGTCCCCCAGGAAGTTCACCGGGACGACGGGCGGCCCGCCGGCTTCGCCGATCGCGTACAACGCACCGCTCAGTGCCAGGTAGTTGATGTCGTGTCCGGGGGTCCTGGCGAGCGGCCCCTCCTGCCCCCAGCCCGTCATCCGGGCGTAGACGAGGGCGGGGTTGCGGTCCAGGCACACCTCGGGGCCGATACCGAGCCGCTCGGCCACCCCCGGCCGGAAGCCCTCGACCAGGATGTCGGAGCTCTCCAGGAGGCTCAGGAGCTCGGCGATGTCGTCGGGGCTCTTCAGATCCAGTGCGATGCGGTGGCGTCCGCGGTCCAGTACCTGATGCCACTGTTCGAAGGAGCGGCGGCCGTCGGCCCGGTCGATCCGGATCACTTCGGCGCCCAGGTCGGCCAGCACCATGCAGGCGAAGGGCGCCGGCCCGATCGCCGCCAGTTCGACCACTCTCAGCCCGCTCAGGGGCCCGGTCGCAGCGGACCGGCCCTCTCTCGCTGCAATGCCCATCCCGGGAGGCTAGGAAGCCTGTCCGGAAACCGGCTCGGGCCGTGCTCGGGCCGCGCTCGTACCGCGGCGCACGGACTCCAGCTGTGCCCGAGCGGGCGCTGGCACCGTACACCGGGAACTTTGTGCCGTCGGAAACCCGACGTTCTTCACGAGGAACGATTCCCCACGAGGAAGGATCCACTGTGACAACCAGTGCTACGGAGCCGGGCACCGCGGAGGCGGAGACCAGCACCTTCCCCTACAAACGGCAGTGCCCCTTCACTCCTCCGAAGGAGTACGCGGAGATCGTCGAGAAGGACGTCTCGCAGGTCACGCTGTCCGGATCCGGCCTCCGCATCTGGACGATCGCCGGCTACGAGACGATCCGGCAGCTGCTGACCGACCCCCGGGTCAGTGCCTCACGCCGGCACGACAACTTCCCCTTCTACTTCATCGCCCCGCCGGAGTACCGCACCGAGACGTCCTTCATCGGCTACGACGGCAAGGCGCACAGCGACACCCGCCGCAAGGCGGCCCTGACGTTCACCAGCCGCCAGGTGCGCCGGCTCCGGCCCCGGATCGAGGAGATCGTCGACGACCACCTCGACAAGCTGCTGGCGATGGAGCCCGGGGTGGACTTCCACCACGCGTTCTCGCTGCCGGTGCCGATGACCGTCATCTGCGAGCTGCTCGGGATTCCGCAGGACCGGCACGAGTTCTTCATCAAGCACGGCACGGCGCTGCTCGGCGGGCACAGTTCCACCGAGGAGCGCCAGGCCGCGATCGTCGAGGTGAACGCGTACGTCAGCGACCTCATCCAGCTGAAGAAGCGCGAGCCGGGCGAGGACCTGCTCAGCCGCGCGATGGCCGACTACGAGGCGTCCGGCGAGGAGTACACCGACCGCGACCTGTTCAACATGGTCCGGCTCCTGATGAACGGCGGCCACGAGACCACGGCCAGCCAGATCTCGCTCGGCACGGCCTGCCTGCTGGAGAACCCCGACCAGCTGCACCTGCTGCTGAACGACCCCTCGCTGGTCAAGCCGGCCGTCGAGGAGCTGGTGCGGTTCGCGACCATCGGCGACACCGCGGTGCCGCGGGTCGCCCTGGAGGACATCGAGATCGGCGGCGCGACCATCCGCAAGGGCGACGGCATCCTCTGCCTCGGCCTCGCCGCGAACCGGGACCCCGAGGTGTTCCCCGAGCCGGAGAAGCTCGACATCACGCGCGGCAGCCGCAAGCACCTGGGATTCGGGCACGGCGTGCACCACTGCATCGGCGCGGACCTCGCCCGGCTGGAGCTGGAGATCGTGTGGAGCAAGCTGTTCCAGCGCATTCCGACGCTGCAGCTCGCCAAGCCCTTCCTGGAGATACCCCGTAAGGAGGGCGCAGTGATCTACGGGCTGTGGGAGCTGCCGGTCACGTGGTGAGGTCGACCCGTGCTCGAGCAGCCATCCGTAGCGTGCCATGGCACAGCACCCCGGCGGCAGTCCAGGAGGAAGACGTATGAGCACGGCACTCACGCCTTTCCGCGTCGGGTTCCCCGACGCGGATCTCGCCGACCTCGGCGAGCGGCTGTCCCGGACCCGGTGGCCCGACAAGGAGACGGTCGGTGACTGGTCGCAGGGTGTGCCGCTGGCCTACCTCCAGGAGCTCGCCGAGTACTGGCGGAGCACCTATGACTGGCGGGCGGCCGAGGCCCGGCTGAACGCGCTGCCGCAGTACCGCACCGAGATCGACGGTCTCGGCATCCACTTCCTGCACGTGCGTTCGCGCCACCCGCAGGCGAAGCCGCTGCTGCTCAGCCACGGCTGGCCCGGATCCGTCATCGAATTCCTGGACGTCATAGGCCCGTTGACGGACCCCGAGGATCCGGCGGACGCCTTCCACGTCGTCTGCCCGTCGCTGCCGGGCTTCGGCTTCAGCGACAAGCCGGACGAGGCGGGCTGGACGGTGGAGCGCACCGCGGCCGCCTGGGCGGAGCTGATGAACCGGCTCGGATACGAGCGGTACGCGGCGCACGGCACCGACTGGGGCTCCTTCCTGACCGGGATCCTGGGCGAGAGCGACGCGGAGCACCTGGTGGGCATCCACCTGGCGATGCCCTTCGCCCGGCCGCCGCAGGAACAGGTGGAGCTGGACGAACGGGATCTGGCCGGCCTGGCCGCGCTCAAGGAGTTCCAGACCCACGAGGGCGCGTACTCCGTCCTGCAGGCCACCCGTCCGCAGACGCTCGGGTACGGGCTCTCCGACTCGCCCGTCGGCCAGCTGGCCTGGATGATCGAGAAGTACTGGGCATGGAGCGACCACGACGGCGACGTCGAGAAGGTCATCCCCCGCGACCGGCTGCTGGACGCCGTGACGCTCGCCTGGCTGGCCGGCACCGGCGCCTCGTCCGCACGCATCTACTGGGAGAGCCACAACAAGATGGCGCTCGGCCGCGTCGACGTGCCCACGGCCTGCTCCGTCTTCCCCAAGGACGCCCGTATGCCGCGCGCCTGGTGCGCGCACCGCTTCACCGATCTGCGGCGCTGGACCGACCACGAGCAGGGCGGGCACTTCCCCGCCCTGGAGCAGCCGGAGCTGCTCGTCGACGAGCTGCGTTCCTTCTTCCGCACCCTGACCTGAGACCCGAGACCTTCCGTCTGGAGGCACTGCCCATGACCGCCCGAACGACCGGGGTGAGTGAAGACCTGCCCGAATTCCCGTTCCCGGGTACGAGTTACCGGGGCCCCGACCCGATCTTCACGCGGTTGCGCGCGGAGCGGCCCGTCGCGCGGGTGCAGTGGAGCGGAGGCGGTCATGCCTGGCTGGTGACCCGCCACGAGGACATCAAGTCGGTGCTGGACGACACCCGTTTCAGCCGCGCCGCCTCCTACGCGCCGGACGCCCCCACCTTCAGCGGGCTGTTCCAGGCCCCTCCGGGAATGATCATCTCCCTCGACCCGCCGGACCACACGAGGCTGCGCGTCCTGGCCGAGTCGGCGTTCTCGCCGGCGCGGATCCAGGGGATGCGGCCCCGGGTGCGGGAGCTGGCGGGACGGCTGCTGGACGCGCTGGACAAGGAGTCGGACGGCGGACCGGTGGATCTGGTCGAGGGCTTCGCCGCTCCGCTGGCCATGGCCGTCATCTGTGAGCTGCTGGGCGTCCCCGAGCAGGACAGGGACCAGTTCCTCACGTGGGTACGCCAGTTCGCCGACGTGTCGGGTCCCGAGGAGCTGGCCGTCGAGGGCCGCGAGAACCTCGGTGCCTATATCGCCGGGCTGGTGGCCGGAAAGCAGGCGGAGCCCGCCGACGATGTGCTCTCCGCCCTGATCACCGCCCGCGACGGCGAGGACCGGCTCGGCTTCGAGGAGCTGGTCGGGCTCGGCTACACCCTGCTGGGCGGCGGTTTCGACTCGGCGGCCGGCCAGATCTCCAACTTCGCCCTGACGCTGCTCGACCGCCACACCGACGTCTGGCGCCGGCTCGGCGAGCACCCGGAGGACGTCCCGGCGGCGCTGGAGGAGCTCCTGCGTACGGTCAACCTGACCGGCAACGACACCTCCGGGCTGCCGCGTATCGCCACGGAGGACGTGGAGATCGGCGGCGCGGTGATCCCCGCCGGGGACGCCGTGTTCCTCTCCTTCGCCTCCGCCAACCGTGACGGGTCGGTGTTCTCCGACCCGGAGACCGTCGACTTCGGCCGGACCGTCAACCCTCACCTCGCCTTCGGATACGGCATCCATCACTGCCTGGGGGCGCCGCTGGCCCGGGTGGAGCTCGCGGTCGCCCTGGAGGAGCTGACCGGCCGCTACCCCGACGCGCGGCTGGCCGTGCCGGAGAGCGAGCTGCTCTGGAGGGCCGGCGATGTGAACCACAACCTGGTCAGCCTCCCCGTCCACCTGAGAAGGAGCACCACATGAGCAGCGTCGAGCTTCCCGCCGTCAGCAGGGAGGTCCGTCTCGCGGCCTACCCGGTCGGCGAAGTGACCCTGGAGCATTTCGAGTTCGGTGAGACCGAGCTGTCCGCGCCTGCCGACGGCGAGGTCGTCGTACGCAACGACTGGATGACGCTCGGCTCGGTGGCCCGCGACCAGATGAACCCCGACACGAAGCTGCCGATCCCGGTCTTCCAGCCGGGCGTCGCCATGTGGGGCCGTACCGTCGGCACGGTGGTCGCGTCGAACAGCGACACCCTCGCCGTCGGCGATCTCGTGGAGCACTTCTCCGGCTGGCGGGACTACGCCGTCGGCAACGCCCACGGGTTCTTCAAGCGTGACCGCTCCCTCCTGCCGGGCCCGGAGTACTTCCTGTCCCAGGGGCCGACGGCCTGGCACGGCATGGTCGGTACGGCGGCGGTCGCCGAGGGCGACACGGTGTTCGTGTCGGGAGCCACCAACGGTGTCGGTGCGCTCGCCGGGCAGATAGCGAAGTTGCGGGGCGCCAAGCGGGTCATCGGCAGCACCGGGTCCAAGGAGAAGATCGACTTCCTGGTCGAGGAGCTCGGCTTCGACGCCGCCTTCGACTACCACGAGGGGCCGGTGGCGGAGCAGCTCGCCGCACTGGCGCCGGACGGACTGGACGTGGTCTTCGACAACGTGGGCGGCGAGCAGTTCGAGGCAGCGGTCCAGGTCGCGGCCCGCGGGGCGCGCTTCGCGCTGTGCGGTGCCCTGTCCGGGCAGCACGGCGCCGGTGACGGCGGCAGTCCCCGGCTGCCCCTGATGTCCGCCATCACCAAGGACCTGACCCTGCGTGGCTTCGCGACGCTGCACACGCCCGACCAGATCGAGGGCTGGAACGCCCAGTTCAGCACCTGGCTCCGTGAGGAGCGCATCGTCTTCCCGCATACGGTCGTCGAGGGCGGTGTCGCGGAGCTGCCGGATGCGTTCGTGGCTCTGCTCGGCCGGAAGTACAGCGGCACGGTGCTGGTCAGGATGAGCTGAGACCGGCGGTCTTTTGTGCTGCGGTGGTGCCCCGGGGTCCGCGTGTCCCGGGGCACCACCGTCTTTTCATGGATACGAGGAAAGGATCCGGTCATGGTGACAGGAGACCCGAACGTGCTGGACCGACGGGCGCTCAACCGGAGCCTGCTGGCCCGGCAGCTGCTGCTGGAGCGTGCCGGACTGACGGCCGTGCAGGCGGTCGGACATCTGGTGGGGATGCAGGCCCAGGCGCCCAACCCGCCCTACATCGGCCTGTGGACCCGGCTGGCGGGATTCCGCATCGAGGACCTGGCGGACAGGGTCAGGGCCCGCGAGGTGGTCCGGCTGGTGCTGATGCGGGGCACGATCCATCTGGTCACGGCGCAGGACTGCCTGGCGCTCCGGCCGGTGCTCCAGGGCGCCCTGGAGCAGGGCCTGAAGGGCACGTTCGGCCGGAAGCTGGCGGGGCTCGACACCGCGGAGGTGGTGGCGCTGGGCCGTGAGCTGGTCGAGAAGGAGCCGCTCACGCTGGGCGGCCTCGGCACTCTGCTCGCCGGACGCTGGCCGGACAGGGATCCGTTCGCCCTGGCCAATGCCGTACGCAATCTGGTGCCGCTCGTGCAGGTGCCGCCGCGGGGTCTGTGGGGCGAGAGCGGCCAGGCCGTGCACACGACGGCGGAGTCCTGGCTCGGCGGGACGCTCGCGGAGAGCACCTCGCCCGACGCGATGGTCGAGCGGTATCTCGCGGCTTTCGGGCCCGCCACCGTCAAGGACATCCAGACCTGGTCCGGAATGACGCGGCTGGCCGACTCGGTGAACCGGCTCAGGCCCCGGCTGCGTACCTTCCGCGACGAGAACGGGCTGGAGCTGCTCGACCTTGCCGACGCTCCCCTGCCCGACCCGGGGATGCCCGTGCCGGTGCGCTTCCTGCCGGAGTTCGACAACATCCTGCTGTCGCACGCCGATCGCAGCCGCATCCTCACCGACGAGCAGCGCAAGCTGGTCTTCACCCGCAACGGCCTGATCAAGTCGACTTTCCTGGTGGACGGTTTCGTACGCGGGCTGTGGCGGATCGAACAGGCGCGCAAGGCGGCGACCCTCGTGATCGAGCCGTTCGGCGCGCTGGGCAGGAAGGACCGCGACGCCGTCGCCGAGGAGGGGAGCAGCCTGCTCGCCTTCGCCGCGGCCTCCGCCGGTACACGCGACATCCGCTTCGACTGACGTCGTACGACGGCGGGGGAGGGACCGGACAGCCCGGTCCCTCCCCCGCCGTCGTACGTGGTCAGCTCGACCAGTCCGGGGTGTCGAGGATCTCCAGGACCGTCGTCGTCCACACGTAGCCGGCGCCGGCCGCCTGGAGGACCACCAGGTCCCCGGGCTTCGCGTCGCCGCTCTCCATGACCCGGTTCAGCCCGAGGACGGGGTCGGCGGTGCCGACCATGCCGGTGCCCAGGCCCCACTCGTGCGTCGTCCGCTCCCGGTCGACGCCCAGCAGGCCGTAGAGGCCGTGGGTCACGATCGACAGGGCGAGGTTCTGGTGGAGGAAGTACCGCACGTCGGGCAGTTCCACCTCGGCCTCGTGGAGGGCCTGCTTCATCGAGAGCTGCACGCTCGCGGAGATCTTCTCGATCGCGTCGTCGAAGTCCATGTCCTCGGCGAGCAGGTAGTCCGACTTGCGCTCACTGACCCCGACCGGCGCTCCACCGGAGAACGGTGCGTCCGTCCAGCCCGCGCCACTGCGGCCCATCGGCTCCAGCGAGGGGTCCGCGTGGGAGTACGTCGCGCGGACGCGGGCGAACCCACCGCGGCTGGACAGGACGAGGGCGGCGGCGCCGTCGCCGTCGACGTTCTGCTCGTCCGATCCCCAGCGGTCGATGTACGGCATCCGGAAGGCGTCGCCGCCCGTGATGAGGGCCGCGGTGACGTCGGGGCGGGAGGTCACGTACGAGGAGGCGACCTCGAAAGCCGCCAGCATGCCGTTGCAGCCCTGCTTGATCTCGAACGCCGGTCCCGTCCCGCCGACCGTCTCGCGCTGCACGAAGCTCGCGGGAGTCCAGAAGTCGAGCCCCTGGTGTCCTATGTAGCTGTGCAGGACCAGGCCGAACTCGTCGTGTTCGTGTCCGGACCTGGCCACCGCCCGGCGCCCCGCGATCGCCGCCATCGTGGGGCCGGTCTCGTTCTCGGCGGCCACGTGGACCGAGCGGAAGCCGTTCAGCGCACGCTTCTGCTCCGTGTAACTGCCCGCGGCGATCGCCTCCTCGGCGGTCTCGATCCGCTCGGGCAGATACGCACCCACACCGGCGACGTACAGGTTGTTCCAGCGCATGTCAGTCTCTCCTTCAGGACGCGTAGAGGTACGCCGCGAGGGTCGCGGGGGTGGGCGCCTGGTAGATGCGGCGTACCGGGATCTTGATCCCGAACGCCTCCTGGACGCGCCGGGTCAGTTTGGACGCCAGGAGGGAGTGCCCGCCCAGGTCGAAGAAGCTGTCCTCCACATCGACGTCGGGCATGCCGAGGACTTCGCCGAACAGCAGGCAAAGCTCCCTCTCCCACTCCGTTGCGGTCACTGGTGCCTCCGTTGTCTTCTGCGTCGGTTGGTGGCCCCGGTCCGGGGGCGCGGTCGGCGTCATGCCGCTTCGGTCTCGAGCCGGTTGTGCAGTTCCTCGTCGTACAACTCGTCGACGGACATGCCGCCAGCGGCCACCGCGAAGTAGCGCTCCGTCAGGTCCGCGGATCCGCTGACCATGCGGAGCATCGCCATCCGGTCGGGCGTGACCTCCAGGCGGCTCACGAACAGGGTGTTGCGGTAGCCCTCGAAGAGCTCGTCCTGGAGCTCCTCCCCGTACGTCCGCAGCCCTTCGGCGAGCCGTACCGGGTCGTCGAGGACGCCGCCGACCGACGCGGCCAGCAGATCGGCCTGCAGGAAGGCGTCGCTGATGCCGCGCGCGGTGATCGAGTCCTTGTGGTGGGCGGCGTCGCCGACGAGCGCCCAGCCGGGGCCGGCCGGGGTGCGGAAGAAGTTCTGCTGGTCACCGGTGCCGCGCAGCCGCTCGACGCGTTCGCCGCCGTCCATCGCCCGCGCGTACAGGTCCGGCGCGGTGGTGCGGATGTTCTCCAGGTAGTGCTCCAGCGCGTCGCCGCGCACCCGGTTGAACTCCGCCTGCGGGAAGTACGCGGCGATCAGGGTGGCGTCGTCGTTGGTCGGTATCGCGCCGATCCAGCGGCCGGGCCGCTCGTACAGCTCGAACTGGGACTTGATGCCCTGCCAGTAGGTGAAGTAGATGCAGGACATCAGCGGGTCCTGGACCGTGTACGGGGCGTCGACGGCCTTGGCCACCGCCGACCGCATCCCGTCCGCACCCACCACGAGTCGGGCCCGCTCCTCGACCGGCTTGCCCTCCGCCGAGCGGCACTTGACCCCGACGACGCGGTCCCCGTCGAAGACGAGGCCGGACACGGAGCAGCCGTCCCGGAACTCCGCACCGGCGGCCACGGCCGCGTCGACCAGGATCTGGTCCAGCAGGTACCGGCGCGGTGCGTACGCGGCCGACTGTCCCTCGTGCGGCACGGTGCCGCCGTCCAGCCGGACGTCCTCGACCTGGTAGATGGTCCTGTCCAGCGCCGGGCAGCCGGTGGCGCGGACCGCGTCGAGCACCCCCCAGCGGGCGAGCCGTGCGATCCCGGGCTGGTGGATGTAGTGCGTGGAGAGCGTGTCACTGGGGAACCGCGCCCGGTCGACGAGCAGCACCCGATGGCCCGCCCGCGCCAGGAGCAGAGCGGAGGCGGCACCCGCAACGCGAGCCCCCACCACGATGACGTCGTACATTCCGGACCTCCAAGTCACGGACATGCCCCTCGGTTCGACGGTGGGCCGGGCGGACGACGCCCGGCCCACCGGCTTAGGAGCAATCTGAGGGCACCTTCGCAGTCTCTTCTTGAGACCCGCTCGATCAGTCCTGGGCGGCGAACGCGCCGAGGTTCTCCCCGGCCCACTGACGGAAGGTCCGCGCCGGCCGGCCGGTGACGTCCTCCACGGTGTGGTTGATCGCGGCCGGCTGCCCGACCGCCGTGGCCCACTGGCCGAGGAGGGAGGCGATGATCGGCGCCGGGATGAACCGGCCCATCTGCTCGACCGCCTGGTCCCGGGTGAGTTCTCGCACCGGGATCTCGCGCCCGAGGAGTTCCCCGAGGATGCCGATCTGCTCACGGAAGGTCAGCGACTGCGGCCCTGTGAGGGTGAGGGTGCGGCCGAGATGCGTCTCGTCGGTCAGGGCGGCTGCGGCGACGTCGGCGATGTCGCCTTCGTGGATGGGCGCGATCTGGGCTTCCGCGTACGGCAGTTCGACGGGCTGTCCCCTGCGGATGGCGTCGCTCCACCCGAACGCGTTGCCGTCGAAGGCGCCCGGCCGCAGGACGGTGCCCGGCAGCGCCGACGCGGCGAGCGCGTCCTCGACCGCCGCGTGGAGCAGGGCCAGGGCGTCGGTCTCGGCGTCCGGGCCGCCGACCGTGGACGAGGACAGCAGGACGACGTGCCGGACACCGGCCCCGGCCGCAGCGGCGAAGAAGTCCTTCGCACCGTCGGACTCGGCGTACAGGAACACCTTGTCGACGCCGCGGAGGGCGGCTTCGAAGGTGTCCGGACTGTTCAGGTCCAGTCGGACGGTGTCCACTCCGGCCGGAACGCTCAACTCCCCGGGCGTACGGCCGGATGCGCGCAGGGTGTGGCCCGCGGAGTGCAGGCGGTCGAGGACGCGGCGGCCGACGTTGCCGCGTGCCCCGGTTACGAGAATGGTCACGGTGGTACTCCCGTCGAGTGCGGTACCGGCCCGGATGGTGGGGTGGCCGACGCAGAACGTCGTTCCTGCGGGCCCGTCCGGCGGATCAGGGTCGGACGGGCCCTAAGCGGAGCCGGCAATTCAGTGAACAGGGCCGCACTCGCGCATGCCTCGACCCGGGTGGCGACACGGCCGGTTCCACCGGCATTCGAGCCGGTTCGCAGACCCTGCCGCCCCGGGCACCTCGAGAGGAGACAGGCCGATGACATCGGTAGTCGCAGCGTTTCGCCGTCGGGCCGCCGACGCCCCCGACACCGTGGCGGTCTCCGCCGGTGACGACCACCTGACCTACGCGGAGCTCGACCGCTGGGCGCGCCAGGTGTCGCGGGAGCTCACGGACCGCGCGGGGGCGACGGCGGGCGACCGGATCGCGGTCTGCCTGGAGCGCTCCCCCGAACTCGTCGCCGCGCTGCTCGGCGTGCTGGGAGCCGGTGCGGCGTTCGTGCCCATCGGTCTCGAGGACCCGGCCGCACGGGTGGCCGAGGTGTTCGCGGACGCCGAGGTGCGTGCCGTCCTGTGCGAGCCGGACGACGCCGGCCGCTTCGCCCCGTACGGCGTCCCGGTCCTGCGGGTATCGGCCCGCCCCGCGGCGGACCTGCCGCTGCCGCCGGAGACCTCCACGGTCCGCCCCGAGGACCTCGCCTATCTGATGTACACCTCGGGATCCACGGGCCGCCCGAAGGCCGTCATGGTCGAGCACCGCAACATCACGAACCTGGTGACGGACCCCAACTACGTGGACCTGGGACCCGAGGACCGGATCCTGCAGCTCGCGCCCGTCGCCTTCGACGCCGCCACGTTCGAGATCTGGGGCGCCCTCCTCAACGGGGCCCGGCTGGTGCTCGCCCCGCCGCGGCAGATCCAGGCCGAGGAGCTCGGCGCACTGCTGCGCGACGAGGGCATCACCGTGCTCTGGCTGACGGCCGCGCTCTTCCACCGGCAGATCGATGTGGACGTGAAGGCCTTCGGCGGGCTGCGCACGGTGCTGGCCGGCGGCGACGTGCTCTCCGTCCCGCACATCCGCGAACTGCAGGCCGCGGTGCCCGGCTGCGGAATCGTCAACGGATACGGGCCGACGGAGACCACCACCTTCGCCGTCTGCCACCGGATCGGCGTACAGGAGGACCTCGGCCACTCCGTGCCGATCGGCACCCCGCTGCAGAACGTCGACGTCCGGATCGTCGGCGACTCCGGCCTGCCGCTGCCCGACGGAACCCCCGGCGAGCTGTGGATCGGCGGCGCGGGAGTGTCCCGGGGCTACTGGCGGCGCCCCGACCTCACGGACAAGGCCTTCGTCACCGCCCCCTGGGACGGCGCGGCCGGGCGGTACTACCGCAGCGGCGACCTGGCCAGGCGGCGCCCCGACGGGGTCATCGAGTTCCTCGGCCGCAACGACGACCAGTTCAAGCTGCGGGGCTTCCGCATCGAGCCCGGTGAGCTCGAGAGCGTCCTGGCCGCCCATCCGCAGGTGCGCGGCGCCGCGGTCGGCGTCCGGGAGAGCCACCTGGGCGACCGCCGGCTGGTGGCCTGGGTCGTGCAGGAGGCCGACACCCTCGACCGGCGTGCGCTGCGCTCGTACCTGCGCGAGCGCGTGCCCGAGCACATGATCCCCGCGGCCTTCGTCTCGCTGGCGGAGCTGCCCATCACCGGGAACGGCAAGGCGGACCGCAAGGCACTGCCCGCCCCGGACTGGACGTCGAAGTCCATCTACGTCTGATCCCCCCTCTCCCGAGCCGACCTGAAAGGACGGAGCATGACCAACCATCCGTTCACGAACCAGTACGTCGTGGTCACGGGCGGTGCCACCGGCATCGGCCGTGCCACCGCCCTCGACTTCGCCAAGCAGGGCGCCGCCGGCGTCATCGTCACCGGGCGCCGTGCCGACCGGCTGGCGGAGGTGGCGGCACTGCACCCGGCCATCGTCCCGGTCCGCGCCGACGTGAGCACGCAGAGCGGCGCGGACGCGGTCGCCGAGGCGGTCGGCGCGCTGGGCGGATCCCTCGACGTCCTGGTGCACAACGCCGGGATCCACACCATCGGCGCGGCCGGCAGCATCGACACCGAGGCGGCCCGCGCGCTCTTCGACGTCAATGTGCTCGGCACCGTGATCCTCACCAACCGGCTGCTCCCGGCGCTCCGTTCGCCGGGCGGAAGCATCGTGTTCGTCACCAGTCCGGCCGGCCACAACCCGACCCCGATGGCTTCGGTGTACGCGGCGAGCAAGGCCGCGGTGAACACCTTCACCCGCTCCTGGGCACTGGAGCTGGCCCCGAAGGGCATCCGGGTGAACGCGGTGGCTCCCGGCTGGGTGCGTACCGAGGTGTACGAGAGCCACGGCATGCCCCCCGAGCAGGTGGACGAGCTCTTCGCGCAGGCGGCGAAGAGCGTGCCGCTGGGTGTGACGGGCGTCCCCGAGGACGTGTCGCAGTGGATCACTCTGCTCGCCGCGCCGAGCAGCGCGTGGATGACGGGCCAGATCCTCACGATGGACGGCGGCGCCGATCTCGTACGCGCGAAGCAGGTCTGAGCCCACCCGGGCCCACGAACCGAACACGGAGAAGGAAAGGACGGCACACCGATGTCGCAGACAGTGGACCGGCAGGACGGCAGCCCCGCACCGGGCCCGGTGCTCAGCCCCGAGGCCCTGTTCCACACCGGTCTGGTCGTGGAGGACCTGGACCTGGCGATGAAGACGCTGAGCGAACTGGCGGGCTACCGCTGGACCAGCGTGATGGAGCTCCAGGTGACGGCACGTACCCCGGGCGGCCTCCAGCACGGCGACCAGCGCTTCGTGCTCTCGCTGGAGGAGCCGCGGCTCGAACTCGTCGAGGCCATCCCGGGCACCGTCTGGGTGTCCGACGGCAGCAACGGGGCCCACCACGTGGGCTACTGGGCCGAGAACGACCGGATCGAGGCGACCTCCGCGGCGCTCGTGGAGCTCGGCTTCGAGGTGGAGGCCTCCAACGACACCGAGACGGACGGCACCCTGATGTGGGTCTACCACCGCGGGCTCGGCGGCATCCGCGTCGAGCTGCTCAACACCCTGATGAAGCCGTCCATGGACGCCTGGATCGCCGGGGCGGACCCCACCCAGGTCCAGCAGGACGCGCCCACCGGCTGACCGCGTCGCCCCGCACAGCAGTCGAGCCCCCGCCCTTCCCGGGCAGGGGCTCGACTGCTGTGTTCCCGGATCAGGATCCCCAGGTGACCGGCAGGGTCTCCAGGGCGTGGTTGATCCCGCCCAGGTGCCAGGGGACCTCGCTCTCGGGCACCGCGAGCCTGAGGTCGGGGAAGCGCCGGACCAGGCCGTCGATGGCGATCTCCAGCTCCATCCGGGTCAGTTGCTTGCCCAGGCACAGGTGCATGCCGTGGCCGAAGGAGAGATGCGGGTTGTGGGAGCGGCCGAGGTCGAGGCGGTCCGGGTCGGGGAAGACCCTCTCGTCGCGGTTGGCCGCCGAGATGGCGATGACCACCGCGTCCCCCTTGGCGATCTTCACCCCGCCGAGCTCCATGTCCTCCACGGCGATGCGCGGGTTGCCGGCCGAGTCCGTGGAGAAGAGGTTGACGTGCCGCAGCAGTTCCTCGACCGCCTTCGGGATCCGGGAGCGGTCCTCGGCCAGCCAGTTCCACTGGTCCCGGTGGTGCGCGATGAGCGCCAGGACGGAACTGGCGAGCTGGTTGGCCGTGGTGTCGAAGCCCGCACCGATCAGGGTGAAGGCGAACGTCACCAGCTCCGTCTCGCTGAGCCGGTCCCCGCTGTCCCTGGCCGTGATCAGATCCGACAGCAGGTCCTGGGTGGGGTTCTCGCGCTTCTCCGCGACGACCTCGACCATGTACTCGTTGAGCTTGGCCAGTCCGTTGACGGAGTCCGAGTCCTCGCCCTGGTCGTCGACGGTGACGAAGTCCCGTGCGTTGGCGGCGAACAGCCGCAGGACCCTCATCGGCACGCCCAGCAGCTCACCGATGACGGTCAGTGGCATGGGTACGGTGAACCGCTCCACCAGGTCGACCGGTCCGCCGGACCCGGCGAGGTCGTCCAGCATCCCGTCCGCGATCCGCTGGATGCCCGGCCTCATCTGCTCGATGCGCCGGGCGGTGAACGCCCCGGCCGCGAGCCGGCGCAGCCGGGAGTGCTCGGCCCCGTCCATCGAAATGATCATTTCGGGCGTCGAGGTCATCGCCCCGCCGATCCGGGGTGCACCGGGCTTCACGGTCTCGGCCCGGCTCAGCCGGGGATCGGCCAGCGCCTCCCGGGCCTCGTCGTAGGCGGTCACGAGCCAGGCGTCCACGCCGCCCTCGGTACGCACCCGTACGACCGGCTGCCCGGCCCGCAGCCCGGCGTACTGCGGGGCGGGGCAGCGGTAGGACGAGCCGGCGAGGGGGAACACCTTCATGTCCCGGCCCTCATCGGTCACGGACTCGCTCCCGTACTCGGTCACGGACACAACAGCACCTCCACAGTTGACACGGTTGCGCGGCACCGTAGAAGGCGCTGCTGGACACGGGGTTGCTTCGGACTCGACCCGCTCAGGCCGCGTCCGCCGGGACGTCCGGGCGGGGGGTGCGGCCCGGGACGGCGGAGCGTGCGGGCGGCAGGGTGCCGTCCACGAGATAGCGGTGCACGACGGCGTCGACGTGCGGGTTGCCGCCCAGCACGTACACCTCGTGCTCCCCCGAGTCCTCGACGGTGAGCAGATGGTGACCGACGAGCTCGGCCATGGCGACGCCGCCGTCGTAGTGGTCCATGGGGTCGCCGTCGGCCTGCACGATCAGGCCGGGGGCGTAGCCGTCGCGGGTGATCCGCACCGGCTCCTCGGCGGCCTCGAACGCGCGGAAGGCGCCCACCCACGGCGAGGCCCTGAGCACCCCGTAGCCGTACGGGAACCGCTTACGGAACTCCCGCATGTCCTGGTAGTACACCTCCAGGTCGGACGGCCAGGCGTGCTCCAGCGTGATGGCCTCCAGGACGCCGACGCGCAGATCGCCCTCGCTGTCCGCGGGCCGCCAGGTGCCCTGTTCGGCGAGCAGCTCGCGGCAGGCGTCCGGGTCGCCCTCCCTGGCCGCCCGGTGCACCCCGGCGACCAGGACGGCGAGGGAGGCCCACTTGCCGCGGTCGGCCGCCCGGTTGCCCACGGCCCCGTCGAACAGGGTCCGCAGCCGTACGGCGTCCTGGGGCAGCGACTCCAGGGCGGCGACCGCCTCCTCGACGGTGGTGAGCACCTGCTCGGCCGAGGCGCCGACGGCGAAGCTGCCGTGCCGCTCGCCGGTCCAGCGGGCCCACAGGTCGACGTTGTGCTGGACGGCGTCGCCCTGCTGGAGGAACTGCTCGCGCCACGTCCACTGCGGGCCGACGCAGGAGTCCAGGACCAGCCGGTCCAGTCCGGCCGGGAAGAGGCTGCCGTAGACGGCCCCGACGTAGGCGCCGTACGCGTACCCGACGAAGCTGATCCGCTCCTCGCCCAGGACGGCACGGATCACGTCCATGTCCCGGGCGGTGTTGGGGGTGCTGATGTGCGGGCGCAGGTCCCCGCCGCCCCGTGCACAGGCCTCCTCGCGCAGCCGCATGTCCTCGGCCAGTCCGGCGAACACGCCGTCCGGCGGCCGGGAGTCGAACGGCTGTGAGGGAACGGCCACTTCGGCGTACAGCCGGGTCGATCCGGCGGTTCCGCGCGGGTCGAAGCCGATGAGGTCGTAGACCTCCTCCAGCGGGGTTCCGGCGAACTTGCCGGGCAGGCCGAGGCCGTGCCCCCAGTCGCCGCCGGGGCCGCCGTTGACGGCCAGCAGGACACCGCGCCGCCGCGCCTTGTCGGTGGCGCGGCGGCGGCTGAGGGCGAGTGTGATCCGCTCGCCTCCCGGGTCGGTGTAGTCGCGGGGGACCTCGATCGTCGCGTGCTCGGTCCGGTCGTCGTCCGGTGCGGGCGACCATGCCGGCCGCTGTGTGTGGAACTCGCTCACCACCGCAAACCTCCGTTCTCGTCAGGCCGCCAGACTCTTATGTGTGCCTCGAGGGGTACTGGAACGTTCCCGGACCGGCACGAACAGGGCCGCCACCAGCCCGGCCACCGCGAACAGGGCCGCGCAGGTGAGCGCCAGTCCGTAGCCGGAGGCGAGGGCGTCCGTGGTGTCCGCCCCGGCGGCGACGCGGGCGTCGATACGGGCCGCGGACAGCGCGGCCAGGGTCACCAGGCCGGCCGCGCTGCCGAGCTGCCGGGTGGTGTTGAGCAGCCCGGAGGCCAGCCCGGCCTGATGGGCGGGGAGCCCGGCGGTGGCCGCGTTCGTCGTGGCGTTGAGCACCGCGCCCATGCCGAAGCCGAGCAGCACGGCCGGGCCCAGGACGTCCACGGTGTACGTGGCGCCCGCGTCCAGCCGGGCGAGCCAGAACAGCGCGGCGGCCGACAGCCCGAGGCCGCCGAGCAGGACCGGGCGCGGCCCGGTGCGGGGTACCACGGAGGCGATGCCCCAGCCGCCGAGCGCCATACCCAGGGACAGGGGCAGATAGCTCAGGCCGGTGACCAGCGGGCTGTAGCCGAGCACCTGTTGGAGCAGCAGGGTGAAGAAGTAGAAGGTGCTGAAGAGGGCGGCGATGCCGAAGAAGGCGACGAGGTTGGCGGCGGCCACGGAGCGGTTGCGGAAGATTCCGAGCGGCACCAGGGGGTGCCGGGCGAACCGTGCCTGGATCACCAGGAAGGCGGCTAGCAGCGCGGCGCCGGTCAGCAGCGGTCCGAGCACCCGTACGGAACCCCAGCCGTGCAGGTGCGACTCCGAGACCCCGTACACGGTGCTCATCAGCCCGAGCGTGACTGTGACGGCACCGGGCAGGTCGAGACGGCGGTGGGCGCGGCCCTCGCCCTGCGGCCGGGTCTCCGGTACCACCCAGCGGACGGCGGCGAGCAGGGCGATCCCGATGGGGACGTTGATCAGGAAGATCCACCGCCAGGAGAGCCACTCGGTGATGACCCCGCCGGCGAGCACCCCGACCGCCCCTGCTGTCCCTGAGACGGCGCTCCACCATCCGAAGGCCCGTGCCCGTGCGCCCGGTTCGGTGAAGGTCGTGCCGAGCACGGTGAGCGTGGCGGGCGCCATGACGGCGGCGCCGAGCCCCTGGAAGGCACGGGCGAGGATCAGCGTCCCCGGGGCGTCGGCCATTCCCCCGACCGCGCTGGCGAGCGTGAACAGGGCGACTCCGCACAGGAAGATCCTGCGCTGGCCGAACAGGTCCGCGAGCCGTCCGCCGAGCAGCAGGAAGCCGCAGACGACCACGGTGTAGGCGTTGTTGACGAGTTGCAGGTTGTGCCGGTCGAAGTCCAGGTCGCCCGCGATGACGGGCAGCGCCACGTTCACCACCGAGGCGTCGAGCACGTTCATGAACTGGCCCAGACAGCAGGCGACGAGCACCAGCCCGGTCCGGGGGGCGGCCCTGCCGGGCGGGGCGGGCGTCTGTCGCGTCCGATCGGTCACAGTCATGCGGGCACGCTGCGCCCCGTCGATGGACTGCCGCCGGACCGCGTGTCGACGCGCGCTGGAGCGCCGGTCCGCCCCGCGTGGCGCCGAGGTCGTGCGGGCCGCGGGGCGCCGAGGTCGTGCGGGCCCGCGCGGTCGAGATCCCCTCCACCGGGACTGCAGGGACGTATCCCACAGTCCGGAGCCGTACTTCTGCACGGCCGGCCGACATTCCACGAGGAGAGCTCGCCATGGCCAAAATCACCTACAAGCATCCGAACGGTACCGTCACCATCGTCGACGTCCAGGCGCCCAACACGGTCATGCGCGGTGCGAAGCTCAACAACGTCGAGGGCATCGAGGCCCAGTGCGGCGGCTCCGCCCAGTGCGGCACCTGCCATGTGTACGTCGACGAGGCGAACACACTGCCGCTCCCCGAGATGGACTCCGTCGAGGACGACGTGCTGTACGGCACGGCCTGCGAGCGCACCGAGTTCAGCCGGCTGAGCTGCCAGTTGCCCGTCGGTGACGAGATCGACGGACTGCTGGTCCACCTGCCCGAGGCGCAGAGCTGATGGCCGCGCACGCGGTCGTCGTGGTCGGCGCGGGCCAGGCGGGGTTCGACACCGCCTGCGCCCTGCGCAGCCGGGGCTTCCGGGGCCGGATCACGCTCATCGGCGACGAGCCGCCCGGGCCGTCCTACCGGCCGCCGTTGTCCAAGGGCTACTTGGCGGGCACGGTGCCGGCCGAGGAGATCGCGCTGCGGCCCCCGTCGTTCTACACCGAGCAGGACATCGAGCTGCTGCCCGGCGACCGGGTGGCCTCCCTCGACCGCGAGCGCCGCACCGTCCTCCTGGACTCCGGACTGCGGCTGCCGTACGACAACCTCGTCCTGGCGACCGGTTCCCGGCCCCGCACCCTGCCCGTGCCCGGCGCCTCGCTGACCGGGGTGCTGTCGCTGCGCGGCCTGGCCGACGCCGAGGACCTGCGGCTGCGGCTCAGCGGGCCGCCCCGCAGACTCGTCGTGGTCGGAGCCGGTTTCATCGGCCTGGAGGTGGCGGCGACCGCCCGCGGCCTCGGCCACGAGGTGACGGTGGTGGAGGCGCAGCCCCGGGCCCTGGCCCGCGCGCTCACCCCCACGGTGTCGGACCGGATCGTCGCCGAGCACCGCGAGCGGGGCGTACGCGTCCTGCTGGGCCGCGAGGTGATCGCACTCTTCGGCGACGGGGAGGGCCGGGTCCAGGTCATGGAGCTGGACGGCGGCGAGCGGATCGCCGCGGACCTCATCGTGGTCGGCGTCGGTGTCCTGCCGAACATCGAACTGGCCCTCGCCGCGGACCTTCTCGTCGGTGACGGCGTCGTCGTGGACGCGCAGCTGCGCACCAGCGACCCGGACATCTTCGCCCTCGGTGACTGCGCGCGCTTCCCGAGCCCGCACGCCGGCCGCCATGTCCGGGTGGAGTCCGTCCAGAACGCCTCCGACCAGGCCAAGTGCGTGGCCGCGGCGATCTGCGGCGAGCCCTACGCGTACACCGCCGTGCCCTGGTTCTGGTCCGAGCAGTACGCGCTGCGGCTGCAGATCGCGGGGCTGACGGCGGGCCACGACGAGACGGTCACCGTGGGCGACCGCGCCGACGGAAAGTTCTCCGTCTTCTGCTTCCGCGAGGGCCGCCTGACCGGCGTCGAGTCGGTGAACCGCCCCGCGGACCACGGCATAGCCCGGCGGCTGCTCACGGCCGGCACCGATCTGTCGCCCGAGACCGTCCGCGAGCCGGGCTTCGACCTCAAGAGACTCCCCCGCGGCACCACCACCCCCACGGCTTCACCGTCCCGCACAACCACCCAGGAAAGGCTGTCCGTCCATGCCTGAAACCACGTCGGCGCCCGCGGGCGCGACGCTCCCCGCGCCGTCCCGGCGCCCCCGTCCGGTCACCCTGCAGGTCCTCGGCGTCTGGCTGGCCGTGCTCGCGGTCCTGGCCGGCTTCGGCACCGCGTCGGCGGCCGCCGGTGAGACCGCACGCCACCCGCGTGCCCCGCTGTCGCTGGCCGGGGTCTGGGATCTCACGGTCAACGTCCACGCGCCCGACGGTGTGTCCACCACCACCCCGCGGTTCGTCTTCCGCGCGGACCACCAGCTGTCGGCCGAGGGCCCGCCGGACGAGAACGGCGAGCCGCTGTACGAGGCCACCGGTTTCTGGACGGAGAAGAAGGACGGAACCATCGCCTTCTACATCACCCACGGGGGCGCGGAGGGCGGCGCCGTTCTGGGCAATGTCCAGGCCGTCCACATGGGCAGGATATCCGGCAGGACCTTCAGCACCTCCGCCTACGCCTTCGTCACGGTCAGCGAGGCCGGTCCGCCGCAGGGCCCGATCAACGTCGACTCCACCGCGACCCGGGTCTCCGCGGCCCCGGCTTCCTGACCGCCTTTCCGCGAAGCCCGCATCTCACCCCCACGCGCCCGCCTCCCGCTCCTGCGAGCGGGGTGGCGGGCGTGGGTCGTTCCACCGTGCGCGCGGGCATACGGGAACGGTCCCGGCCCCCTCGTCCTCCTTCCTGTCCGTGAAGG
Source organism: Streptomyces sp. NPDC005566 (assembly GCF_040605575.1). Classification (NCBI taxonomy): domain Bacteria; kingdom Bacillati; phylum Actinomycetota; class Actinomycetes; order Kitasatosporales; family Streptomycetaceae; genus Streptomyces; species Streptomyces sp. NPDC005566. Next base: position 5,995 of record NZ_JBEXDB010000031.1, on the reverse strand, counting down.
AGGATGAGGGGGCCGGGACCGCTCCTGGACTGTCTGACGGAGCCGTTCCCGAGGGTCTGCCGGGTCAGTTGCCCCGCACGACCGGGAGGCTGGTCAGCGTGTGGTTGATCTCCCCGGTGTGCCAGGGCAGTTCGCTCTCCGGGACGGCGAGCTTCAGGTCCGGGAAGCGCCGTACGAGGCCCTCGATGGCGATCTCCATCTCCATGCGCCCCAGGTGCTTGCCCAGGCAGTAGTGCATCCCGTGGCCGAAGGAGATGTGCGGGTTGCGCTCACGGCCCAGGTCGAGCCGGTCCGGCTCGTCGAAGACGTCCGCGTCCCGGTTGGCCGAGGCGAGGGAGAGCAGGACCGCGTCGCCCTTCGGGATCGTCACGTCGCCGACCTCGATGTCCTCCGCCGCGATGCGCGGGAAGCCGGAGGTGTCGGTGGCGAACAGGTTGACGTGACGCAGGAGTTCCTCGACCGCCTTCGGGATGCGGGAGTGGTCCTCGACCAGGTAGCGCCACTGCTCCTGGTGGTCGACCAGCAGGGCCAGTACGGAGTTGGCCAGCTGGTTGGCCGTGGTGTCGAAACCGGCCCCGATCAGGGTGAAGCCGAAGGTGACCAGCTCCGGCTCGCTGAGCCGGTCGTCGTCGTCGCGGGCCGCGATGAGCTCGGACAGCATGTCGTCGGAGGGGTTGGCCCGCTTCTCGGCGATCAGCCCGACGATGTACTCGCTGAGCTTGCCCAGGGCGTGCAGGGACGCCTCGCCGCCGGCCCGGTCGTCGACGGTCGCGAAGGCACGGGCCCACTGCTCGAACTCCCGCAGGTCCTCGGACGGCACGCCCAGGAGCTCACCGATGACGGTCAGCGGCAGCGGCACCGCCAGCTGCTGGACGAGGTCCACGGCGCCGTCCTTGGCCTCCATGTCGTCGAGGAGCTCGTCCGTGACCCGCTGGACGTTCTCCCGCATGCGCTCGACCCGCCGCATGGTGAACGCGCCGGCGACCAGTTTGCGCAGCCGCGAGTGCTCGGGGGCGTCCAGCGAAATGATCATCTCGGGGGTGGTGTGCATCGTGCCGCCCACCCGGGGGGCGCCTTCGCCGCAGGCCTGGGCGCGGCTGAGCCGGGGGTCGGCGGACAGCCGGCGCACGTCCTCGTACCGGGTGATCAGCCAGGCGTCCACACCTCCCGCGGTGGGCACCTTCACCACCGGCTGTTCGGTGCGCAGGCGGCCGTACGCGGGAGCCGGGCCGCGGTAGCTGGATCCGGTGAAGGGGAACGTGCCGGCCACCGGGCAGCCGGTGCCCTGGGGCGCCGTCTCCTGGGTGGCTGTCTCCTGGGTGACTGTCACGACGAAACCTCCGCTTGGGGCGTTACGGGTCGGGCCTCAACGTACGGACCGCCGATGGAGGCCAAGTCGCCCCGAACTGGAGTCCGTCGAGATGCCTTCGGGGCCTTGTGGGGCCCGGAGAACACGCGGGAGGGGGCGCCCGGAACAACCCGGACGCCCCCTCCCGCCGTGCGGTGGCTCAGCTCACTCGGCGGGGCCGAGCAGAACGGCCGAGTAGTTCTTCCGGGCCGCCGTGTCGTACTGAAGCGCGACGTGGCTGGTCGCCGACGTGATGTCCCGCCAGATCCGCTGCAGGGCGTGCCCCTCGCCGAGGCCCCCGGTGCCGGCCGCGCCGACCAGCAGCGCGACCGCCTCGCGGAGGGTCTCCGCGGCATAGGTGGCATTGCGCTCGTTGCGCGCCATGTGCTCGGGGGTGAACAGCCGCTCGTCCAGGACGTGGGCGTTCTCCGCCACGAGGTGACGTGCCGCGTCGACCCGCCCGGACGCCCGGACCATGGTCAGTTCGGCGGTCTGGTTGCGCCGCCGGCCGGTGATGGATCCCGCGCACGCCGCCAGGGCGCCGGTGGCGGCGCCGACGACGGGAGCGATGAAGGTGAGCCCGCCCACGGCCTGGAAGGGCACGTTGTGGGAGGCCACCTGGGAGGTGGCGTTGCGACCGGTGAGCATGTCGGTGCGGTCGAAGGACAGGTGCGCCGGTACGAACACGTCGTCGACGACGACCGTGTGGCTGCCGGTGGCCCGCATGCCGACGCTGTCCCAGGTCTCGCGCACGGTGTACGCGCCCCGGGGCATCGTGAAGAAGCGCAGCTGCGGCGGGCCCTCACCGCCTCCGACCGCCGCGCAGACCATCGCCCAGTCCGCGAAGTCGATGCCGCTGACGTACGCCCACTGGCCGGTGACCTGCCAGCCGCCGTCCACGGGCCTGGCCCGCCCCGCGGGCATCAGGCCGGTCGCCACGACCGTGTCGGGGCCGACACCCCACAGCGCCTGATGGCCCTCCTCGGGCAGGTGGGAGGCGAAGCGCGCCGAGAACGCGGCGAGCGACGCACACCAGGCCGAGGCGGCACAGCCCTCGCCGACGGAGACGACGGCCCGGGTCAGCTCCGCGAAGGAGCCCTCCGTGCCGCCGAAGCGGGCGGACACGAAGTGCCGGGCGAACCCGGCCTCGCGTATCGCGTCGGTGACCTCACGGGACAGGCTGCGCCCGGTGTCCGCGTCGGCCGCGTGCAGCGCCGCGAGGAGCCGCAGCCGGTCGGCTGCCGGGACCAGGCCCGTGTCCGCGGCCGCAGGGGAGGCCGGGGCGTCGATGACGCTTCCGTCGATGCTCATGCTCCGGCCCCGTCTGCGACGGCCTGCGCGAAGCGCTCCAGCGTCTCGCCCGGGCTCGGTCCGTCCAGCGCCTTGAAGATCCGCTCGGCGCCCGGGCCGTGCCGGTCCAGCTTGACGTGCGCGAGCGACACCTTGGTGTGGCCCCCGTCGACGGCCTCGAAGTCCACCTCGATCTGGCTCGCCCCGTCGTCGGTGGGGATGGACTGCCAGTTGGGGTCGATCCGCCAGGTCATGGCGACACGGCGGCCGGGCACCCACTCCAGGACCCGTCCCCAGGCGATCTCGGTGCCCTCCACGTCCCACTCGTAGTAGCGCCCGCCCACGCCTGCCTCGAAGGCCAGGCCGGCCCGCTCCTTGCGCACCAGGATGTGGCTCGGCGGCCACCAGTCCACGGGACGCTCGGTGAAGACCTTGAAGCATTGGTCGGGCGTCGCCGCCACGGTCACCGACTTCCTGACGTCGGGCAGGGTCTGCGTCTGCTCGGGCACGGGGCCTCCTCGCTCCAGCCGGGTGTCCGCCCGGTCGCCGCATCGAATTGGCGCCCACGCTGACGGCCGGCGCTAGGCCCCGTGTCGAGTTCGGCTGGAGGGCCGGGCCTCCACCCCGGGTCCACCGGCGTGCGAGAACCCCGCAAGGAGACGGGCCCACCTTCGAACTCCTGGACAGGTTCGACACGAACGATGGGGAGAGCACGATGACAGACGCGGGACGACGAGTTGCCTTCGTCACCGGTGCGACCAGCGGTATCGGCCTGGCCGTGACCGAGCTGCTCGCCCGGCAGGGGGTCGCGGTGTTCGGTGTGGCACGCAGCGCCGAGAGCGTACGCACCGTGGTCAAGCAGCTCCGTGAAGAGGGCCTCGAAGTGGCCGGCACGGTGTGCGACGTGACGTCCCTGGAGCAGATCCAGGAGGCCGTTCGGGCCGCGGTCGCCGAGTACGGGCGGATCGACATCCTCGTGAACAACGCGGGCCGGGGCGGCGGCGGTGTGACGGCCGAGATGGAGGACTCGCTCTGGGACGACGTGATCGAGACCAATCTGAACGGCACCTTCCGCGTCACCCGCGAGGTGCTCAAGGCCGGCCTGATGCGGGACGGCGACTGGGGCCGGATCATCAACATCGCGTCCACCGGCGGCAAGCAGGGCGTCGAACTCGCCGCGCCCTACTCGGCCTCCAAGCACGGCGTGATCGGCTTCACCAAGGCCGTGGGCAAGGAGCTCGCCCCGACCGGGATCACCGTGAACGCCGTCTGCCCCGGCTATGTCGAGACGCCGATGGCGCAGCGCGTACGCCAGGGCTACGCGGGCCACTACGGGGTGAGCGAGCAGGAGATCCAGGACAAGTTCAACGCGAAGATCCCGCTGGGCCGTTACTCCACCCCCGAGGAGGTGGCCGGCCTGGTCGGCTACCTGGCCTCCGACATCGCCGGATCGATCACCGCCCAGGCACTGAACGTCTGTGGCGGACTCGGCAACTACTGAGCCCGCCCGTACCCCCTCATGGCCCTGATGGCACGAGCAGAATCGGAGTACCTGACATGACCGCTGTGACCACCGGCGCACTGCTGGCCGAACCCGACGTGGCCGCCTTCCGTACCGCGATGGGCCGATTCCCCACGGGCGTCACCCTGCTCACCCAGGGCAGCGGCGACGACACCATCGTCATGACGCTCAACAGTCTGACCTCGGTGTCGCTCGACCCGATGCTGATCCTGGTGTCCGTGAAGGCCGACGGCCGGATGCGGCCGCGGATCTCGCGCGCCGGGAGTTTCGCGGTGAACGTGCTGACGGAGGCGCAGCGCGACCTGGCGCAGGAGTTCTGCCGCCCCGACCGCTCCGAGGGCCGGGCGGCGATGCTGCGGCTGTCCGCCGAGGAGGGCGTCACCGGCAACGCCGTACTGCCTGAAGCGGAGACCTACGTCGAATGCGTCCTGGACGCGGAGTACGCCGCAGGGGACCACACGCTCCTCATCGGCAGGGTGGTCGCCCTGTCCGGCGGCCTGTCCGCCCCCGACCCGCTCCTCTTCCACCAGGGCCGTTTCGGCCGGCTGCCCGCCGCCGCGAAGGAGGAGGGCGCGTGACGACGGCCCAGGCCCCGCGGGTGGCACCGCCGGGCTCCCTGGTGCCGGTCGCCGAGGACGTGTACGCCTTCGTCCAGCCGGAGGGCGGCTGGTGTCTCAACAACGCGGGCCTGGTCGCCGGCGGGGGCCGTTCCGTCCTGGTGGACACGGCGGCGACCGAGTCCCGCACCCGGCGGCTGCGGGAGGAGGTCGCCCGGATCGTGCCCGGCGGTCCGGACTACGTCGTCAACACGCACTTCCACGGCGACCACACCTTCGGCAACGGCCAGTTCACCCCCCGCGCGGTGGTCGTGGCCCATGCGGGAACGCGGGCCGACACCCGGGAGGCGGGCCTCGGCCTGCGCCACCTGTGGCCGGACGTGGAGTGGGGCGAGACCCCGCTGACGCTGCCCACCCTCACCTTCCGGGACGAACTCACGCTGCACGGCGACGGGCTGCGCACCGAACTCCTGCACGTGGGGCCCGCCCACACGGCGAACGACATCGTGGCGTGGGTGCCCGAGCGCGCGGTCCTGTTCACCGGCGACGTCGTCTGGTCGGGGGTGACCCCGTACATCCTGATGGGGTCGGTCACCGGTTCGCTGCGGGCCCTGGAGCGGCTGCGGGCGCTCGGGCCCGCGGTGGTGGTCCCCGGGCACGGCCCGGTCGGCGGAACGGAGCTCATCGACGCGACGGAGGCGTACCTCCGGCTGCTCCAGGGGCTCGCCCAGGACGGTCTGCGCCGCGGCGTGGGCCCGCTGCAGGCCGCGCGCGAGGCGGACATCGGGGTGTTCGCAGGGCTCCTGGACTCCGAGCGGCTGGTCGGGAACCTGCACCGCGCGTACGCGGAGCTCGACGGCCTCGCCCCGGGTGCCCGCATCGATGTGGCGGCGTCCTTCAAGGAGATGGTCGCCTTCCACGGAGGGCTGCCGGCCTGCCACGCCTGACCGTACGGCGCACACCGCGCCACGCGTACCTCTCGCACACCTCGTACCTCTCGCACACCTCGTACCTCTCGCACACCGCGCACTACCGAAGGAGGAGTCGTCGATGGAGACGATGCTGCTGGACCGCGCCATGGTGGAGTTGCCCCTGCCGCTGCCACCCGCACCGCTGGACGAGGCACCCCCCTGGGTCCCCCTGCTGCTGGCCGGGGACCTGGACGACGACGGGAGCGAACCGCACATCTGCCGCGGCATCGACTGACGGCCTGCCGGAACAGCGTCCGGCGCATGGACGAGGGGCCCAACGCGTTGGGCCCCTCGTCCATGCGCCGGA